>JAUHXT010000043.1 GCA_030426925.1 Alphaproteobacteria bacterium | reverse complement strand
GCAGGAATTGCAGCACATCTGCCACAGCCTCGCGTTTAACGTGAAGGCATAGCTCGTCTTTCTGAAAATGATGGTGCAGGATTGTATCACCAAGGGAGTCTTCGATATGGGATCGCAAATCGTCTAAAGCTTCAGCGGACATGGGGGCGAAACACTTCTAAAGGGTTGTCGTTCGCCCTTACAATAGCGAAGCCAAAAGCAGGTTTCAAAGGAAAAGATTATATATCCTGCATGAAAGGTTTGGCGCCCGGTTGTTCCGGAACAACCTCGCTTTGCGGCTTGGGCCGGGTTTCCTGATATTGCATGGCCTGCCCTTGTGCACGCAACTCCCGCATACCACCGTTTAGTTCCCGGCGAAATTCAGCGATATTTTCGATTGCCTGCCCGCGGTCAATACTGCCGCCCTCAATCGCATTTGAAAGCGCAGCCCTATAACCATCAGACTGAACCCCTTCCAACGCCTTCTGTAAAATCTCAGCTTGCCCCGACGCACCTGTACCTGCCGCCGGAACCTCGAGCCGTTGACCGTTTCTTACATAATCCGGGGCGATCTGCTGCATGTAACGCCCAGCGGTATCTTCTCCAAATCTCTCGCTTAACCGGGCATCCAGCTCACCAAGAACCTGCTCCTGCGGTACCGTGCGAATACGTGCCAAACCGTTCTGCATAAGTTCGACCGTGCTTTGCGGTAACGGCTCGGACAGCGCCGCATCCCGTCCCTGTTCCTGCAACTGCTCACGTCCGGTTTCAGATCCGGCGGCCAACTCGGCCTGTAATTTGTCCAGTTGCGGCCGCAGCGACGGATCAATCTCTAACCCTGCATCCTGCAATGCTTTCAGTCGCTGACTTCCGTCGATATCATTGGCAATGAACCGGTCCAGTTCCATACGAACATCTGATGCATTTGGCTCGGGGCTGCGGTAGATATCATAAACAGCATCTTTTGCTTCCGGGCTCTTTGCCAACGTGGCGTTAAGCCGTATCTGCCGTTCCAGCATCTTCCGCCCGTCCGGCTGGTCAAAGAAATTAGAATAAGAAAGCTGCTTTTTATCGCTGACGCTCATATCCGGATTGGCCTCATATTCCCGAAAGGCCGCATCATATTTCCGTAACGTCGCCCCAACACGAACATCAACATAATTTTGTTCGCTTCCGCTCAGCGGGTTTGCCGCCAACGCCTGTTCAGCAGCCTGTTCCATCCTTGAAAATTCATCGGGATTATCAAGGATATTCGCGGCGCGCACTTTTCTGGCAGCCAGATCGTTCGTAACACGTCCGCCACTACCCACATTGTCCCGGATCTGGTCGCCATAAGCATCCATATACGCTGCGCGTACCTTATCAGGGTCGGCTGTCTGTTCAATTAAGCGTGCATGGCGGCTATCCAGCCGCTGCTGGGATGCCTCATCCAGCGATGCATCTGCGGGCGGCCTTCCCGCTCGTGTCTGCGCATTCAAGGCCCGGGCATCAACATCCCTTTCGACTGTATCAACAAGCCTGCCGACAGCCCCGCTGGCCTGCTCTACCGCCTCTTGCCCTCTGACAATCTGATCCTGCGACTGGACAATATGCCTTTGCAGTTGCTCAAAGCGTGAGATGGCGTGCTTTGCATTGCCATGATCTGCGTTAATAATACGGGATAAATAATCCTGAACTTGTCCGACCTGCTGTGAATTCCAACCCTGATCACGCGCAATACCCGCCCACCGATCAGGTGAATTGCCATACAGCGCCTGCGCCGCATCCCCGGCACGGAAACCGTCATCTCCGGCCTGGGCCAGAAAGACCTGCGCCGCGCCTTGCGATGAATCAAAAACAGCCGTAGTCACCGCAGCCGCGGCACCCGTTACAAACTGACGCCTTGTCACATCGACACCGCCCGTAACATCGGGATAGCTGTTAAAGCCCAGATGGCTGACGAAAAAGTTATATACGCCGGAAATCGATGGCAATCCGTATACCTCCCCAAATCTTTATGAAATTATACGAAAAACCTTAATTTTATGTCAAAAATCAAATGTTTGGGCCTGTAAGGCTTTGTAAATGCTGCATTCTTGCGTTTTGCACAGCGACTGCCGCCATACGAATAGCCTGTAAATAAGGTTTAGCCCGCTCCAGAACTATCGGGACAATAATCTGCCGTTTATAATCCTCGACAATGTTTATCAGCTCGGACAGATCAGCACCGCCTTTTCGTATGGTGATCAAGACCTCGCCAAGTTCCATGTTATGCTGTACAGAAACACGCCTGCATTCCTCGTCCCTGCCATGGTTCATATGGTCGGCAATCTCATCGACGACATCCACCAGAGGCCGGGCAATCTGCCAGCCAACTTCCTTACCCAGCTGACCAAATTCATACGCCTCACGGGTTTTATATATCCGTAACGCTGACTGGATGTTCGGGGAGACAACATCCTCAGGGGATTGCGACACCAGAAACGCGGCAACCTCTTCAAGGCTATAACCAGAAAATAAATACGGTCCGGATTCAGGAATTTCCCTGGCCATAACAGGCCTCGCAATACCTGCTACCAACAATCCAAACACTGCCCTGCGGCCCAATAAAACAGGCATACGCTCCCCATATCGTTAAAAAGGAAACCATAACCCAAACAATTATTATGTCAATGAAGTTATTTAACGAGCGATCCGCGTGTCTTCACGCTGGATTTTCTTCTGAAGCTGCATCAGGCCGTAAACAAGTGCTTCCGCTGTCGGTGGGCAGCCCGGAACGTAAATATCAACCGGCACAATCCGGTCACATCCCCGTACAACAGAATAGGAATAATGGTAATAACCGCCACCATTGGCACAGGACCCCATGGAAATGACCCAGCGCGGCTCCGGCATCTGGTCGTAAACTTTGCGCAGTGCAGGCGCCATCTTGTTGGTCAGCGTCCCGGCAACAATCATCACATCGGACTGGCGCGGGCTGGGTCGCGGAATCATGCCGAACCGGTCAAGGTCGTAACGCGACATGTAAGAATGGATCATTTCAACGGCGCAACAAGCAAGACCAAATGTCATCGGCCACATCGACCCCGTACGCGCCCAGTCGAACAAACGGTCGGCCTGCGTAATCAGGAATCCCTTTTCCTGCAGGTGTTTGGAAATAGCGGCAGGCACAACATCCTGCTCCTCTGCCGGCGGCATCGGCACAGATGTTTGAAACGGGGCATCCGGGGCCAATATCACTTTACGGTCATGCGTCATGGCTTACTCCCACTCCAGTGCGCCTTTTTTCCACTCATAAATAAACCCGACAGTCAGGATGCCAAGGAACGATACCATGGACCAGAACCCGAGCAATCCGATTTCACCCAGCGACACCGCCCACGGAAACAGGAACGCAATTTCAAGGTCAAAGATGATAAACAGGATAGCGACAAGATAATACCGTACATCGAACTTGCTGCGCGCATCGTCAAACGCATCAAAACCACATTCATAGGCTGAAAGTTTTTCACTGTCCGGGTTCTGCTTACCGACCAGTAAAGACAGGACGATTGCAGCCACCGCGATAAAGGCGGCGATGCCCATAAAAATTAAAATCGGTAGATATTCTGCTAAAAATTCGCTCGGTGCCATATCGCGATAGTGGGATGATCCCGGCCTTGTGTCAATAAGAATACATGGGAAATTCTCTATGAGAATGGCGCGAGTGACGGGACTTGAACCCGCGGCCTCCGCCGTGACAGGGCGGCGCTCTAACCAACTGAGCTACACCCGCGCGAACTCAGGCGCTTTTGATAACAATATACAAATAGCCTGTCAATGCGTTTTATGCGGCCAGGGCCTTGGGTTGCGCGACAAACGGTAAATCAAGGCTTTCCGCCACGCCCTGATGGGTAATTTCGCCATAACAGACGTTCAGGCCGTTGCGTAGGTTCGGGTCACTCAGCAAGGCCGCTTCCCAGCCATGATCGGCCAGCTCCAGCGCATAAGGCAGAACAGCGTTGTTCAGCGCCTGCGCAGACGTCAAGGGCACCGCGCCCGGCATATTGGTGACGCAATAATGGATCACGTCATTCACTGTATAGACCGGGTCACTATGGGTCGTCGGCTTGGATGTTTCGAAGCATCCACCCTGATCAATCGCAATATCAACCATCACGGAACCCGGACGCATAGAAGCCACCATGTCTTTTGACACCAGCTTCGGCGCAGACGCACCGGGAATCAAAACGGCTCCGACAACCAGGTCAGCCGTCTCAATATACCGTTCCACCGCATCGCGGCTGGACTGAATGACCCGCGCACTCGTCCCAAAATAATCATCAAGCCAGCGCACCCGGTCATGCCCTTTTTCCAACATCACCACATTGGCATGCATGCCCACCGCCATCTGCGCCGCATGAAATCCGGAGACCCCGCCGCCAAGTACCAGTACGCGCGCAGCTTCCACGCCTGGTGAACCGCCCATAAGCCGCCCACACCCGCCAAGATGCTTCAGCATGTATGACCCGCCGACCTGAATGGATAAACGCCCCGCAATCTCGCTCATCGGGGCCAGCAAAGGCAATCCGCGACCGCCCGGCCCTGTTACAGTTTCATAGGCAATAGCCACACATCCCGAATCCATCAGCGCCTTTGTCTGCTCCGCATCCGCCGCAAGGTGCAGATATGTGAACAAGACCTGCCCTTCGCTTAACATGGCGCATTCCTGCGGTTGCGGTTCTTTGACCTTCAGGATCATATCTGCCCGGTCAAAAATCTCTTTTGCCGTCCCGCAAATTTCCGCACCGGCAGCGATATAACTGTCATCCGTATGATTGATTCCTGCTCCGGCCTGCGTTTCAACCAGCACTGTATGACCGTGCGCCACGAATTCCTTGACCGAGGACGGCACCGCCCCGACCCTGTTTTCCTGCGCTTTGATTTCTTTTGGAATACCGATGATCATAACAACGTCTCCTCTTCGCTGATCGACGCTAGACTGTAGCAAGAGGCGAACATAATGCCTACATGCATCGCAACATATTCTATTCCGCTGCCTGTGGGCTGGATTTAATCCGCTCCAGCAAATAACCGCCGGCAAACACGGCCAGTCCGGCAACCATGCCCGGCACCAGCTCCATGACTATGCCGTTAAGGTTAAACACATACCGCCACAATCCGGCTGTAACAAAACCGCAAATCATCATAATGACGGCCAGTCTTTGTGATGGCTTGAAACCGAGCAACTGAACGATCACAAGCGGGGCTACGGCAGATGCCATCCCCGCCCACGCAAGCACGACAAGAGCCAGCACACCTTTCGTCGCTATCAATGCTATCGCGATAATCAGCGCAATGACGATCACCGTGCCAAAACGCGCCAACGCATAAGAATTGCGGAATTTCGGCAGCAAATGCTGGGTCAGTGCCGAAGAAGACGCCAGCAGCAGGGAATCCGCCGTCGACATCGTCGCTGAAAACAATCCGGCCAGAAGGAAACCAACAAGCACAGGCGGCAACAGGTCCTGCCACAACTGCGGAATAGACAGCTCCGGATCAAAAAACTCCGCATCTGGGATAAGCACCCGCGCCAATACACCGCTGCAACAGGACAGGAACAACACCGCGCACCGCCAGCCGAGATATATGGTACAGGCCCTATCAATGCATTCATTAGACTTGGCCACCATGTGCCGCACCATCAATTGCGGTTGCCCCAGCACGGCAACACCAAAGAAAAACCACCCGACAGCCACCGCGATAAGCGCCGGATTTAAAACATCCGTCATCCCGTCCGGCAATTGCTGAACGGCGCCCCACGCGGCATCAATACCGCCAATTTCCCCTATGGCTGCAATAATCACCAGCAGCAGGGACAAAAAGATAATGATCGCCTGCACCGCATCCGTCCAGATAGACGCGCGAATACCGCCGGACCAGCAGTAAGCCAAAAGCACACCGGCCCCGGCCAGGATAAATGTATTGAAATCCCAGTCGAATAATTGCTCGCCGATTTTTGCACCCGCCACCAGCTGCGCAGCGCAATAAGCCCCCAGGAACACTATCGTCAAAACCGCCGCAATTATCGTCACCCACGGGTAGTCCGTGCCGGTCATCTTCCCAATCAGTGATGGGTATGTGTTGGTTTTATGTTCAATGGATGCCTCGCGGATTTTATGTCCCGCCAGTTTCCACCCGACATAATCCCCTAAGGTTAGCGCAGCCACCGATACAAACGCCGTAACACCGGTTGCATAAGCCAGTCCCGCAAACCCGATAAAGGTAGCCCCGCTGGAAATCGTGGCTCCGTAAGAAAGTGCAACCAGCCAGCTCGGCATATTGCGCGACGCAAGGAAATAATCTTCAACACTGTTTTTCTTGAAGAAATAAGACGCCATACCGACGCCGGTAAAAAGAAAGAAAAATATGAGGAAACTGATAAGCATAGCCATTCAACGCCTTGTTGCCTGCCTTGGCTGAAAATGGTGGACGATGACGGGCTCGAACCCCATTCGCTTTGCGAATGTAAAAATAAAAAGGCGGTTCACTTCATCGCACCCAGCCTGAGCTGAGGCCGATAATCTTCTGCGGAAAATGGTGGGCGATGACGGGCTCGAACCGCCGACCCTCTCGGTGTAAACGAGATGCTCTCCCAACTGAGCTAATCGCCCATTTTCGGCAACCCGCTATCTCTAGTCATTTGAGAGCCAAAAATCAAGGGGTTTTGGCCAATAAAAAGCCCCGCCAGATAAGCGGGGCTTTCAAATACAAAAAAACTGTTACAAGGACTACTTGTTAACAGCTTCTTTCAGTTCCTTACCTGCTTTGAACTTAGGTTGCTTAGAAGCAGGAATCTTGATGGCTTCGCCTGTGCGTGGGTTACGGCCTGTTG
Organism: Alphaproteobacteria bacterium; assembly: GCA_030426925.1. GTDB lineage: Bacteria > Pseudomonadota > Alphaproteobacteria > Micavibrionales > Micavibrionaceae > JAUHXT01. The sequence goes on along the minus strand of JAUHXT010000043.1, from coordinate 12,414 downwards.
TGGCTGCACGCTTAGCGACTGAGAATGTACCAAAGCCAACCAAACGGACTTCGCCGCCTTTTTTCAGAGTTGCTTTGATGCCTTCGAAAATAGCTTCAACAGCGCGTTGTGCGTCTGCTTTTGTCAGTTCTGCTTTCTTGGCAACGTGTTCTACGAGTTCTGCTTTGTTCATGAGAGGAACCCCTTTTCTTTTTAATTGAACAATAAGTTTAGTATTAAAACGCCATGCGCAAACACGCGGACATGACGGTCCGGATTGTTGCATAAGGGCTAAAACCCTTGTCTACCAACACTCAGAACGATTCGACTTTAGGCGCGAAAAAAGGGGGCGTCAATGGTGAATCATGTCTTGCCCCTTATTTTCTGCCGATTCTGGAGCAATTTGTTCAATTTCTTCACCTTTTCGCTCCGGCAGGGGCATCGGAATCTCAGTCAGGGCGTGACTTAGAACCTCTTCAATCGTATTCACAGGAATAATTTCCAGGCCTTTTTTCACCTTATCGGGGATGTCCGGCAGGTCTTTTTCATTATCCTTTGGAATAAGGACTGTCGTAATTCCACCGCGCAGGGCCGCCAGAAGTTTTTCTTTCAGGCCACCAATAGCGGTCACGTATCCACGCAAATTCACTTCACCGGTCATCGCGATATCGCGGCGGATTTCAATACCGGTCAGCGCCGATACAATCGCCGTCACCATAGCCGCACCCGCGGACGGGCCGTCTTTCGGTGTCGCGCCTTCCGGCACATGGACGTGAATGTTCTTCAGCTTCAGCTCTTCGTAATCGATACCAAGGGCCGCAGCGCGGGACTTCATCAACATCTCGGCAACTGTGATGGACTCTTTCATCACGTCTTTAATGTTACCGGTCGTTGTCACTTTACCGTCTTTACCCGGAGTGGTCACCGCCTCAACAGACAGCAGGTCGCCACCGAATTCGGTATAGGCAAGGCCATTGACCACGCCAACACGGTTTTCTTCTTCAACTTCACCGTAGCGGTATTTCTTGATGCCGGCATATTTCTCCAGCGCCTTCGGCGTAACAGAAACGCTCTTCTTGCCTTTCATCAAAATATCTTTGATTGCTTTGCGGCATAAATTCGCAACTTCCCGTTCCAGATTACGCACACCAGCCTCCCGCGTGTAGTAACGGATCAAATGACGGATCGCCATATCGGAAATCTTGAATTCGTTTTTCTTCAAACCGGTCGCTTCCATTTGCTTTTTCAGCAAGTGACGTTTGACGATCTCCAGCTTCTCATCTTCGGTGTACCCCCCGATGCGGATAATCTCCATCCGGTCCAGCAATGGTTGCGGCATGCGCAGCGAGTTCGCCGTGCAAATAAACATCACATCAGACAAATCATAGTCCAGTTCCAGATAATGATCGCTGAATGAGTCATTTTGTTCCGGATCCAGAACCTCCAGCAAAGCGGATGACGGATCACCGCGCCAGTCAGAACCCAGCTTGTCAACTTCGTCCAGCAGGAACAGCGGGTTCGAAGACTTCGCCTTCTTCATCCCCTGTATCACTTTACCGGGCATGGCACCAATATAGGTACGGCGGTGTCCGCGGATTTCGCTTTCATCCCGCACACCACCAAGTGACATACGCACAAAATTCCGGTTCGTTGCCTTGGCAATGGACTGCCCCAAAGATGTTTTACCGACACCCGGAGGGCCGACAAGACACAGGATCGGGCCTTTGACTTTATTGGTACGTTGTTGAACGGCCAGGTATTCCAGAATCCGTTCTTTAACTTTTTCCAGACCGTAATGGTCTTTATCCAGAACCTTCTGCGCGGCTTTGATGTCTTTCTTCACCCGTGTGCGTTTGCTCCACGGCACGGACAAAATCCAGTCGAGGTAGTTGCGCACAACAGTCGCTTCCGCAGACATCGGTGACATCTGGCGCAGCTTCTTCAATTCCGCAGTCGCTTTTTCACGCGCTTCCTTGGACAGCTTGGTTTCTTCGATTTTCTTTTCCAGCTCGCCCAGCTCATCCATACCGTCTTCGCCTTCGCCAAGCTCTTTCTGGATCGCCTTCATCTGTTCGTTCAGGTAATACTCGCGCTGGGTTTTCTCCATCTGGCGCTTCACGCGGTTGCGGATACGTTTCTCAACCTGCAACACGCCAATTTCACCTTCCATGAAACCGTAGATTTTCTCCAGCCTATCAGCGGTATTCGCAAATTCCAGCAACTCCTGCTTTTCTTCGATCTTCAACGCAAGGTGCGATGCGATCGTATCGGCCATCTTTGATGGCTCTTCAATCTGGTTGACAGAAACAATCACTTCTGGCGGAATTTTCTTGTTCAGCTTCACATACTGCTCGAACTGCGTCACGACGGCACGGCTCAATGCCTCAACCTCTTCGGACACGACAGTTTCATCCGCAATATTATCAGCATCCGCCTGGATATAATCGTCTTCTTCGAAATACTCGGACACCTTGACGCGCTCACCGCCTTCAACCAGAACCTTCACAGTTCCGTCAGGCAGCTTCAGCAATTGCAGAATTGTACCGATTGTACCGATTTCGCATAAATCTTTTGCGCCAGGATCATCTTCGGACGGGGATTTTTGCGTCACAAGCAAAATCTGCTTGTCGCTTTGCATGACATGTTCCAGCGCCTTCACTGATTTCTGGCGCCCGACGAACAACGGCACGATCATGTGCGGGAACACAACAATGTCCCGTAAAGGCAAAACAGCATATTTCTGTGAATTTGAAGAAGGTCCCAGCATAATGATCTCTCTCTTTGTGTGGCGTTGCCCGTTTCACGCTTTATTATTTAATAATAGCATACATATTGGCGCGACTGGTTAACGCTTCAAGCCTTTTTATGCCCCTAAAAACCGCCAATTTGGCCAAGTCTTTGATAAAATTAACAAGTTTTGTTAACTTTTTTTCGTATCCGCGCCCGGTATTTCTGTACGGGATTCTACCACTGTATCGACGATCCCAAACTTCTGTGCTTCTTCTGCGGACATGAAATTGTCGCGCTCCATGGCCTTTTCAATGGTCGCCAGCTTCTGGCCAGTATGTTTGACGTAAATTTCGTTCAAACGCGACCGTATGCGGATAATCTCGTTCGCCTGAATCTGGATGTCTGTGGCCTGTCCCTGCGCACCGCCGGATGGCTGGTGGATCATGATACGGGCATTGGGCAAAGCAAAGCGCTTGTCCTTCGCACCGGCCGTCAACAGCAATGACCCCATGGACGCTGCCTGGCCAATACACACGGTCGACACATCGGCCTTGATGTACTGCATCGTGTCATACATGGCCATACCCGATGTCACAACACCGCCCGGTGAATTGATATAAAAGGCAATGTCCTTGTTCGGGTTTTCTGATTCCAGAAACAAAAGCTGCGCGCAAATCAGGGATGACACATAATCATGCACTTCGCCTGTCAGGAAAATGATCCGCTCTTTCAACAAGCGTGAATAAATATCATAAGACCGCTCCCCCCGGTTGGTTTGCTCGATAACCATCGGGACAAGGGTATTCATGTAGACATCAAGTGGATCGCGTTCAGCCATAGGATTATTCTTTTTCTGATAGTTTGTGATTCAAGATAAAACAAACCGTATCGCGGTGATACGGTTTGTTCAAGCCCCAATTAATTCAATTCAGAATTAAGCTTTTTTCTTTGCAGATGATTTTTTCTTGGCAGGAGCCTTTTTGGCGTCACCTTTGTCATCATCCTTTTTGGCCTCTGCCTTCTTGGCAGGTTCTTTCTTTTTGGATGATGATGCCTTTTTCTTCGGCTTGGTCTCTTCCTCGTCATCGGCTGTCAGCTCTTCAACACTGACTTCTTTTTCCGTGACACTGGCTTTGTCGAGGATAAGGTCAACAACCTTGTCTTCGAACAGCGGTGCGCGCATCGCCTCAAGTGCATTCTGGTTCTTTTGATAGAACTCGAAAACAGCCTTTTCCTGCCCAGGGAATTTCTGCGCTTCGCGAATAACCGCAGCCTGCAATTCCTGATTGGAAACGCTGACATTGTTCTCATTGCCAACTTCCGACAGGATCAAGCCAAGCCGCACACGGCGACCGGCAATTTCCTTCAATTCCGCTTTGTCGTCATCGCTCAGCTTCTCGGCATCAGGATTTGAAGCCTGCTCACGCTCGGCCTGCTGGATAATGGAATCGTATTCCATTTCCACCATACGCGCTGGCGCTTCAAGGTCATGCTTCTCATCAAGCTGGTCCAAAAGCTGTTTCTTCATGCGCATGCGTGTGAACTGGTCATATTCCCCTTGCATTTGCTGCTCGATCGCCTCGCGAACGGCATCCAGGCTGTCAAAGCCTAAGGATTTCGCCAAGTCGTCATTCACTTCCGCTTTGGCTTTTTCATGGATTTCATGGACATCAACATCAAAAATCGCATCACGTCCGGCAAGCTCACTCGCACCATATTCGGCTGGGAATGTCACTTTAACTTCAACTTTTTCACCGGCCTTCTTGCCAATCAACTGGTCTTCAAAGCCCGAAATAAACTGACCACTGCCCAATTCCAGCTTGTGGCCATGCGCATGCATACCGTCATGCATTACGTTGTCGTCGGCTGTACGGCCATGGAAATCCATCACAACGATGTCGCCTTTTTTCGTTGCGCGGTCGTCGTCCACTTTCTTGGTAGCGGAATTGTTTTCGGCAATACGCTCAAGCGCAGCATCAACTTCTTTCTTCTCCGGCTTGGCGACAGGCTTTTCAATTTTCAGCTTGGTAAAGTCCATCAGTTTGATTTCCGGCAACATCTCGACTTCCATTTTGTATGTCAGGTCCTTGCCCTCATCGAATTCTTTGACTTCGATTTTCGGCTGACCGGCCGGCTTGATTTTCTTGTCGCTCAGCGCCTTGGCGGAACTTTCATTCACCGCGCGCTCCAGCACCTCGCCCATCACGGCGCGGCCATAACGTTTTTTCAGGATATTCATAGGCACTTTGCCCGGACGGAACCCCTGGATACGGACTGTCTTACCAACCTCTTTCAGGCGGGCTTCCACATGGCCTTCAATCTCTTTCAAAGGCACTGTGATTTCCAGCTCTCTGCTTAATCCTTCTGCTTTAATTTCTTTTACTTGCATGGCGTTCTTCATCTCTTACTTTCAATAAATCTGTCTGGTCCGCTCTTCTTTAAGCAGATCATCCCGGAAAACTCAAGCAAATGGTGCGGATGAAGGGACTTGACCCCCCGCATCGCTCTGCGATGCTCCTTTTTAAAAAGTGGGGGTGCACTTCATAGCATCATTGTCTACCGTTTTGCCGGTAAACAATTTATTGCAAATGGTGCGGATGAAGGGACTTGAACCCCCACGCCTTGCGGCACCAGAACCTAAATCTGGCGTGTCTACCAATTTCACCACATCCGCAGCATTGCATTCGTGCTTGAGCACGGACAAGCCGATGTATTACAGCATCGCCGTACGAAATCCAAGGGGTTTGAGAACTATTTTTGGCCCGGCAGGCTCGCCAGCACAGACGGGATCAGCCCCGGCAAATCACTGGCCACTAGACCGGGTCCAAAACGGATGGCAGCCTCTCCGTGCATCCACGTTGCCGCGCAGGCAGCATCGAATGGATCCATCCCGGCAGCAAGAAGCCCGGTAATCATCCCCGCCAGCACATCCCCGCTTCCGGCCGTGGCCAGATACGGGCTCGCATGGTCATTCACCACAAACTGCCGATCGGGGGCTCCGATCAGAGTCTTCGCTCCCTTTAACAGGATAACGGCTTTTGTCCGTTCGACAGCCTGCCGCAACATTTCTTCCCTTTCACCGCTCAAATCGGGGAAAAGCTTGGAAAACTCCCCCTCATGCGGAGTCAGAACAAACCGCCCGCTGAGCGTATCCGGCAAATCAACAAGGGCAGACGCATCAAGAACCACAGGCATTTCACCGTCAAAATCAACCGGGCACGGCATCCCACCGGGACCATAAAGACAGGCGTTCACCCGCGGGTCTGTCCATGTCAGGTCGTCTCTCACCATAATGTGGGCCGGTAGGGAAGTCCGGTAGATAGTAGCCACGTCAGGCTTCGCCAGAACCGTGACCAGCCCTGCCCCAACGCGCGCGCAGGCTTCGGCCGCAAGACGCGTAGCACCGGTTAACTCCGGCGAACCATAAATAACTGCATGCCCGCGTGAATATTTATGACCGCTTTCAAACGGCCTGGGGAGTTTGGAAATCCAGAGATCAGGGGAGTTTTGTTCCATAAAGAGGCCCCTTCGGGAAAAAAGTGGGGCGATCGACGGGATTTGAACCCGCGACAGCCTGGACCACAACCAGGTGCTCTACCTACTGAGCTACGACCGCCACGACTAGCAGCTTTCTACATCTACACGGGCCGTCCCGTCAAGTTTAACAATTCCATTTTGAATTATCATTTTCTATAGACCTGCTCTGGGGGACATGCTAAATCAGCAATTCTATAATTGCATAGCCGTTATGCGATTTTATGTTAACTAAATACGTTGCGACAAAAGGGGACCTTGAATGTCAGAAGCACCGCTTAAAGTAAAGAATTTCTCTGAACTCAAAAAATACATCGATGATAACAATATCCAGTATATTGATTTCAACTTCACCGACCCGCGTGGAAAATGGCAACACACAGCCCAGCATGTCAGCACGTTTGATAAGGATATGGCCGAAGGCGGCATAATGTTCGACGGTTCTTCGATCGCCGGATGGAAGGCGATTAACGAGTCAGACATGAATTTGCGCCCTGACCTGAACAAGGTGGTCATCGACCCGTTTGCGGCACAGCCAACAATCAAGCTGTTCTGTGACGTTATTGAACCCTCCACCGGCAAGCCGTACAACCGTTGCCCGCGCTCTATCGCGCGCGCAGCCGAAAGCTACCTGAAAACAACAGGTCACGGCGACACTGCCTATTTCGGTCCGGAGGCTGAATTCTTCGTATTCGACGATGTACGCATGAAAGCCGACATGAATGAAGTGTCCTACCGTTTGGATTCAAAGGAAGGCCCGTACAACAGCGGCACTGATTATTATGAAGAAGGCAACATGGGTCACCGCCCGGGCATAAAAGGCGGCTACTTCCCCGAAGCCCCTGTCGACAGCGGCTCAGACCTGCGCGCGGAAATGCTGACAGTCATGCAATCCATGGGCGTTCCGGTTGAAAAACACCACCACGAAGTAGCCCCCTCACAGCATGAACTCGGCATTCTCTTCTCCACCCTTCTGGACGAGGCAGACAACATTCAGCTTTACAAACACTCCGTTCACAACGTCGCACATGTGTACGGTAAGACAGCAACCTTCATGCCCAAGCCGATTTACGGCGACAACGGCTCCGGTATGCACTGTCACCAGTCAATCTGGAAGGACGGCAAGCCGCTCTTCGCTGGCGACAAATATGCAGGCCTGTCCGATACGGCTCTGTATTACATCGGCGGTATCATCAAACACGCCCGCGCATTGAATGCCTTCACAAACCCGTCCACCAACTCTTACAAGCGTCTGGTTCCGGGATATGAAGCGCCTGTGCTTCTGGCATATTCATCCAGAAACCGTTCCGCCTCCTGCCGTATCCCGCATGGCGATTCACCGAAAGCAAAGCGTGTGGAAGTGCGTTTCCCTGACCCGATGGCCAACCCGTACCTGGCTTTCTCTGCCATGCTGATGGCCGGTCTCGACGGTATCGACAACAAAATCCACCCAGGCGATGCCATGGACAAAAACCTGTACGACCTGCCGGAAGAAGAACTGGCGCAGGTCCCGACGGTTTGTGGTTCACTGCGTGAAGCGCTGGAAGCATTGAAAGCCGACCATGAATTCCTGCTGAAAGGCGATGTGTTCACGGTTGACGCTCTGGAAGGCTACATCGAACTGAAGATGGAAGAAGTCGAAACTTTCGAAACAATGCCGCACCCCATCGAATTTATGATGTACTACTCTTCATAAGGGATAGCAAAAAGAACAACGAAGAAGCCGACATAAAAATGTCGGCTTTTTTATTGGTAACGACGGATGGATGACAACACGATACGGAACGCTTCTACATTCTTGGTCCAGATGAAATATTCCGCATTCCGCGCCGGGGTTAACATGGTGACGATGTAATAGTAATCATCATTCTGCAGCACACTGGCCCACAACTCGTACTTCATCATGGTCGGAAGCTGCGGGTCCAGCTTGTAAGCCTCGGTCTTCACAAAATCCATGTCCGGGTGATGAACAAAGTCATGCCGGTCGATCAACCCTTCAAGAGTGTAATTTTTCACCGAGAATGAGTTCATAAACCTTTCTATTTCTTCGCTCAATGTCGTATCCAGAAGCCGTGAAACCACCAACACTCTGATCCGGCCATTCAACTCCTCGCTCTCGCTCAGGTTGTACACTTCGGTCTTCATCCGCTCGATACTCATGATATCGCGTTCTTTAATATCCCATGACACAGGGTAATCAAAATAACTCTGGTCCAGAAAACTATAGGTATAACGCGTCTCAATCTGCTTACCGGTGGTGTTGGTCAGGCGGAACGAACTCATGGCCTGCGCCTGCATGACCTTTTCCTCGTCATAGGAAACCTGCGGCACAAAATAGCGTGCAACGATAATCCGCGGCCCGTTGATACGCGCCGCCATGCGAACGATATATGAGTTCGCGTTTTCAACATAGACATACAGCGCATTTAACTCACGATCGGAAATCTCGTCCATTCCATGCACTGTATACCCGTTGGACAGAACGAAGTTTGTGAACCAGCTGCGCGCCGTAATCTCGTAATCCAGTTGCAAGGCCTCTATAGTAAAGGAACTGCGGGCATCAATTTGCGGCGGACCGTCATACCGCGCGACGTTACCCAGGATATCCAGGCTCACACCGCCGTCTTTGTTCTCTTTTTCCAGCGCGTAAGTTTCCCCCTTTCCCCAGGTTTTCGGCAATCTTATTTCATACGCCAGATAAGGATCATTAAGTGGCGTGTCTTGATAAAAAGTCGTCTGCTCTTCAAATGCTTTTTGATCCATGAATTCCGGCATGGGAACCGAAGGCACGTCATTTAACTCAATCGCAAAGGCCTTGGTAGGAATACACAGCACAAGCGCCGCCAGGCACAGGCGTAAAAAACGGACAAAACTGCTATCTTTCATACGGCGTTGCAATGTTTTCTCTTTGTAATTGTTAAATAAATCTGGGTTGCATCCGGACACACTTAATATTATGCCACAAAAACAGGGGTGAAGAAAAACGAAGCCTTTGCTTTTCCTGTGTTTTCCGCTAAAACCTAAGCTGACCAAGGCAAACAGTATTACATGTCCGATTTATTCAAAAACGATAACACTGCAAAATCAAGCTCTTACGGCGCCGAAGACATTGAAGTCCTCGAAGGCCTGGAACCAGTTCGCAAACGTCCGGGCATGTATATTGGCGGCACGGACGAACGCGCTCTTCACCATCTGGTTGGTGAAATCCTCGATAACGCGATGGACGAAGCCGTTGCAGGCCATGCGAACCGCATTGAAATCGAATTAAACACCGACCATTCCGTGACCATCACCGATAACGGACGCGGTATCCCGGTCGATAAACACCCGAAATTCAAGGACAAGTCCGCGCTGGAAGTTATCTTCACGACCCTGCACGCCGGCGGAAAATTCAACAACGGCGCATATCAGACTGCCGGTGGTCTGCACGGGGTCGGAAGTTCCGTGGTGAACGCTCTCTCTGACTGGATGTGGGTCGAAGTCGCGCGTGAGAAAAAGCTCTACAAACAATCCTACGCGCGCGGCAAAGTCACATCCAAACTCGAAGACCTGGGCAGCGTAAACAACCGCCGCGGAACAACCGTGTGCTTCCACCCTGACCCGGAAATTTTCGGCGACAAGGCGCATTTTAAACCCGCATGGCTGTACCAGATGGCCCGCTCGAAAGCCTATCTGTTCCGTGGCGTGGAAATCCGCTGGCGTTGTGATGCCTCCATGATTGCCGAAGACAGCAAAGTAAAGCCGGAAGAAATATTTCATTTTCCCAATGGCTTGCAAGACTTTCTTGAGACAACACTTCAAAACCGGAAAACCTATACCGATAAGCCGTTCGCCGGTGTGGCCGACCTCCCCGAAGGCGCAGGCAAAGTTGAATTCGCAATCTCATGGCCGCGTGATGATGACGGGTTCATCCACTCTTACTGTAACACCATCCCGACCCCACAGGGCGGAACCCATGAACAGGGGTTGCGCACGGCTTTGTCCAAAAGCTTAAAAGCCTATGGCAACATGGTCGGGGTAAAGAAAACAAACATTATTACGACAGATGATATTATAGGCGGCGCGGCTGTCCTGCTCTCCGTCTTTATTGGCGACCCGCAATTCCAGGGACAGACAAAAGAAAAACTGGTCACCGCCTCCACCGCCCGCCTCGTCGATACGGCCGTGAAGGACCATTTTGACCACTGGCTCAGCGCCGACCCGGCAGCCGCACGCACGTTGCTTGATGCGCTGATTGAAAAAGCCGAAGACCGTCTGCGCCGCCGCAACGAAAAGGAAACAGCGCGTAAATCCGCAACCCGCAAACTGCGTCTACCCGGCAAGCTTGCTGACTGTTCGCGCAGCAACGCCGATGACACGGAACTTTTCATCGTCGAGGGGGACTCTGCGGGTGGCTCCGCCAAACAGGGCCGCAGCCGTGAAACACAGGCGATCCTGCCGTTACGCGGTAAAATCCTGAACGTGGTCAGCGCCAGCGCCGATAAAATCCGCGCCAATCAGGAAATCCAGGACCTGATACAGGCACTCGGCTGTGGCATCGGCAAAGATTATGACCCGGAAAAGCTCCGCTATGAACGCATCATCATTATGACAGATGCCGACGTGGACGGCGCGCACATCGCCTCCCTGCTCATCACCTTCTTCTATTCAAAAATGCGCCGCCTGATTGAAGACGGACATCTCTACCTTGCCCAGCCACCACTTTACAGGCTGGTCAGCGGCAACCAGAGCGCATACGCCCGCGACGATGCGCACAAGGACGAACTGATGGAAACCGTCTTCAAGGGCAAAAAGAAAGTCGACGTCAGCCGCTTTAAAGGTCTGGGTGAAATGCCCGCCAGACAGTTAAAAGAAACCACAATGGACCCGAAAACACGGATCCTGTTACGGGTCAGCCTGCCCGATGCAAAGGCCGCATTGGGCCTGACCGAAGACCTGATCACCGATGAAGAACTGACCGGCGGCCAGGACAATCAGGACATCGATGCCCTGGTCGAACAACTCATGGGCCGCAACGCCGATGCCCGTTTCCGCTTCATTCAGGACAATGCCGAATTCGTCGAAGATATTGATATTTAACTGGAATATCGATATTCATTGCCAAAACACCCATTTTATATAATACTCCCCCTCATTCAAATAGAGGAGTTGTGTGATGGGATTTTTAAACAACAAAAATATCGCCTGCGTTGCTGGAGCATTCATGTGTGTCAGTTTATTGCCTGCCTGTGAAACAACAGGCTCAACTGGCAATGGGACTTTTGTTACGCCAACAACGACATCAAGCGGATGCATTACAGGCAACAGGGCGACAAGAGGCGCCGTTCGCGATACTGCGAATGTCCTGCTAAGAAGCGCAGGAAAAGCGGCAAACGAAGCTTTTGGCCGTGATTGGGGACGTGTAATAACCAAGGCTGCCCGGCGTCAGGTTCAGGATGCCGTCCAGTGCCGCCGCTAAAACGCGAATAACTCTTTCCATTTTTTAATACAGGCTATAAAGTCCGCCTCACGATGCTGAAGCGGGCTTTTATTCTTTGTATTGTCCTTGTTGTGATTGGTACGGGCGTATCCGTCATTGCCCTGCCGTCCGTGGTTCAGGGCCGCATGAACGCTTTCCTGTCCGGGTCCGGCTTTTCCGATATCACGATAGCGAAAACTAAAGCTAGTTTCGACGGCGCCACCCTGAAAGATGTCCAGCTTGATAAAGACGTGTTTAGCACCATTGAGCGCATCGATTTAAAGTTCAACTGGTTTCTTTACTTATTAAAGCAACAAATTGATTCTATTGAAATTTCAAAAATCATACACAACGATTTATCAGACCATATTAATATCAATGCATTGATGGAAAATCTGGATCCGGAGCGTATGCGAACCCTTCCGGTTCAAACGCTGTCCATTGATCTGGCGCAACTGAATCTAAACACCGACTTCGGCGATATCCGTATGGAAGCCAAGGCGTTGATGAACACACTGAAGGACGGTTCAAAAACCATTCAGGCGGTAACGTGGGCCAAACAATACCAGCTAGGGTTTCAGGTTCCTGTCAGCGGCGTTGTCCGCCCGGACGGAAGCTTCCTGTTCGAAAGTACATTTAATGAAGGAAAATTAAATGTCGGCCCGCTACGCGTCAGCCGCCTGTCCGGATGGGCCAGCCTTGAAAGTAGCAGG
>JAUHXT010000042.1 GCA_030426925.1 Alphaproteobacteria bacterium | reverse complement strand
TATTCATCGCGTTGATGCGGAAATAGGTGGACAGTTCCATGGGGCAGCGCACCCCTTCTGGCACGTACACAAACGACCCGTCGGTGAATACGGCCGAGTTGAGGCAGGCGTGTTTGTTATCCGCGAAGGGTACAACAGAGCCGAGATATTTTTGCACCAGTTCGGGGCAGCGCTGGACAGCTTCGCTTATAGAACAAAATATTACGCCAGCTTCTTCAAGTTTTGCTTTAAATGTTGTGGCGACCGAAACGCTGTCGAATACCGCGTCCACGGCGACCATATTCTGAGTTCCTTCGACACCGGCCAGTATTTCCTGTTCGCGCAGCGGGATGCCCAGCTTTTCATAGGTTTCAAGGAGCTTCGGGTCGATTTCATCGAGTGATTTCGGTTTGTTCTGCCCCTTTGGCGCGGCGTAGTAATACGCGTCCTGGTAATCAATGGGATTGTATTGCAGTTTCGCCCATTTTGGTTCGGGCATAGTTTGCCAGTGGCTGTACGCCTTCAAGCGCCAGTCGAGGAGCCATTTCGGCTCTTCCTTCTTTTCGGAAATCAGGCGAATGATATCCTCGTTCAGGCCCTTGGGCGCGAACTCCATATCAATCTCGGTTTCAAAGCCGGCGTCGTATTTGCCCGCCAGGTCTTTTACCGCCTTTATTGTTTCTTCCTGTATGTCGCTCATACCTAGTTCACCATATCCGCCAGCGTCACACCGTCCAGCGCGTTGCGGATCGCCGTGTTAACCGGCGTCCATTTTCCCTTGATCGAGCAGCTGGCTTCATGGTCACAGCATGCGCCCTGCCCGTTTTCGACACAGGCCGCAATGGCCAGCGGGCCATCCATGGCCGCGATAACGGACGTAATCTTTATCTCCTGCGCGCTGTGCATCAGCACATAGCCGCCGTTTACGCCGCGGATGGATTCAATCACGTTTTCCCGCGCCAGTATCTTCAATACCTTGGCCACGGTCGGTTCCGGCAGCTTTGTCTTTTCCGCCAGCCCGGCAGCTGTCAGGCGCTCGCCCTGCTCGCTCACCATAGCGGCGAGGATGACAACCGCATAATCCGTCAGTTTAGACAATTTTATCATTGTTTCCTTACTCTTATCCCTAAAGAGGACAAAAAATGTACTCATTACATGTCACTTCAGGGCCGCGTTTTCAAGCAAAAAGCATCAATTTTTAACTATTTCGCAAGATATGAGGCTTAATATGTGAATTGAAAGGTAGATGGGCATGACTTACACAGAAATTTTCAATTTAGCCGCAGACAGACGGGAGCAAAGCCTTCCGTATATCGGCCAAGAGCGCAGAGCATTTATGCAGGAATTAAACCGCCAGAAGGAAGAAGCCAAGAAAATCCGCACTTTCCTGGAAGGCGTAGGCAGCATAGAGCACATTACGCGCATTGCCAAAAACGTTAACGGCAACGTTTAAATTTAACGCATAAATAATTCAGGATCACCCCTTCGCTTCGAAGGGGTTTTTCATGTCTTTATCTTCGATTTCAAGAATCCATAAATCCTCATCAAATTCACGTTCCTTTGCGATGAAGCTGTCTGCTTCAGGTTCCGGCACGTCGTCATTTAAAGGATTGGTCCAGGCAAGGACGCCATCCAGATTGCGCTGTTGAATCAGGACGCGGCACAGGCCGGACAGATTGTTGAGTTTTAGCAGAACCATGCCGCCCGTGCGGTTGCCCTTATGGACGACAAAAGCTGGAGTACCGTTGTTGTGACATTCGCGGATTTTTGCTTCCACCCAGATATGGGTCGGGATGCGGTCATCCATCCCCTAGTTCGCAGCCGCCCTGGAGTTTTGGAATATCCAGCATTCAACGACATTGCGGGCTTCCGGGCCTGGGCTGGGGTGATGGTATTGCAGGATTTTGGTCGCGGCCTTAACGGCTTCGCGATCGGACATGCCATGTTCACGCAAATTGGCATAAGCGTTCAGGACGATCCCCCGGCATTTGCACCGGTCAGGTTCGTCAGCTTTATCAAACAGTTCAAAACAGGCGTTATCCATAATTTACTTTTTCTTCTTGAGTTTGCGGCCATAGAGTTCGAGCGTGTGATCCACCAGTTCGAAGCCCATTTCCTCCGCAATTTTCTTTTTCAGTTTTTCCAGATCTTCGTTCTGGAATTCGTATACCGCACCACTGTCCAGATCGATCAGGTGGTGGTGGTGTTCCATATTGATTTCGTAGCGGGAGAAGCTTTCGTTAAATTCATGGCGCGTGACCAGCTCCAGTTCATCCAGAAGGCTTAACGTACGGTACACGGTTGCGATACTGATCGTATTATCAATCGTCTTGGCCCGTTCATAAACCGTTTCTACAGACGGATGGTCTGTCGCATCCGTTAAAACTTTTAATATGACTTTGCGCGGCGCCGTCATTTTCAAGCCCGCATCAATGCAGCGCTGTTCCAGTTCTGTCATACCAGCCTCTTTCAGCTATGATGAAATAATTATGGGGAATGTTACTCTGCAGACGCGCGATATTCAACGCCTTCTTTTGACTTTTCCTCCTTCCTGGCACGTACCCGGTCAGCCGGGAAGCGAACGGTGACGATCGTTCCGACATTGACTTCGGATTCCAGTGTCAGGGAACCACCATGCAGTTCGGTCATGGCCTTTGCCAGTGGCAGCCCCAGCCCTGTGCCCTGAAAGCCGCGGGCGTGAACGGGGTCGTTTACCTGGCTGAACGGTTCCATGGCCTCCGCTATCTTATCTGCCGGAATGCCGACGCCGGTATCCTGCACAACGATGTCCATATCACCGGATTCATTAATCAAAGCACGCACCGTGATTTTGCCGCCGGTTTCGGAATATTTCACCGCATTGGTGACAAGGTTGATCAGGATCTGGCGGACAAGACGCGGATCGGCATTCAGTGCCGGAAGCTCCTGATCTATTTCCTCAACGATTTCAAGCCCGCTGCTAAATGCCCGTGACATCATTATACGGGTTACAGATTGTGTCAGGGCACGGATATCGATTTCTTTTTCATCCAGCTCAACCCGGCCGGCCTCAATTTTCGACATATCCAGCACTTCGTTGATAATTTCCAACAGGTGGCGCGCGCTTAAATGCACGTCTTCCAGGTATTCCTTGTATTTATCATGTCCCAGCGGACCGAAGGTTTCATTCAGCATCATTTCGGAAAAACCGATAATGGCGTTCAGCGGCGTGCGCAGTTCATGGCTCATATTGGCCAGGAAGGAAGATTTGGCGTGGTTTGCGGTATCCGCCTGTTCTTTTGCATACCTTAAGGACATTTCCATTTGCTTGCGCATGGTGATGTCCATGACTGTCGTTACCTGAAAGCGCCGACTATTGGATAATTCCAGAGTTGCAGTAGTAATCAGCGCATTGGCGGTCGATCCGTTTTTACGCGCAATACGCATTTCACCCGTACTGCGTACACCTTCGGCAATAAACTGCTCATGGTTTTTTTCGGCCCATTCGCGATCCTGATCCGCAACGATTTTCAGAACATCTTCGCCGACCAGGTCTTCACGCTCCCAGCCGTAAATACGGATAAAACTGTCATTCACCTTCACGATCCGGCGGGATGAGTCCGTGACCACAATCCCGACCTCGCTGGCATCGAAGATAGATGTCAAAAGCAATAACGCATCATCCCGTTCCCGCTGAAGGGCGGAATCCGAATACGCCATTGGCTGTGAAATGACATCGTACAGGACTTTGTTATCTTTGACCGGAACGGGTGTCACCCAGAAACCTGGAACCTGAATATCGCCGGGGAAGTTCGGTATGGATTTAAAGGCCACAGCCTCACCCTTGTCCCGGATTTTTTGAAAGGCCTTTTCAAACTGTTTGAAGTTGTCTTCGTTGATCAGCTTGTTCAGCGGTTGTCCTATAATGTTTTTCTTGGTCGCTGAAAAAAAGGCAATTCCCTTATTATTCACGTCTTCGACAATGAAGTCCCCGTCCCGTTCGCTGACCAAAAATCTTGGCACGGGCATAGTTTCAAACAGAATTCTATGGTCAACCAGATCGCTCATATGTCCAAACTTGTTATTTTTTGTTTATTACCATTATACGATATTACATAATCTAATTCGAGATTATGCCGCACACGGCTACCTAAGCAGGCCTTAATGACCTATTCCCCTATTCCTTTTACAAAACGCTGTAACTGGCTCAATTCCTGGAACTGTAGTACCGTTCCAGGTTCATCGGCATGTTTCATAACATCCTTGGCCATATTGTCTATTAATTCCCCGATATCGTCTGTCGGTATGACTTCGGCAATGGTGCCGGATACCGTCACGGCTTTTTCAGCACCATCAACGACAAACACAATATTCTGCTGGTTGTAATAACGGTTGATCCTGTTGAGTGCGGCATTGGCGCCGGGATAGTCGGTATTCTTCAAGCACAGAATAAATTCATAATCACTTTTCCGGTACGCATCATCAAATGTACGCAGGCAGGCCATCACACCTTCGGCCGCTTTCTGGACCAGATCAGACTTCAGGGCGTCATCCGTAACCAGATCCGTACGGTCAATGCGAATATAGTCAAGACAGAAAGGGTTATCGGAGCGAGCACGGCGTTCCAGTTCGCGTTTCAGGTCACGGTCAAATACACTCATGGAGCGCATGCCTGTTTCCGTGTCGACACCGCTGTCAGCAAGCTGACTGTCACGCTCTATCCGGCGAACACGGCCATAAAAATCCTCAAACATGGTGCGGAATTCATCGAATTCTTCCAACGAGGGCGTTGTGTCGTTTTGGGCGTTGCGCGCAAACTTTGCGGCAGATTCCGCAAACTCAGCATCCGCACCCTTAATCGTTTCGACAATGTTCGCGTCCAGAAGCCCTTTATCCAGCCCTTCTTCCGCCCAGTCAATCAGGGTGACAGGCTTCGGCTGCTGCGCTGTACCTTCCAGATTTTTGGCGTAATAGACTGAGCGCAGAATGCGGCTATACCATTCCGTATAGTCCTCGAGAATGGCTCCCAACTCTTCCATAAAATACTGGCGTTCCGGTTGTACGCTCATAATCTGATCTGACCCTTAAATTCCTACCGTTTTGATTATACAGGAAATTCTCTCTTAAGTGCCTAAAATTAAGGTTAATTTTTTGAATATTTTATTCGTGTGTGCCAAAAATTCTGTCCCCGGCATCGCCAAGGCCTGGAACAATAAAAGCGTTTTCATTCAGATAGTTATCCAGCGATGCTGTAAACACCGGAACATCGGGGTAGGCGTCCCGAACCGCCTTAACTCCTTCCGGAGCGGCCAGAAGGGTCATAAAGCGTATTTTTTCAACCGGAACGCCCTTTTTCGTAATGGCGTCGAGAGCGAATGTGGCCGATCCGCCTGTTGCCAGCATGGGGTCAACAAGGATGAAATCCCGCCCTTTCGGGTCCGGCAGGCGTACCAGATATTCCACCGGCTTATACGTCGTTTCGTCGCGGTAGACGCCGATATGGCCGACCGAGGCTTCGGGGATCATTTTATGCAGCCCCGCAGACATGCCCAGCCCGGCGCGCAGGATCGGGACAATGACCGGATAGGGTTCTTGCAAGACCGGGGCGTCCATTTCCTCAATCGGCGTGAGGGTTTTGCGGGTCGTCATGGGAAGATTTTGCGTCACCACAAAAGCCATCAATTGTGCAATTTCGTCCAGAAGCTGGCGGAACACATGATCGGGCGTGTCTTTTTGCCGCATGATGGATAATTTATGCTGCACCAGCGGATGTTCAACGATTGTCAGGTTCGGAAAGTCAGGATGTGTGTTCATGCCTGCCAGCTTACGACGGCAGCCATTCTTTTTCCAGAGAATCCAGCGTGCCGTCCTTGATCGCCGCGCGGACTTCGCGCATCAGGCGGTTCATCACGGCGACGTTATGTTGCGATATGATCTGCATGGCCAGCATTTCCCCGGCTTTCAGAAGATGATGCAGATAGGCTTTCGAATATTCAGTCGATGCCGGGATGTCCATGCTCGCATCCAGCGGCTCCGGGTCTTCCCTGTATTGTGCGTTCAGTAGGTTGATGCGTTCATTCGGATGGCCCTTCATCAATGCCATACCGTGGCGCGCGATGCGGGTCGGGATGACGCAATCAAACGTATCTATGCCATAGCGCACGGAGCGGAAAACATCCTTAATCCGGCCGATACCCAGAAAGTGGATAGGACGGTCCGGGTGATTGTGCGGGCGACACCAATCAAGAATACCGTACATTTCTTCCTCACTACCGCCCAGGCAGCCGCCGATGGCCGTACCGAAAAAGGGGCGGTCGGCAATGATTTGTGCGCTTTCGACGCGTAAATCCTCATACACCCCGCCCTGGACTACGCCATATAGTGCCTGTGTTCCGTCATGGGATTTTTCAAAAGCGGCCAGTGAACGGTCGCCCCAGCGGGCAGACATTTCCGTTGATTGCGCTGTATATTCGCGGGAGACGTGATACGGGGGACATTCGTCCATTTGCACAATCAGGTCAGCCCCCAGTTTTCGCTGCAGATCCATGGAAATTTCTGGGTTCAATTTCAGTTCGCGGCCATCAAGGTAAGAACGGAAGCGCGCCCCGGCCTCGCTGATTTCCAGCAGGCTGTTTTTCTTGTTGGGGGTGGCAACACGCCCCTTTATTTCATCGGCGCAGGTCCCATGCCCCATGGAAAAGACCTGAAATCCACCGGAATCAGTCAGCATCGGGCCGTTCCAGTTCATAAATTTGTGCAGGCCGCCCATTTTTTGTACCAGCTCCGCCCCGGGCTGAATCATCAGGTGGTAGGTGTTGGCGAGGATGATATCGGTTTTTGCTTCCTTCATCTGCGCCGGGGACAGGTTCTTGATGGACGCCTTTGTGCCGCAAAAGATGAAGTTCGGGGTTTCTATCGCTCCGTGCGGCGTGGTTAAACGCCCCAGCCGCGCGCCGGACCCATCGTTGTGCGTTACTTCGAACGAGAAATTGGGATAATCGAGACCGGGATCAAAAAGCCCGCTGGGTAGCTTTTCCGCAGCGGGCCTGGTCTTTTGGCTTTTGCTTTTGCCCATTGGAGCGCTGTTACGCAGCCTCTTTGGCTTTTTCTACTTCAGCTTTCACGCTGCGCAGGTCAGGGTGCAGCTTTGTTTTCGCTGTTTTCAGCAGGAACTGGTCAATTCCGCCCTTGTGGTCCAATGTACGCAGACCAGCAGCAGATGCGCGGATTTTAATCTTACGCTTCAGCAGTTCGCTGTATACGCTTGTGTCCTGGATATTCGGCATAAAAGTGCGGCGCGTTTTGTTCTGCGCGTGGGACACATTGTTCCCGAACATTACTTTTTTGCCTGTAATCATGCATTCGCGGCTCATGGCTCAAATCCTTATAAATCGCTAAAAATCGTAAATTCTGGGCGGAACATACTGGCATTTACCCCTAAAAGTCAAGCAATTGATGACCGGAAACTATCATCCCCCCTATCAGGGCGGTAAATAGCAGGATCACCGCCACAAACACGCAATAAACCGCACGATGCAGGTGTTTTGCCTGGAGCTGAGCCGTTGCCCCCTTCGGACCGACCCATGTGCGCTTAATCACATGGCCATCAAGGTCCGTGGCCGGGCCGCCCAATGACACCTCCAGCCCCCATGCAACAGCCGTGAGAGGCAACCCGCCTTCGGCATACGGGGCGTTGTTTTTATGGGCATTCCAGCCTTTAAGCGAGCGACTCATCATCGCCGTCGGGGTAAAGACGCAGGACAGGGACAGTAAAAATGCTGCGAGAACAGACGGGATCATGCCCATCAGCTTTTCCAGCGCGCCCATAATCACTGCAAAGCCGTTGGAGGTGCCGTCCCGTCCGAAACGCCATGTCAGGGCGGCCAGACCGGCATAGATGTAAGCCCCCGGCAGTCCCAGAATCAGGAACCATACAATCGGGGCGACCAGCGCCTTGTCAAAGCCGCGGACGGCCAATCCCATACCGGTGCGTGTGATGGTGAAGTCATCCACAGATGAGAGGTTGTTACGGGCGGTGCGTGCGAGGGCGAAATACGTCCCTTCCCCCACTGTTTTCTGTTCCAGCGCCCGGTGCAGCTTTATCAATACAATCCAAAGAGAGCCGGAGGACAGGAGCAGGCTTAACGCCAATATTTCCGTTACTTTCCAAACGGGAAACGCCTGTACGAGGGTTTTCAGGAATTCGCCGATTGCATAGGAAATGAGCAACGCGGCCACCGTAATCACAAATCCGCGCAGGATCAGGTCGCCGCGCGGACGGCCCGGTTTATCCATCCTGCCGCCCAGCCCGCCGACCATGGCGCTAATGATACGCCAGTACAAGGGGTTGGCGTCCCCGCCCACAGGCCCGATCATCAATCCGAAGAAAACAGACAGCAGCAAGGCAATGGCCGCGACAGGCAAACGCGCGGGATCAAAAATTAAGCTATGGAGTTCCTGAAAGGTTTCAAACATTTACGAATATACTAAAGTTCTGATATTGTAACAGTATCCCGCTTCGACAGGAGAGGGACAAGTAAAAAAACTTTGTCTTTTTTCTGCACTGCAATATATCAATCGGGCAACCACGCCAAGGCCTCTTTATGCTGTATCATTTTTATGAATTCACCCATGCGATGCTAACCCCTGCGCGAATAGCGGCGGAGTTGACGAAAAGCGCGTGCCGCAACCCGTGGAACCCGGTATCCCATACACAAGCAGGCCGTAACATGGCCGCCAGCGCAGAACTGTTTGAGCGTGTCACGCGGCGCTTTGGCCAACCGGAGTGGATGATCCATGAAACGACTATCGGTGGTAAACCGGTCGAAATTGAAATTGAGCCGATTGCGGAAAAGCCGTTTTGCACCCTTACCCATTTCAAGCGGAAGATTAAGCGTAAGGACCCGCAGGTTTTGATTGTTGCGCCGGTTTCCGGACATTATGCGACCTTGCTGCGTGGTACGGTAGAAGCGCTGCTGCCCCACCACGACGTCTACATCACCGAATGGATTGACGCCCGGCAGGTTCCGCTGGCTGAAGGGAAGTTCGATCTGGACGATTACATTACCTATTTGCGGGAGTTTATGAGCCTTCTGGGGCCCAAAACCCATATTATGGCCGTGTGCCAGCCGGCCGTGCCGGTTCTGGCCGCCGTAGCCCTTATGGCAGGAGACGAAGACCCGAACCAGCCGCTGACCATGACACTGATGGGGGGGCCGATTGACACGCGCGTGTCCCCGACTGCTGTCACCAAACTGGCCGAGGAGCGCCCCTTAAGCTGGTTTGAAAAGACGGTTGTGACCGATGTTCCGTTTTATTATCCAGGCGCATTCCGTAAGGTCTACCCCGGATTTCTGCAGCTTTCGGGTTTTATGAGTATGAACCTCGACCGACATGTCGGTTCCCACATGGAGTTTTTCAAACATGTGATCGTCGGGGACGGCGATTCCGCCGACAAGCACCGGAAATTCTATAATGAATACAACGCGGTAATGGATATCACGTCCGAATTCTATCTTCAAACTGTGGAAACGGTGTTCCAGCAACACTCCCTGCCCAAGGGCAAAATGAAGTGGCGCGATCCGTTTACTGACAAGCTGGTTCCCGTCAAACCCGGCCAGATCGAACATACCGCCCTGCTGAGCATTGAAGGGGAACTTGACGATATTTCCGCCCGCGGACAGACAACCGCGGCGCACGATATCTGTTTTTCTATCCCGCAACGCAACCAATACCACCACTTACAGCCTCAAACAGGACATTACGGGATCTTCAACGGAAAAAAATGGCGCAGGGAGATTATGCCGCGCTTCCGGCATTTCATACGTCAGTATGATTCCGGCGTCGATCCCGTCCCGGCCAAAGACCTTGAAAACATACCGGATTTAGCGCCTGAGCGCTTTAATCGGGACCGTCACGGGGTCGCTGCGGTCAAGAGATGGCTGAAAGAGAAGGATTCGGTAAAATCTTAAATTAATGTGTGATTTCAACGCCTTAAAAAAATTTTTATTCTCGCCTTGTCAAGACGATTTTCTTGATTATAGTAGGCACATGACATCTAAAAAGTTGGTCCATTTACAGGCTGGTTTACCAGAAAACCTGGTTGTCCGCGTGTCCCCGCGCGCCAAGAGAATGGCGCTCCGGCTCGACCCGCAGAGCAGGGTTATGCACCTCGTCGTGCCCAAGCGCGCGCGGCTGGAAAACGCCTACAAATTTGCCCTGGAGCATGAAGACTGGATTTATGAACGCCTGTCCGAACTGCCCGAGCCGGTTCCGTTCGAAGACGGTGAAAAACTGCCGGTTTTCGGTACCAAGCGACTGATCGACATTTACTATGACCCTGATTTAAGAAAAACCGATATCGAATTGTTATCAAAGGAACTTCGGGTCTGGACTAACAAGGAAGATCCGAGCGGACGCATTGCCCGTTTCCTGAAGGAAGAAGCACGTCAGCACATGGCAGACCTGGCCATAGATAAGGCGGCCGAGATAGGAAAGCGCGTCAAGGAAGTAACCATCCGTGATACCAAGAGCCGTTGGGGCAGTTGTTCCGAAGACGGGAAGATTTCCCTGTCATGGCGTTTGATCTTCGCCCCCTACGCCGCCATGGACTATGTGGTGGCGCATGAAGTCGCACATCTGGTTCATATGAACCATGCTGACCGCTTCTGGGACTTATGCGCAGACTTATCCGAAGACTTCTCCACCGGGCTTTTGTGGATGAAAGAGCACGGCCATGAACTGATGCGTTATGGCATCAGTGAGACGGAATAATCGACTTCTTAACTATCCAATGCGTTTTGAAGAATGACTTGAGCGGCGAGTTTGTCGATGACTTGTTTGCGCTTTGTTCGTGACATATCCACATCTTTTACCAGGAAATCTTCCACAGTACTTGTGGATAAGCGTTCGTCAAATAAGGCAATCCACATATCTGTCCCCGGTTCCATCCCCAGCGCTTGTGGATATTTTGCCAGTTCGTCGGCGAAGGAACGCGTGGCATCGCAGCGTGGCCCTGCACTTCCGTCCATATTGAGCGGCCAGCCGAGGACGATTCCGCCGATGTCGTATTCCTTTGCTATCTTGCCGAGTTCTTCGAGGTCGCGGGAGAATTTGCTGCGTTGAATAGTAGTGACGGCCGATGCAATGGTCTGGTCCTGATTGCTGACAGCGACCCCGATTGTCTTCGTCCCGAGGTCGAGGCCCATCAAACGCACATTTTTCGGGCAGGCTTTTAAGATTGCAGACAGTTTATCAATAGGCATGTCACCCCGGAGCATAAACCTTTTTTCTAACTATTGCAGCGGCTTCTTGTCGCTCGCGCGGCAAATCCACTGCATTTAGAGCTTCGCGGAATGTAATACCAATTTCTTCACGGCGTTTCGGATTAAGCTGCCTGTCCGTTTCTATTGTCATGCAAATTGTATCGAGAGCATAGGCACCGTACTTACCTATAACCTTTCTGAAGCGTTCGTTTTCGGCCGCCAGACGTGCAAATAAAAATAAATCGCTCGCTTTTCCGTCTGTATGAAAGGGGACGATTGTGGCATCGCTATCCGTCGCCCACCGGGCAAACGTATGTCCCCATTCCCTATCCTGGTGCTGCTCCGGGAAAGCAAAAAAATCACGTAACGTGGAAGGCGCCGAAATCCGCCCTGCGGGAAAAACGACCAAAGCCGGCGTATTCCTGATGTTTCCGTCTTTATTACCAAGAAATGCCGGAACGGCCCGTGCCAGATCGCGCCTCTTTGCCACATTCAGAATATGTGGTTCTAACAGTCTTTTAATCCTCTTATCCGTTTTCAATAAGGCACGCGTAGCCACGACCTTTGGGTGCATCCGCCCGTCGTCCAGTAACAATTCCATCAAATGCATTGAATCTAAAAGTCCGCGCGGATGGTTCCCTACAAACATCATGGGCTTGCCGGGACGCTGTGCGCGGTGATTATCTATAACAGACGTTAGGTGCGCCTTGTTGGAGACAGCATGGGTATTCGAGTACCGGATAAAAGCCCGGGTAAGCTCCAGTGCCGTTTGTGGCTGAGTGGCCAGGGCAAAATTAATCGCAAGACGTACATGATCGGACGCAAGAGCAAACGCGCCCGTCAGTGGCCTTTCAAGCCAACGAGGGGGAGATAATGTTCGACGGACAAGGTTCAGGCGCGTAACAGGATTAACATCCATGCTTGCAGTATTCGCCCCTACGCCGCCCGTATAATCACTCAGATTTCCGTGCATCAAAGTCTAAGACCATGTATTTTTATGAAAATCAATTGTTTTATTAAAAAATTATCTGGAATGGTTGGAAAGCACAGGTTAAAAGGGTTGCTTGTGAAAGGGAAATAAATGTCCTTAGACAAACAAACAGTACAAAAAGTCGCGAAACTGGCCCGCATTGCCATCACTGAGGAAGAAGCCGACAAAATGGTCGGCGAACTTGGCGGTATTCTTCAGTGGGTGGAACAGCTTGGTGAAGTTGACACAGACAATGTCGAACCATTGGCCAACGTCGCGAATATCGAGTTACGGCTTCGTGCCGATGAGGTGTCGGACGGCGGCATCCAGCAAGACGTTCTGGCCAACGCGCCGGAAAGTATGGAAGGATTTTTCGTCGTTCCAAAGGTAGTAGAGTAAATTTTTTAGGTAACAAGAGTAGTACTTAGTAAAGAGGGTGTAAAAAGTGAAGAAACGGCATTTCGGTGCCCGCTTGCAAGAGCGGGTGTCATATTTCCGCGTTGAGTTTATTAAATTCATAATGCGGGTATCGGGCGTAAGCGCCCTGGCAATTGGGGCATACTGGTTACTTTTCCCATACGGGGCCAGCGAAAATGTTCCTTTTAGCGTCAGCACCACGTCCCAGTTAGGGTTTGGCCTGATCGCGGTAGGTTTGGCGGCGTTAACGTACCTGAACCTGTATATGTTTAAAGGAAGAGACGGTATATGAGCACAGAGCTTACAACACTTACGATTTCAGAAGCACTTGCGGGCCTTGGCAAGAAAGATTTTACGTCTGTCGAACTGACGCAGGCACATATTAATGCCATGGCGGGCGCGCGCAATCTGAATGCGTATGTTGTTGAAACGCCTGAGATTGCCATGAAGCAAGCCAAAGAAAGCGATGAACGGCGCGCCGCGGGCAATGCCGGAGCGCTGGACGGTATTCCGCTTGCTGTTAAAGACCTGTTCTGCACCAACGGTGTGCAAACCACAGCGGGCAGTCATATACTGGAGGGGTTTGTTCCACATTATGAATCAACCGTCAGCCAGAAGCTGTTCGATGACGGTATCGTGATGCTTGGTAAGGTCAACATGGATGAATTCGCCATGGGCTCCGCCAATACCACCAGTTATTACGGCAATGTGATCAACCCGTGGAGACGCAATAACGGATCAAACGCGGAGCTTGTACCCGGTGGGTCATCCGGCGGGTCATCCGCTGCAGTCGCCGCGCGGATCGCCATGGGCGCTACGGGAACAGATACGGGCGGGTCCATTCGCCAGCCGGCTGCCTTTACCGGTATTTGCGGCATTAAACCAACATACGGGCGTTGTTCACGCTGGGGGATTGTGGCGTTTGCGTCATCACTCGACCAGGCTGGGGCCTTTGGCCGGACGATTGAAGATACCGCCCTGCTTTTAAAATCCATGTGCGGGTTCGACCCGAAAGACAGCACGTCAGCGAACCTCGAGGTTCCGGACTGGCCGTCCCTGTTTTCACAGGACATCAAGGGTATGAAGATCGGGATTCCCAAAGAATACCGTGTTGACGGCATGCCGGAAGAGATTGAGCAGCTTTGGCAGCAAGGCATTGACTGGATGAAGGACGCAGGCGCAGAGATTGTTGATGTATCCCTGCCCCACACCAAATATGCGCTACCGACCTACTACATTATTGCCCCTGCCGAATGTTCATCGAACCTTGCGCGCTATGATGGGGTGCGTTACGGGCAGCGCGTTGAGGGCAAAGACCTTGTTGAGATGTACGAAAACACACGCGCCGTCGGTTTTGGCGAAGAAGTCCGCCGCCGCATTATGATCGGCACATACGTGCTGTCCGCGGGTTATTATGATGCCTATTACATCAAAGCGCAGAAAGTCCGCCGCCTTATCCTTGAAGATTTCGAGAAAGCCTATGAACAGTGCGATGCGCTTTTGACACCGACCGCACCGTCTGCCGCTTTCGCCATAGGTGAAAATGCCGACGACCCGATCAAAATGTACCTGAACGACGTGTTTACCGTTCCTGCGTCCCTTGCCGGACTGCCGGGCATGTCCGTTCCTGCAGGCGTCGATAAGGACGGATTACCGCTTGGCCTGCAAATCATTGGCCGCCGCTGGGATGAAGAGACCGTGTTCAAAGTTGGACACGCGATCGAGAAAGCTGCTAACTTTAAAGCAATGCCGCAATCGTTAGAGAAAGAAGCCGCATAATGCGCTTATTTATCCTTACCATACTGTTATTATTGCCTTTTACGGCGCTGGCAGACACTCCTATCACTCAGGAAACGGCGCAGGCCTATTACAAAACATGCCTGACCAAAGATGCGCCGATGATGAGCGATGAGAATAAGGACCTTATGTGTTCTTGTACGGCAGCAAAGATGATGGAAACCATGAGCGTAGAAGACGTTCAAGCCATGAGTTCACAGGAAACAGCCATTGCGCGCCCGGCCGCGAATAAGCTAATCATAGACGTTTACGCTCCCTGTATCGAATTCCCGGCGCGGGATTATTACTACATGACCTGCGTTGAAAACCCTGAAACCTCCAGCATTTCCAGCAGACCGCGGGAGCTTTGCGAATGTATGTCCGACGAAGTCTCGGGTTTTCTGGCAGAGAATGCGCAAGGTGTGTTCGCCGATATTCTCGATCGCGACCCGATGATCCTTGATCCTATGGAAGCGCTGGCCGGCGATCCCGATTTCCAGAAATTTGCCGAGAAAAAGCTCCTTGGCTGTTACGCAAGGTATAAATAAAACTCCCTTTTATACCGCCATGTTTCACCTGCTTCATAAAAATATTCAGGCCGTCCTGATCGTGCTGCTCGCCTTTCTGGCCTTTAATTGCGGTGACGGGTTCCTCCGGCATATGATCGACAGTTATAATTTTTTTATTTGCGGATTTTACGCGTTGCTGGTCTGCGCCGCTTTTATCCTGCTGTTTTCGGGAAAGATGGGTGGTTTGCGCCCCATAGTCACTACACCGCATGTCAAACTGCACCTGCTGCGCGGTATTGGCGGAACATTTTGTTTCCTGTCGTTCCTGTACGGGATATCGCACCTGACGCTGGCGCAAGCCTATACGCTGATCCTCACCTCGCCGTTCTGGGTCGTGATTATTTCGCATTTCCTTAAACATGAAGGGATTGGCCCGTACCGCATCCTGTCTATTATCGCCGGATTTATCGGTGTACTGGTCGTTATGCGCCCTGATGTACAGGGTTTGAACCCTGCCGCGCTCGTGGTACTGCTCGGCGGGTTTGGTTTTGGCATATTTATTGTCGTCAGCCGGATGATTGGCGATGATGAACCCATGATAAACTTTATGTTCTATGCTTCGCTGACAGACATACTGGGGGCCGCCGTTGCGATCTGGATTATGGATGCATGGACTATCCCTTTGGCCGAACACTGGCCGTATTTCTTTCTGGCCGGGGTGTTTTTCATTCTCGGCAGCCTGCTGGTCAGTAAGGGATTTTCCATGGGAGATTCCACCCTGCTCGCCCCGCTTCACTATACCCAGATTATCTGGGGCATGATTATCGGGTACCTGTTCTTTAACGAAACACCGGAAAACTGGACAATCCTGGGCGCTCTCATTATTGTTTCCAGCGGCGTTTATTTGATTTACAAAGAAAACAAAGCACAACAGGCGAAGCAATATGGCACAACTGATTAAAGGCGAAACAGGTGACTGGGAAATCGTAATCGGCATGGAAGTTCATGCACAGGTGATTGCGAATTCGAAGTTGTTTTCCGGCGCATCAACGGAATTCGGCGCGGAACAAAACGCACAAGTATCCATGGTGGACGCGGCCATGCCCGGCATGCTGCCTGTCCTGAATGAAAAATGCGTGGAGCAGGCTGTGCGCACCGGCCTTGGCCTGAACGCACAGATCAACAACACGTCTGTGTTTGCCCGTAAAAACTATTTCTATGCTGATCTGCCGCAGGGCTACCAGATTTCCCAATACGACCAGCCGATCGTGGGCGAAGGCAAGATCGAGATCGACTTACCGGACGGCAGCACAAAAGAAATCGGCATTACCCGCCTTCACCTGGAACAGGATGCCGGAAAATCCCTGCACGATCAGCACCCGACGAAGTCTTTTGTTGACCTGAACCGTTCTGGCTGCGCGCTGATGGAAATTGTATCCGAACCCGATATCCGCGGGCCGGAGGAAGCTGCGGCGTACCTGTCCAAGCTGCGGATGATTTTGCGCTATCTTGGAACGTGCGACGGCAACATGGAAGAAGGGTCGATGCGCGCGGATGTGAATGTTTCCGTGCGCAAACCGGGGGATGCGCTTGGAACACGCGCGGAAGTCAAGAACGTGAATTCTGTGAAAGCCGTGCAACAGGCGATTGAATATGAAGCCCGCCGCCAGATTGATATTATCGAAGATGGCGGTACGGTCGATCAGGAAACCCGCCTGTGGGATCCGAACAAGTTGGAAACCCGTTCCATGCGCTCCAAGGAAGATGCGCACGATTACCGTTACTTCCCTGATCCTGATCTGTTACCGCTTCATGTTGAAAACAAATTCATTGAAGAGATCAAGGCAACACTGCCCGAACTGCCCGATGAGAAAAAGCACCGGTTCATGAGTGCTTACGGCTTGTCGGCTTACGATGCGTCCGTCCTGATCGCAGAAAAATACCGCGCCGATTATTTTGAAACTGTGGCAAATGGCCGTGATGCGAAGCTTGCCGCTAACTGGGTTATCAATGAATTGCTGGGTATTCTTAACAAGGATGGCAAGACGCTGAAAGAGTCCCCTATTACGGCGGAACAGCTGGGCGGTCTTATCGCCCTGATTTCCGATAACACGATTTCCGGCAAGATCGCCAAGGACGTGTTCGCGGAGATGTATGCATCGGGGAAAGATGCCGGCGCGATTGTCGAGGAAAAAGGCCTGAAGCAGGTGACTGATACCGGCGCGATCGAAGCAGTCGTCGATGCCGTTATTGCCGCCAACCCGGACAACGTCGCGGCCTATCAAGGCGGTAAAGACAAGCTGTTCGGCTTCTTCGTCGGACAGGTCATGAAAGAAACGCAAGGCAAAGCCAACCCGGCGATTGTCAATGAATTGCTGAAGAAGAAGTTAGGATAAATAAAAAGGCGCTGAGATAGCGCCTTTTCTTTTTAGCCCATTTTAAGTGCTGAATAGGTTTCCTGATATTCCTTTGGATTTATGCCGTAAATATCATTCAGACCGCCATGTACCAGCACGCCGCCACTTTGAATTCTCATGGCCCCGCCCCATGGCGCTTCAAATGATACGTTTTGTTCAACGGGAACCACCTTGCGCGGATCCGGTACAGGGGCGAATACCCCCGCTACTTCCGTTTCTTGGTAAACAGATTCAAATTTCTTTACATCCACCAGGTATTGTTCGCCTGTCGGATTGGTCACAATATAGCCGCCATCAGCGCCAGCTTTTTTCGTGGCTTCGTGCAGAAGATTTCCATCCTCGCCCTGCACCAGCGTAACAACTTCCGTACCAGCGCCGACGCGCTCCGCTTTTACCTGCGCTGTTTTTTGCGCCAGAAAGAAATCTGTCCAGTCGACATCTTTGGCCGGGTCAATGACTTTAAACGTGCCCTCGTCGGTGACATCGTAAAGTTTATCCGAAAAATCGGCAGGCATGTCGTACGGCGTCGCACGAAGCCCTTCCTGTGTTTCATGTATAGCGGCAGCCGCGGTCTGGTAATCCATAGCATCGGACGTGTTACCTGTTTCTATAGCTTCCTTCGCGCGTACTTCAATCTGGTTTACATCCAGAAGTTCGTAGTGACGCGCCAGTGCCGTGTTTTCGCCAGAAACAGATGCGGCCGTAATTAGAAAAGCGCCGAGCCAAGATTTGCACGACTTTTTAAACTGATAACCCACAATAGATATCATGTATAGTTCTCCCTTGTTTCAATATAGTTTTTATTATTACTTGGTTTTATAGTATAAATTAAAAAATATGTCAATAAAAACTATGTACTTTTAGCCATTTGCCCTGCCCCGCAAAAACTGTTTAAATGCAGACATGAGCGAGATCATAGACCTCACACATACCTATAGCGATCAGATGCCCGTTTATCCGGGTGATCCGTGTGCGAAGCTCTACCTTTCCATGACGATTGAAAAAGATGGCTGCCGGGACGAAATACTGGAAACCGGCATGCATGTCGGTACGCATATGGACGCGCCAGCCCATATGATCGAAGGCGGAATATTTGCCTCAGAGATACCGCTGGCACAATGCTCTGGTCCCGGGGTTTTGCTGGACGTGCGCGGTCACAAAGAAATCACATCAGAGCATTTCGATGTTTCAGCGCTTCATAGCGGCGGGATCGCCCTGCTTTATACTGGCTGGAGCGATAAGTTTCGTGACGATGATTATTATGGCGAGTATCCCGTGCAAGGATGCCGCCCATTGCCTTGTGAATGCGGGTATCAATATGGTCATTCTGGACACGCCGTCGCCTGACCGTGAACCATTCCCGATCCACCATATTCTTTTGGGCAATGATGTGCTGATTGTCGAAAACGCCACCAATTTTTCGGCGCTGGAAGGCATTGAAACCTTTACAATTCATGCCACTCCGGCAAAATTTGAAGCAAGTGGCGCGCCTGTGCGCGTCTTTGCTACAATGGAATAATCACAAAGTAATCGGGACGAAACATCATGGCTACACTTCCAATCGGTGAAAAAACCACCCTTCTCTATTCTCCGGAAAAACGTCACCGTGTGTTGGCAGGTATTAGCTGGGACGCGCGCGGCGATAAGATCGGCTTCGTCAAAAAGATGAAAGGCGATACGCAGCACGACCTGGACATCAGCGCGTATATTTTCGACGACGAAGGGGATTTCTGTGACCTGGTGACGGCGGACGCCAACGAAGCGATTGACGAGTCAGGCTGTATTTACCATAGTGGCGACCACCAGACAGGTGAAGGTGAAGGTGATGACGAAACAATATCAGTCGAGTTATTGAACCTGCCGGAAACAATAAAAGACATCTTTTTCCTTATTGAAGTCCAGAGCAACCATTTCTTCAGCGATATTGCCGAAGTCAACATGCGTATCGCCGACGGCCTGACCGATAACGAGCTTTTATATTCCGAGCTGAACCCCGATGACGGGAGAAACAAAATCGCCTACGTCTTCGCCCATCTTTACCGCAGCGAAGAAAGCGGTACTGGCTGGATGCTCCATCATATCGGCGACTATCCTGATACGGATACGATTGACAACTGGGGCGAATATTTCGCACAGTATTTATCCTAGAGCTTATAGGGCTTGAACTGATCGGCTACGGCTGCTAACAAGACTTTGCTTTATTGGAACGGGCACGTGGCCGAGTGGCTGAAGGCGCACCCCTGCTAAGGGTGTATGGGTTAATAGCTCATCGAGGG
>JAUHXT010000041.1 GCA_030426925.1 Alphaproteobacteria bacterium | reverse complement strand
GCACCTTACCCGTTTATAATGATAAAGTTTTGCTGTGCCGACGCGCTATTGAGCCGCGCAAGGGCTTCTGGACCCTGCCTGCCGGATTCATGGAGAATGGCGAGACCACGGTCCAGGCTGCCGCCAGGGAAACACTGGAAGAAGCACGCAGGATTTCTCTGGCCGCTGCCATTGTAACGCAGGTACATCTGGCGCGCGCACGTCTGGAAAATTTGTTGGATATATATGAAACCTCGCAAAAAAGGGTGAACACGGCAGGCACGCTGGCCCATGCAATGGAGGTAAGAAAACGCGAAGGGTTTGCATCTGGAGTTGATGTTTTGTCGGCGCGCATGGATGCCGAAGTCATAAGGCTGCAATCCATGCAATATGAAGCGCAGCTACAAGAGGCAGCGGCAGCTCTCATGAATTCTCTTGGCACGTCAATGGACGGGGGAATGTCATGAAGATGAAACTGCAAGACATCCTGTTTCATGTACGCCGCATTCTGATCGTCTCAAGGATCAAGATACGCCGATGGGCGCATGCTGCTAAAACTATAGCCGTAAGACAGTACCACATCATGCGCTGGACGCTTATGGCATTGTGGGGGAGGTTGGCTTATGTCTGCAAGCCCCGATTGGCAAAAGCAAAAAAGCTTCTTGAACCGGCTTTCTATGTGTCCTTCTACCGCAAGGTTGATAAGGGGCAGGTGCTCCATATCTTCGGCAGCTGTTTCGTTCTATGCGCCTGTATCCTGTTTATGCGCGAAGGGTATTTTATGACGATCAAAGACAGCTTGCCCGAACTCCGCCTTACCCGCACCGCAGCGGCCAAAACCGATGCCGCGCCGCCGGATACGCTGAACGCTTTGCAACCGTCATCAGGTCAGGATAATGCCACGGAGCAACAATATGATTACCAGGCAAGCGAACAGTCCCTGGACGCTGAAGGCGTACTGGTGCCACAGAAGACGACGGTGATATCAAGCAGCCATGACGGAAAAATCAACCGCATTTATTTTGATGATGGTGATCTGTTTAAAAAGGGCGAGGTGCTGGTTACCTATACATGTGAAGACTTAAGGGCAGAACTGGAAACGGTTGAATCTGAATACAAGCTTTTTGCGGAAAAAGGTTCACGCGGGGAAAAACTGTTTAAGCTCGACATCATCTCCGAAATAGAAAAAATGGACATGGAAAGCGAACTGACCAAGGCACGGGCACGCCGTGGTGTATTGATGGCACGTATGCAGAACTGTGTTATTCGTGCGGCCTATGATGGCCGTGTGGTGAACAGACTGGCCAACGATAATGAATACACCAGAACAGATCGCGTTTTGATGGAAGTAGCGTCAACGGAAAGCCTTGATGTGGAATTTTTAATTCCGTCAAAATGGCTGCGTTGGGTGAACGTGGATGCGCCGGTCACCGTGTCCGTATCGGAGGCAGGCGAAACTTATGATGCCACCATCACACGGATTCACGGCGAAGTTGATCCGGTTAGCCAGTCTATACAGATAACGGCGAAACTCGCCCCATATCAAAAGCCGCTACTGCCCGGGATGAGCGGAACAGTCACGCTCGATATCAGTGAAATCCGAAACGCAGGCGTGATGGGCTATCTGGAAACTGTGCGGTAAAGATAATGGATAAAGCGCTCGATTTTCTGGATTTGCAAAAGCAGGCACTCACGGCAAATTCTCACAAGGCTCTTGAATTTATAATCGTAAATCAAACGCACAACATAGTCCCCTACAAACAGGCTTTGTTTTTTCAGGATACAGGGACGGGGATGGAAATCAGGGCGTCGTCGGGCAATGCAACGGTGGATGAAAAAGGACCGTATGCATTATGGGTGAAGAATATTGTCAAAAAATCCCTTGGCGCGGACGAGCGGCCGGTAAGGCTGGATAAAGGCGCGCTGCAAGAAGATCAGAAGAAGGACTGGGAAAAATGGTGTTCTGATTACGTCCTGATACTGGAACTGCGTAATAAGGACAATGAACGCCTCGGCGCTTTATGGCTGGAACGTGATGAGCCGTTCAAGGATGCGGAAGCGGCAATCCTGAATGAAATAAAAATCGCGTGGGAAACGGCATTATCACTTTTTATGGCAAGCGAAAATAAAGGCTTTCTTGCGCTCTGGAAAAACCTGAATACTCACCGGAAATTTATTTGGCTGGGCTTGCTGGTGTTATCGCTTTTGCCTGTCCGTCAAACAGTGACAGCCCCCGCAGAAATTGTTGCGCATAACCCGATGGTTGCCAGCGCCCCGTATGATGGCGTTCTGAAAACGGTTTTGGTAAGCCCCGGCGACAGCGTTAAGGAAGGGCAGGTTTTAGCGGAAATGGAGTATGAGAACCTGGAGGCTCAGGCTCAGGCCGCGCGTCAGGAACTGGAAACGGCAAGGGCGTCACTATCCCGTTTGACCAGAGAAGCATTATCCGCACCGGAAAAGAAAGCGGATCTGAATGTTTTAAAGGCACAAATAGAGGCGAAGCAGATTGAATATGATTATGCGCGCACAATGCTGGAGCGCAGCGAAATAAAGAGTCCGCGTGATGGCGTGGCTATCTTTTCCGATGCAAATGAATGGCAGGGCAAGCCGATTGTGACAGGCGAAAGCATCATGGAAATATCGGCGCCGGACGATATCGATTTGCTGGTACGTATTCCGGTAGACAATATAATGCCGTTTTCACAAACAATGGCCGTAAGGTTTTACCCGAACGTCACGCCGCTCAAAAGCATGAAAGGGCATATTAAAACCGTGGGGTATCAGGCCAGCCCGGATTCCGATGGGTTGCTGACCTATAAGGTGCGGGCAACGTTGCAGGATAAAGCAGGCATGCGGATCGGCTGGAAGGGCACGGCAAAAATAAAAGGGGATTGGACTGTTCTCGCTTATACGATTTTACGGCGGCCATTAATCGCGCTGCGCCAGCTGGGCGGAGGATGATAGCCAATGCAGTTCGGTGTGGAACA
Organism: Alphaproteobacteria bacterium; assembly: GCA_030426925.1. Lineage (GTDB taxonomy): Bacteria > Pseudomonadota > Alphaproteobacteria > Micavibrionales > Micavibrionaceae > JAUHXT01. The sequence goes on along the minus strand of JAUHXT010000041.1, from coordinate 17,117 downwards.
AAAACAGGAACTGCCCGCGCTAAATCCCATGGTGAAAATATATCAGGGGGATGAAAATCGTGACGGAACGCCGCAATGGACGCTGCATCATCCTGTATCCAATCGCTATTTCCAGATTGGGTGGATGGAATTCGAATGTTTGGCGCGCTTTCACAGACATCAGACAGTCGATGAACTGTTAGCAGCCGTAAACAAAGAAACAACGCTGGAAGTTGATAAAGAGGATATCCAGAATTTCATCACATTTTTGGGATCCAACGGCCTTTTAAGCAGTGTCGATAGTGTGTCCATGCCGATGCCCGCAGAAAAAAAACAATCCATCTGGATGAAAATACTGCACAGCTATCTATTTTTTACAGTGCCTTTATTCAAGCCGCAGGGTTTTCTGAACAAAACATTTCCGTATGTAAAATTGTTTTTGGGCAAACCATTCCTCAGCGCATCTTATTTGCTTTTGGGCATTATGCTGCTGCTGACCCTGCAACGGGCGGATGAATTTATGCATACTTTTTTTCAGCTTTTCTCATTGCAAGGGGCTGCAATGCTGGCGCTGGTCTTTACGGGTATAAAAATTCTGCATGAACTGGGGCACGCCTACACAGCAACCAAATATAATGTCCCCGTACCGCATATGGGGATCGCATTTATCGTGATGTATCCAATTCTCTATACGGAAACGACCGGCGCCTGGCAGATATCTTCGCACAGGAAGAGGGTGCACATCGGTCTTTCCGGCGTGGCGACCGAACTGGTGATTGCTGCCTATGCTTTACTGCTCTGGCATATATTGCCGGCCGGCTTGGGGCAAAGTCTGGCATTCAGTGCGGTAGCCATATCCTTGATTGGCTCGTTATTGATCAACCTGAACCCGCTCATGCGCTTTGATGGTTACTATGTATTTAGCGATGCGCTGGGTATAGAAAACCTTCACAGCCGGGCTATAGCGTTCGCCCGCTGGAAGCTGAGAGAAGTATTGTTCGCGCTGGGCGACCCCAGGCCAGAGGAAATGGAAGAGGGACGTGCACAATTTCTAACCCTCTTCGGGTTTGCCGTGATGATCTATCGCTTCTTCCTGTTTTTGGGGATTGCGCTGCTGGTCTACTATATCTTTTTTCAGCCGCTTGGCCTGTTTTTAATGATCGTGGAACTGGCGTTCTTTATTGGTCTGCCAATATGGAAGGAGCTTGTGGTGTGGGCCGAGCGGCGTACAGATATATTCTCGCATCGCAGAACGTATATAGGTCTGGGGTGCCTGACTGTATTACTGGTTCTGACAGTCCTGCCCTTACAAAGAACGGTATCGTTTCCGGCTGTCTATCACTCCGAAGCGTATCGCGCTGTCTATCCACCTTCGTCGTCTTTGGTTGCTCAGCTGCATGTGGCAGAAGGACAGAAGGTTGAAGAAGGGGATGTGCTCGCCGCGCTTGAATCTCCGTCTTTGGAAAAACAGATCAGCGCTGCCAGAGTAGAACTGGAAACTCTCCAACACCTGAAGAAGCGTGAACAAACCAATGCGGAGATTTACCGCGAACGGCGTGCGGGCATTGAACAGGACATCAAAGCCGCCAGTGAAAAGCTGATCAGCCTGATCGAAAAAAAGGAAAACCTTTTGATTAGAGCGGACTTTGACGGTGTTGTCCGTGACATTTCCCCGGGGCTGCATGAAGGGCGCTACATTAAAAACAATCAATTGATGTTCCGACTGGTTCAGCCGGGCAAACAGGCTGTAACGGCCTATGCGCGCGAGGACCAGTTAGAGCGATTTGAGGAGGGAGCAGCGGGTAGTTTCCTGCCCGGTTTTTCGCCTTTCACGGATTTGGACGTCACGGTTAAAAATATATCTCCGGCTAACAGTAAAACTCTACCATGGCCGGAATTATCATCGGTTTACGCAGGGTCGGTCCCCAGCGAAATCGGCCCGAAAAACGAGATTAATCCGCGTCAAAGCCTGTACGCTGTACGCCTTTCGGCGGCAGGTGATAAAAAATCACTTGAAAATCAATCACTTGTTATCATCGGGCAGGTGAATATCAAGGCCCGCCCCATCAGCCCGCTTGCCCTGTTTTTACGAAGAACAGGGGCGCTTTTTATACGCGAAAGCGGTTTAGGACAATAATTATAACCTATTGGAAAAACTTGTTTATTTAATAATTGGTAAGGATTTTAACGTATTATTAAATGAGCAGGTGGGCATGGGTATTGAATGATCGGGACTATTAGAAAAAAACTGGGAATACGCGAACTGGAAAAGCGGTTGATGCTCGATGCATCTTTGGGCGCTTTGGTCAGTACGACCGTCTTTGCCGAAAACACCGTCAACGCCTCACCACAGATCCTTGATACAGACGTTTCAGTAACAGGAACGACGACTGATTTTGATGGAGAAAGCCTGACCATATCCACAACAGGCGGAGCAGAAGACCAGATTTCCATCCATAATGAAGGAAGCGGAGCCAGTCAGATTGGTTTTGATGGTACCAATGTATCATATGGCGGAACGATTATCGGAACGGTTTCATCTGACGGAACAAACGGTGCTGATCTGGTTATAGATTTCGATGCGGATGCCACCAAAATTTCCATTGAACGGTTAATTGAAAATATCACTTATCAGAACAATTCAGACAATCCGACAACTAGCCGTACGCTGAATTTCTCTCTCGGCGCTTTGTTTTCTGAAAACATGACGGTTACTGTCGTCGGCCAGAATGAAGGCCCCTCTGTCGATACCAATACAGGACTGACTGTAAATGAAGGGTCAACAACGGTTATTACCTCAGCGCAACTTGGTGTAAGCGATCCGGACAACGCCGATGGTGATGTCACTTTTACGGTTGATGCCGATGTCACAAACGGACGTCTTGAGCTAAGTTCCAATGCCGGTGTCGCAATATCCAGCTTCACCTTGGCCGACTTGAACGGTGGGCTAGTACGCTATGTACATGATGGCGGAGAAACAGTGTCCGACAGTTTTGATTTCACCGTATCGGACGGCAGTCTGGATAGCTCCGATACGTTTTCCATCACTGTAACACCTGAGGATGATGCGCCGACAATTGATACCAATACAGGAACCAGTGTGTTCCAGGGGCTGGAAACAACCATTGGCGCTGACGAAGTGCCCGCTCTTTTTGGTAGCGAAGTGCTGCGGCAGTCTGCTACCGGATCATTCGCTGCTTTTAACGGCATCATCAATAACAATAACAGCCAGATTTCGGTTATTTTTACAACGCCGGGAAGCACCCCGACAGGAACCCCCGGAGAAGTCATTTATGAAACAGGTGGTAGCGGGCGTGGAATTTCACTGGTTTTAGCCGATAGCGGTGAACTGGAATGGCGGATGGGACCGGCACAAGCGAATGCACGCTTAAGTTCCGGCGTCGCGCTGACCGCTAATACGCAATACGCTGTCGTCATGGAAATAGACAGAGACAATGGTGAAGTCCGTATGCACTATCAGGCAGCTGGAGACTTCAACTGGTTTGAATTTGGCCGCACAGCAGAAGTCTCAACGGCCTGGAGTGACTGGAACTTATCAGGAAGTAATGCCTCAGGGCTCGGCGTTATGAACAGCAGCCTAGGCGGATATACAGGTTCGCTGACCGGAACAACCTTTCAGGGAACAATCGATAGTGACCTGGTCATCACTCGTTTCCCATCCGGCGGAACGACATTTATCAATACAAAGCTGGTATCTTCGGATGTAGACACGCCGGACGGAAGCCTTTTGTATACGATCACAACGAATGTTCAGGATGGCACATTATACAATAACGGCGTGGCCATAGGCCTGAATGATACCTTTACGCAGGACGATCTGGATAACGGACTGATAACCTATACGCATGGCGGTGCAGCCGACCCGTCAGACAGCTTTATTTTCAGCTTGAGCGACGGCACGAATACCCTGACGAACCAGACCTACACAATTACCGTGGATACGACCAATACCGCCCCAACCTTACCGGATCAGGTGTTACAGGTATCCGAGGATGCCGCAAACAATGATACGGTTGGAACGCTTGGCGCAACTGACCCGGATGTCGGGCAAACGCTGACATACTCCATTCAGGGCGGTACGGGTGCCGGTATATTTACTATCGATGCCGCAACCGGTGAAATTACCGTTCTGGATAACAGTGCATTGGATTATGAAAGCACAACATCCTATACGCTTGATATACGCGTAACGGATGACGGCCCAAGCCCGCTTTTTGCTAACCGCACATTTATAATTGATATTCTGGATGTGAATGAAAACCTTGATCCGGTATTTCCGGCGCAAGGACCATTTTCTATCGGTGAGGACGGCGCATCCAATGATCTGGTCGGAACGGTTGCTGCAACAGATCCGGAAGCCGGAACAATCAGCTATTCTATTGTTGGCGGCAATACCGGAAGCGTCTTTAAAATAGGTGGTGCAACAGGCGAAATACGCCTGAACAATATTTCAACGCTCGATTTCGAAACCAGAAGTTCATACACACTGACAATTCGCGCGACTGATGATAATGCCATTCCCGGATATACGGACAGGAACGTGACAATCAACATCACAGATGCCAATGAAGGGCCAAGCTTCAACGTTCAGGATGTTATCTATTATCTGGATCAGACTATCCAGTACAACGCGGACAACGGAAACTTTTACAAATATTATAATAACAACGTAAACTTTGCGACGGCCTTTGATGCAGCTGATGATGTCGCCCTGAATGGCGCTTATGGCCATATGGTTACGATTACTTCAAACACCGAAAACAATTTCGTAGACAGCATTATTGGAAGTCACATATGGCTTGCGGCGTCTGATGCAGGAACAGAAGGTCAGTGGGTGTGGCTGGCTGGACCTGAAGCAGGTTTACAATTCTCGCAAGGTGGAGCGGCAGTCAACGGTCTGTATGAAAAATGGAACGGTGCAGAGCCGAATAACGGTAGTGGCTACAACTATGTCTACATGAATACCAACAGCCAGTGGTATGACCAGACTGGGAATGAAAGCCGCCGATATGTTATCGAATGGGAAGGCGGGGACGTTATCAATAACGACACCTACGTCGTGAATCACGCCAATGCCGATGCTTCAGATATTGCGAACGGCACGTCTATCGGGTTTGTGCAGGCCGGAGACCCGGATGCTGACTCAATTGCCTACTCGATTACCGGCGGTAATGCCGATGGTATTTTTGAAGTGGATACGGCAACGGGCGAAGTTCGTATTCTTGATAACACTAACCTTGATGCATTGATTCAGGACACATACGTCCTGACGGTTCGTGCTACGGAAAGCGGCGGCGGGTTGTTCGATGAAGTGGATATTACAATCAATTTCAACAATTCATTGTCGCTGACAACCAACAACGGATTAACGGTTGATGAAGCGGCCACGACTGCGATTACAGCGGCTGATTTGAATGTTACTGATGCAGATACACCGGCAACAGACATCATATTCACCATTACGGCCCAGCCTGCGGAAGGTCAGGTGGAACTGACGACCAGCCCCGGTGCGCAAATCAACAGCTTTACGCTCGACGATATACAGAATAACCGCGTTGTGTATGTGCATAGCGGTTCTGAAACAATCGCAGATAATTTTGAATTCTCCGTTACGGACGGTGCCTCAACCTCAGTCGGCAACAGCTTTAATATCATTGTTACACCGCAAAATGATGCTCCTGGCATAACAGTGAATACCGGAACAACTATTTTGGAAGGCGCAAGCCGGACTATCACCAATGCAATGCTGAACTCAACTGATTTGGACGACGCTGCTACTGATTTGACCTACACTGCCTCGGGGATCAATAACGGACATATTGAAGTCAACAGCGTTATTCAAAACACCTTTACGCAGGACGATATTGATAACAATCGTGTCGTATTCGTTCACGATGGTAGTGAAAATGACGGAAGCTTCAATATATCTTTGGCGGATGGCGGTGAAGATGGCTCTGTTCCGGATACCGACACATTTACCTTAACACGCACCCCTGTCAATGACTCGCCGGTGGTAACGGTCAATAACGGGACAACAGTGACAGAAGGGGCGACAATAGCGATAGGCAATGCGGACCTGGATGCCGTAGACCCAGACGATAGCGATCCCACACTGGTTTATACCTTATCCGTTATCGTAAACGGGCAGGTGGAACTGAGTACAAATCCAAATGTACCGATCATTTCTTTCACACAGGATGATCTGGACAATAACCGGGTTGTCTTCCGTCACGATGGCAGCGAGAACCTAGGTGGTTTCAATTTCTCCGTCGCGGATGGTGGTGAAGACGGAGCGCCGCCGGCCACAGGATCGTTTGCAATCAACGTGGATCCGGTCAACGACTCTCCGCTGATAACAACATCGAACAATACGACCGTGGATGCCGGAAATTTTGTTTTGATCAAAAAGGCGATTTTGAACGCCACAGACCCGGACGACAGCGGAGTTGGGCTAATTTATACGGTGGATTCAACGACAAACGGTCAACTGGAATTGCTCGGCAATCCGGGCATCGCGATCAACAGCTTTACGCAGGCAGACATCAACAACAGCCAGCTTGTATTTCGCCATGACGGAACAGCGACGCTAACGGCTCAGTTCCAGGTCACTTTGGCGGATGGCGGTGAAGATAGTGCAACAACGGACAGCGCGACGATAGATTTTACTGTCAATAACACCAATGACTCACCGACTATTACACTGAATGCCGGAGTGACGGTGAATGAAGGAAGCGCGGTAACCATCACGACATCGGAACTGGATTCATTTGATCCGGATGACAGCGGCACGGGCCTGACATGGACAATATCCAACGTATCCGCCAACGGCTATGTACAGTTAAGTACCAATGCCGGTGTTGCGATCAACAGTTTCACGCAGGCGGACCTTGATAACGGGCTTGTGCAATTCGTCCATGACGGTAGCGAAACGATATCGGCTAGTTTTGATCTGGAACTGGCCGATGGTGGAGAAAACAGCGCGACAACCGGTACGGCAACATTTAACGTCACTGTGACTCCGGTCAATGAAGGGCCGTCCATTACCGTATTGAACGGAACGAACGTCAGTGAGGGCGGCAATGTCACAATCACAAACGCTATGCTGAACGCATCGGATATTGACGACACGCCCGCCGGACTAACCTATACGGCGTCAAACTATGCCAACGGTCATATTGAGGTGAACAGCTTCATTCAAAATACGTTCACACAGGACGATATCAACAATAACCTCGTAGTCTTTGTCCATGACGGTAGTGAAACGTCCGCTGCAAGCTTTGATGTATCTCTGGCAGATGGTGGAGAAAACGGGACTTTGCCGGATACAGGAACGTTTAACCTGAGCGTAAGCGCGGTCAATGACTCCCCCGTAATCGGAACCAACACCGGCGCGACGATGAACGAGGGCGCGGCTTTGACAATCACGAACGCGATGCTGAATGAAGGGGATCCGGACGATGCAGGAACAGGACTTACATACACGGCTTCCAATTACACAAATGGCCATATTGAGGTGTCCGGTGTAGTTCAGAACACCTTTACACAAACTGACATCAACAACGGCATTGTCGTCTTTATTCATGATAGCAGTGAAACGGTAGCCTCCAGCTTTGATATCTCGCTGGCCGACGATGGCGAAGATGCGTCTGTCGCTGCCACAGGCACATTCAATATAACTGTAACGCCGGTCAATGACGCCCCGACATGGGTGTTAAATACCGGAACAACGGTTTTGGAAGGCGGGCAGCGTGTTCTCGACGGCACAATGCTATCTGCCACCGATGTTGATAATGCCGATGGAAGCCTGATTTACACCATTACATCTATCGTTGGCGGAACGCTGGAAAACACCAATACGGTTATGGCACTGGGCGTCAATGATACTTTCCTGCAAAGCGATCTGGATAACGGCTTTATCCGTTATACGCATGATGGCAGCGAAGGACTGACTGAAAACATTTCTGTAAGAGTAGGGGACGGCGCTTTGTCCGCGGGATTACAGAATTTCACACTCAACGTAACGCCGGTTAATGATACGCCGAGCAATATCTGGATATCGAAACAGCAGCTGTATGATACCGACATGATCGGTTCTTCTGTTGCGGTTTTTGGAACCATAGATCCTGATGTACCGGGCGATGCCTTTACCTATACGTTGCTGGATGATGCCGGCGGCATGTTCTCGCTGGTCGGAAACAATCTTGTCCTGATGACATCACTGGAAGCGGAAATTGGCAACTCGCATGACATAATTATACAGACCGACGATGGAAATGGCGGCATAATCAACCGCACGTTTACCCTGAATGTCGAAGAGTTTATTGAGCCGATAACAGGAAACGCATTCTTTATTGCACCGGAACAAAAACACAAAGGGCGCCATATCGCCGGTGAAAATATATTCGGCCGTCAGCCGGAGGATATATTTACGGTACGCCAAATCACCAACCCTGACGCTTTCTTCAACAGCAATGCTTACATTCACGCGGCCCTGAACGGCAACGCCTTCGAACAGGCTTTTTACGGTGAAGGGTTCCACCATTTGGAAGAAGATGGACCCGCAGAAGGGCCGGGAAGCGCGTTCATAACGCAAGCCTCTGAATTTACCTCAGGCGAACAACAGCAGGGGAATGACCTTGAGCAAGAAGGTGATAAAAACACACCGCCCGAACGCTTCACCAATATCCGCGAAGTGCTTCAGCATCTGCAGACTTTAAATGATGAACAGCAGCAGGAAGCAGGAGGCGAAGAAACAGGGCTAAATGATCTGGAACAATATTTCGAAGATGTCCTGACCTATCAGGAAGCGCGTAAAAACAAATTACGTGAAGCTCTCACCGGCGCATAATATAGAAAATATAAGAAAAGTGGCTGTGCTGAGCGACCAAATAAAAACTGAGTCTCCGATTTTTATTATTCTAAATCAGATAGTTAACACTATGAAAGCCTGTCAAAAATCTGAAAGTCTGTCAAGCTTTTTGATGATATCGCGACAATCTCCAACAGAGCAGTCTCCGAACACGCTTTTTTTGCGAAAAATCACATACACCACCAGAGTGACCTTTTAGAAACAAAGTCTCTGCAAAATAAAAAGGCAGGTCATAGACCCGCCTTTCAAGGATCATATAAAATCCGATTTTAAGCAGGTTCATCCTGAGATTGACTACAACCTCCCTTGAGTATGGCCATAATATCCATCGGCTCGCCACCTTCAAGATAGGTCTTCATATTGGACAGCACCAAAGGCCAGCCTTTGGAAACGCCTCCATGCATACCGGATCCGATTTCAAGATCGCTATGCACAACATCAAGCCGCACGCCGCCCTCAACGGTCATAATGTCAAAAGTCACCGTGGAGGCATTCTCGATATTATCAGGCGCACTCCACGAAAGAACGAGCCGCTCACCCGGCTTGCTCTCTTTAACTTCACCGACAAGCTTCGTTTCATTGCTGTTGCCAGTGTCCTGATGTTCCCATTTGCTGCCTTCTTTCCAGTCGGAAACATTCACCATGCCGCCCCAATATTGCTTGGCAAATTCAGGCGTTGTAATGGCCTTCCAAAGTTTTTCAGGAGTGGTTTTAATATATGTCGTATAGACAAGTTCAGTTTTGCTCATGATTTATCTCCTTCCAGAGCTTGTTTAAGAATGTTAAGTGCGCGAATACGATCCTCTTCAAACTTACCAATCCAGCGCGCATAAATTTCGCCAATCGGAACAGGGTTGAGGTAATGCAATTTTTCACGCCCCTGCCTTTTGGTAATGACCAAATTTGCGTCCTCCAAAATGACAAGGTGTTTGGTCACAGCCTGACGGGACATATCAAAAGCCTCGCACAACTCATTCAGCGTCATACCGCTTGTTTCTCTGAGAGTATCAAGCAGATTTCTTCGACTAGCGTCTGCAAGAGCCTTGAAAACTTTATCATCATTCGTAACCATAATTTATTATATGCAACTATTTAGTTGCATGTCAAGTTTTAAAATTTAATAATTGACTTAATTAAGTATGAGATACATAATTAGAGTATGGACAGATTTGCAGCACTCGCAGAACCGAACCGCCGCCGCATAATTGAACTTATCGCGGTAAATGGTGAAATGGCCTCAACCGATATCAGCAATGAATTTGACATCAGTGCGCCAGCCGTGTCTCAGCACTTAAAAGTTTTGCGAGAAGCGAAGCTGGTTCAAATGGAAAAACGTGCACAACAGAGAATTTATACCATTAACCCAGAAGGGGTTGATGAAATGTGGGAATGGTTAAGTCAAATGCGTAAATTATGGACACAGCGTTTTGATGCTTTGGACAAAATACTATTAAACGAACACTCTAAAATGAAAGGTAAAAACAAATGAATGCACCCATAGATACAAAGCTGGATTTAGTTCTAAAGCGTGAAATAAAAGCACCGATTGACTTGGTATGGCGCGGCCTAACTGATCCTGAACTAGTAAAGCAATGGTTCTGCCCAAAGCCGTGGGGCGTTTCGGAATGTCGTATAGATTTAAGACCAGGCGGTGAATTTTATACTGTTATGGTAGATACCGATGGCAATGAATATCCAGGCACATCGTGTTTTGTAGAAGTTGAAAAAGAAAAGAAATTGACTTGGACGACAACCATGCACGCAAATTATCGTCCGGCTCCTCCTTTTCAAAAAGGTGATAAGGAATGTGCAGAAATGCCTATGACAGCTATTGTCACATTGGAAGAAGAAGGAAATATTACTCATTATACAGCACATGTCATGCACAATACTGAAGCTTACCGCATCAAGCATGAAGAAATGGGCTTTAACGAAGGTTGGGGGACTGCCGTTACACAATTGCAAGATCTTCTTACACGGATTGAATAATACCCGCATCTAATACCTGAGGGAGGGTTTCAATTATGTAGCCCTCGGTGTGAGGAGCATTTCAACGAAAGCTCTTGTCGTAAATCACCGCGCTTATTATATTCACTAAAAGATCACTATCTTAAGCCATAAAAATGTCAAAAGTTGTAAAACATACTGAATATCATAAAGATGGATCAATATGGGCGAAGGGTCAGAAGCTTAATGGACAACCTACCGGATATTGGGAGTGGTTTCGCCGTGAAGGCACTAAAAGCCGATCTGGTCATTTTGAAAATGGCGAGCCTGTCGGGGAGTGGATTACCTATGATCGTAACGGCGATGTATACAAAGTTACCCAGAAAAGTAAATGATGAGGCATTTAGGCTTTCCGAAAGACTAAAAGTCTCCAGTCTCTAAAGACCGCTCACTGCCGTGGGTGAATGGTTTCAATGGGTTAGAGTGGGTGTAGGGCATGTTTCGACGACATCTCTGGTCATAAATTATCGCGCTTATCAAATTCGCCCCTGAGATCGCTACCTTTGACGAGTTCGAAACGGTGCAATCTTTGCGCTTAAACTGCTCACATTTCTTCGAAGTGTTTCAAGACCACGTCCCGAAACCCCTTGAAAACAGCGGCTTATCTCTTGCTAAATTATTATGGAAATAAATGGCTGGGGTGGCAGGATTCGAACCTGCGCATGGCGATACCAAAAACCGCTGCCTTACCGCTTGGCTACACCCCAATCCATGAAGTGAACGGGAAAATATCGAAAAATGACCGGAAAGGCAAGGGGCTTTTAGCCCGATGTCGGTACTTTGCACCGGCTAGCCGGCTTGATAACGTGGTGGTCTGGGCCATTGTGGACATTTTCTTGATTTTCCCTTGGCTTTATTTTCCAAAAATCGGTATATATTGAGCATTACGACAATATATAAGGATACAGCGCCATGAAATCGAAGCGCCTGCCAGACCGTGTGCATGTCGTGCGCCCGCCGTCAGAGGAATATGGGGGACAGCCGTTGCAGTCCATGGGCGATCACACCCGTGAGATAGTAAAAGCCCTGGCGCAAATCAGCGATAAGTTACAACGCAGCGAAGTTGAACGCGAGGAAATGCGCCGCGAATTGCGTATGACGCGCGAAGCGCTTGCGAATATCGAAGACAAGACAGAAGCCAGTGAAAAAGCGTATTTGTCACTGGAGCACAAAATCAAAAACAGGTCGTCCGCCGATGGTGAAATGACCGAGCGTCAGGCACGCTTTGAAAAGAGCCTGAAGGCCGCTGAAGATAAACTGGTGAAAGCTGTGGCGGGGCAGGCCGTACTGGATCAGAAAATCAGGGAAAGCGAAAACCGCAGCCTTGCCCTGAATGAGCGGATTGATGAAGCGGTAACGCACCAGACCCGGTTTGACCGTCGGCTGGAAGCGATATCGCAGGACAAGTCACGCATGTTGCGCAAAGTCGAACGGCTGGAAGAAGTTGTTGGCGAAACACAGGAAGCCATGAAGGCCAGGGCGATGGTGCTGCTGACAGACCAGAGCGCCGCAGCGCAAGGCGCATTGCAGGCCCCGTCATGGTACGATGTGGACGGTCAGAATGATAATGTGGCGGCAAATGTTCCTTGGTGGCGCTCTCCCGCACGCATGCAGGTGCTGGGCACGACATCCATGGTGATTGCAGCTTTGCTGACAGGTTGGATGATTAATCATGTGCAGGAACCGGATGCACCGCAAATCGCAGTGCTGGACCCGCAATCCTTTGCGCGCCTGAACACAGGTAGCGGCGAATGGGAAACACTGGTGAAAGACAATCAGGTTATTCCGGCGTCCCGTTTGAGCGAACTCAATGAACTGGAAGATCAGAAATTAAGCCAGCGCTTGCTTCAGCCTGCTGAGCCGATTGAGGAATATGAAGAAGCCGTCCCGGCGCAAGAGGCAACAGACAATACAGAAGATGTTGCCGCACTGGCACCGATCGACGTTCCGGCGCAGCAGGTCATACCGGAAGAAGAACCTTTCGATTACACGAACGATGAACAGTTGTTGCAGGCTTTGGAAGATAATCCGGATGAACTGGCCGCGAACTTAAACGACATTGAGCCAGGTATAAAAGAAGCGCTGGAAGAAGAGCCCGCACCCGTCGTCACGGAAGCGCCGGTACAGCTGGCTTCAGCCATAGCACCCGAAGATTTTCAAAAGCAAGGGCTTCAGCAGGACCCGGACGTTGCCAACAATGTCCGTAACGACCGCGGCCTAGCCCCGTTGAGCCAACGCGCGGAACGCGATGCAAGCTTGTCGGATGCCCTGAAAAGCTACGAAGACCAAGCCATCAAGGGCGTGGCATCGGCCCAGCATGACCTGGCCGCTATCTACACCGCTGGACGTGCGGGCGTGGATCAGAATTTCACAAAAGCGGCCTTCTGGTTTGAAGAAGCCGCCAGCAACGGAATCCCCAACGCGGCCTATAACCTTGGTGTGTTATATCATCAGGGATTGGGCGTGGATCAGGATTTGGATAAAGCGCTGTATTGGTACCGCGAAGCGGCAAAGAAAAACCATCCGGAAGCACAGTACAACCTTGGGATTGCCCACATTGAAGGGATCGGCACGGATTATAACCCGCAGCTGGCTGCTGAATTCTTCGAACGTTCAGCTAAAGGCGGGATCATGGAAGCAGCCTATAACCTTGGCTTGATTTATGAGAACGGCCTTCTGGGGCAGCCGAACAATCAGGAAGCTTTGTACTGGTACAAAACCGCAGCCGATCAAGGCAATCAGGAAGCCGTAACGGCACTGGGGCAACTCGCAGAAAAACTGCAGGTTGGCGAAGGAGATATCGATAACATGGTTACCCGTCGCCAGCAAATTCAGAAATCGGAAACCGCCGCGAGCGCACCTGCGACCAGCCAGAATGCATCTTATAACAGCAATCAGGCAATCATCGCGCAAATTCAGGAACGTCTGGAAATGCTGGATTTATATCCCGGCCCGGCTGACGGTATCATGGGCCCGAAAACGGCAGATGCCATCCGCACATATCAATCGGACAATGGCCTGTCCGTGACGGGTGAAGCTGACAAAGACCTGTTGCTACACTTGATGGCAAAGGGACTGTAATATCCTAATACCGGACCGGGCGGCCGATCGTACCGGTACGCACCCACCATGTCGGATGGTCTTTTATGATTGCTTCTGCTACCGCAAGGCAGTCCTCATCTTTTTCAAACAAGGCAAAGCAACTTGAACCGCTGCCGCTCATCCTGCTGAACAGGGTGTTCTTTTGTTGCTGTAGATTATCCAGTACGGCGGCAATGTCAGGGACGCTGGATACGGCACTTTCCAGCAAACTATTTTCGGTTGTCTGTAAAACATCAATGAAATGCTCCGTGCTTTCAAACCGGTCTGGCAAATCCGCTTCCGCAGTAAAATTCCCATCAAAGTCCTTAAAGACCGCGGCAGTCGGGCAGGGCTTTCCCGGTTGAACCAGCAAAACGGGAAGCTCCGGTATGTCTGGCGCGTGCAGTAAATGTTCGCCAATCCCCTGCATGCGCGTGGTTTTACACGCATAGCAGGCCGGAACATCACTGCCCAGATCTAACATTAACGGGGGCATATAGGACGGCGTCGGTGGTAGCTCCCACCATTCAGACAAAGCCCATAAAACGGCAGCGGCATCGCTGGACCCGCCGCCAATCCCTGCGCCGAGTGGAACCCGCTTTTGTAACGTCAGGCGAAAGTCGGGTGATTTTCCGGTAATGGCACTTAAGGCCCATACGGCCCGTACCACGATGTTTGATGATTGTTGGCTGTAATCTTTTTCCTGTGCTGTGAATGAACGGCTAAACGGCCCGTCAATATGAAAGGAAAAACTGTCCGCTTCTTCTAAAATAATAGTGTCACCGATATCCGCAAAACACACCAGCGAGTCCAGCAGGTGATAGCCGTCATCACGTTTTCCGGTGACATGTAAAAACAAGTTTATTTTGACAGGAGCAAAGACCTGGAGGTTGCGGGTTCTGGATGTGGCCATGAAATGATGATACCGAAAAGCGGTTTAAGGATTCAATGTTTTGAATTCAAAAAGTCCGTCTTCTGCGGATGATCCGCTTGCCTGTTTGGTTGTTAGACCGAACTGCAGTTTTTCTTCGATGTCGGCAATAACCTTTTCATCTTCTGCGTGGTTCAGTGCACGCCGCCACTGGAACTTGGCTTCTGTCTTCCTGCCAACCTGCCAATAGGCATCGCCCAGATGATCGTTAATGGTAGGGTCATAAGGCAGCAATTCAACCGCGCGTTCCAGGGGTTCAATAGATTTATCGTATTCACCAAGCCGGTAATAAACCCAGCCGAGGGAGTCCGTGATATAACCATCGGCAGGGCGTAAATCCACCGCTTTGGCAATCATGTCCAGCGCTTCGCTTAAATCTTTTCCCCGGTCTGCAAGGCTGTACCCAAGGTAGTTTAGCAGATAGGGGTGGTCAGGCTGGAACGACAGCGCCTTGCGTAAATCCGCTTCCGCTTCATCCCATTTACCCATTTGCTCATATGCCATGCCGCGCGCGTAATAAACGCTCCAGTATTTATCCGGCACGGTTTTGCCCAGTGACTTAAACAGGCGGTCGTAGGTTTTAATGGCCATGGGGAAATCTTCTTCCCGCCGGTACAGGTCGCCCAATAGTATCAGCGCTTCAATATCATCATGCTTGTTGGCCAAAGAATTCAGCAGGGCAATAGCTTTGTCTGGTTGTTCCAGATCCATCAGCAATTCCGCTGCCTGATGCTGGATCGACAGGTAACTCGGGTCACTGGAATCCACTGTATCGTAATAATGAATGGCGTCTTCATAGCGTCCGTAACGCGTTTGTATATGGGCCAGAAGGATTTTTGCTTCGGTCTGGTGTGGATCCATGGCCAATGACATCTGGCTGAAAATCTGTGCGCTTTCGTCGTTATATTCGCGGTAGAAAATCCGTGCGAGGTCGAAAAACGCACGGGCGATGCCTTCGGACGGGGAATCAAATTGCTTATAGGTTATCAGGTCGTCAAAGCTTTCGCCGTTTGTGACGCGTTTGATCTTCTCGCTTAAGGTAATGTCGCCCGGCCTGTCGGATTCCAGCACACGGTAAAACTCCAATGCCTTATCCTTACGTCCGGCACGGGCATAGATATCGGCAATACGCTCTGCGTCGCGTGGGTCCAGTGCAGCTTCCCTGATCTTGTCTTCCAGCAATGGGCTGATAGCCTTCGCCCGTCCCAGATAGTCAGCCGCGAGAATAATATGCAGCATATGTACGCTGTTATCGTCAGGGATGGTTGTGTCTAGTTCACCTTCCGATGCCCGCACCCAACTCAGCAGGATCGGGACGACATATGCTTTAATACTGTCATCGGGCAGAGTGTCCAGCAGGGCTTCCGCATTTTTGAAATCTTTGTTCACAAGCGCTTCAAGCGAAACAATCAATAGCGCCCAAAGGTTGCCGGGTTCCTGTTCCAGAATATCTTTGGCCAGCCCAAAGGCGCGTTGTGTTTGTCCCGAGCCCATGGCAAGGATCATGGCACGTTGCTGCAAACTGTCATTTTCAGGATCGAGGACGACAAGGCGGTTTAAAAACTCACTGGCCTTGGACCAGTCCTGCGTGCGCTGCGCATATAAGCCGGCTAGGTAATTTCCCGCTTGTGTCTCCCGGTAATAAGAACCGCTGTCTCTGCTTGTCGCAGCCTCTTCGGCGAATGTGGTAACACCATTCACGTTCAGACATGCCGTAAAGGCAAGGGCGGAGACAGTAAAGGCCAGAATCTTTGCTCGCATACGCATAGTATATCACATATTCGGGTAGTTTGGACCCCCTCCGCCTTGCGGAACGCTCCAGTTAATATTTTGTAATGGATCCTTGATATCACAGGTTTTGCAATGGATACAGTTCTGCGCGTTGATGACGAACTTTGTATCCCCATTTTCCTGAATAAATTCATAAACGGCCGCCGGGCAATAACGCTGCGATGGTCCTGCATACACGCTAAGGTTGGTTTTGACAGGGGCCTCGGGGTCTTTCAGTTGTAAATGGCAGGGCTGCTCTTCCTCGTGATACGTATTGGACAATTGAACGCTGGTCAGGCGGTCAAAGGTAAGGATTCCATCCGGCTTTGGGTAATCGATGGGTTTGCAGTCCTTGGCCTCTTTCAGTTGTGCATGGTCGGCATGATTTTTCAGCGTGTACGGCAGCATCCATCCGCCGAACGTCTGGAGACCAATCAGGACACCGCGGAGTCTCTGCCG
>JAUHXT010000040.1 GCA_030426925.1 Alphaproteobacteria bacterium | reverse complement strand
GAAGTACGGTTTTATCTGACCGGCAAAGGGCATGGAAAAGCTCACCAGCCCTAAAAGGAACATGGTTGCCGTGACGGTATGGGCCAATAAAAATCGCCAAATCCAGTCAAATCGTTTGGCGAGCGAAAAATCCGACATGTGTATTTTTTAAACTATCAGGGGTTCATTTCAATATCCAAAACGCCCCGTCTTAAATTCGGGTCGTTTGGTGCATCGACAACACGCACAAAGGATACGCGGCGCATATCCGCAAACGGCTTGACGGCATAGGCCCCTTCTTCGTTTCTGACAATACGGCCAATAGGCAGACCGGGCGGGAACAAACCGCCATGTCCTGATGTGATGATCCGCATGCCCTCTTCTATCTCCCCATCGGGCGGAAGGTATTGCAGAAGCGGCAGCGGTTCGTTGTTTCCAACCATGATCGCTTTTTGGCGGCTGCCTTCGATCAATACGGGAACGCGGGAGTTAAAGTCCGTTATAAGCAAGACACGGGCAGAGTTTTTACCGGCTTCGATAATACGGCCGATCATTCCTTCACCGGCGAGAACCGCCTGGCCCTTTTCAATACCGGCGCGTGCGCCTTCGGCAACCAGTACGCTATGGACATAGGCATTACCGGAATCCGCAATTACTCGGGTCGTTACAAATTTTGTTTCCTGTTGGGCTTTTAGATTCAGGAGCTCCTGCAAAGATTGGTTTTCCGATTGCAGCATTAACGCCTTTTGGTACCAGTCCCTTAGCCGAATATTCTCAGCCTTCAAACGAGCGTTGTCCGCACGCAGTTCGGAAATACCGGATACCCCACCAACAAATTCAGCAACGGCATAAAACGGGCGACTGGCCGTGGAGAGAACCGGGCTCACGGTGTCTGTTATGCTCATACGGAGTTGATCGACGGCTTGTGGACGGACAACAGAGAACAGCATCAGGAATGTTGCGAGCACCAGAAGAAAGAGAGACGCCGAACGCCCGCTAAATATATGTAACGGGACCAAAGATACGGGATACGCGCTCTTTATTCTGCGATTCAAGACTGCTCCGCTTTGAAAAATGTTAAGTCGGGACTTTTTACTCAGGTTCACTTAGGCGTAAAACCTTACATAACACTTTAAGTATAACGAAAAAATACAGGCGCAGCAATGAGATGAATGTTATGAACAGAAAAAACGGTGTATTAATAAGCGCCTATCAGAACGCTACGCAGGGCGTTCTTTTCTTCCAGGGCGTGCCCGGTACCCAGCGCTACGCAGGATAGCGGATCATCGGCCAGCGTTACGGCCAGTCCAGTGGCATGACGCAGAACGAAGTCAAGGTTCGCAAGCAAAGCGCCACCACCAGTTAGAACAATTCCCTTATCAACGATATCGGCAGCCAGTTCCGGCGCTGTGTGTTCCAGTGCGACCTTCACAGCCTCGATAATCTGGCCTACTGGTTCGGCCAGCGCTTCTGAAATCTGGCGTTCCGTTACTATGATTTCCTTCGGTACGCCGTTCATCAAATCACGGCCCTTGATTTCCATCGCATGCCCTTCCCCGTCGGCGGGCGGACAGGCAGAACCGACTTCTTTCTTGATCCGCTCGGCCGTGCTTTCACCGATCAGAAGGTTATGAACGCGTCGAATGTAGGCAATGATGGCTTCATCCATTTTATCACCGCCGACACGAACAGACCGCGCGTATACGATGCCGCCGAGTGAAATCACGGCCACTTCCGTCGTGCCGCCGCCGATATCGACGACCATTGATCCTGTCGGCTCCGTTACCGGAAGGCCAGCGCCGATTGCGGCAGCCATCGGTTCTTCAATCAAATAGACTTCGCTTGCGCCCGCGCTCTCCGCAGACTCCTGAATCGCCCGGCGTTCTACAGCTGTAGAGCCGGACGGCACACAAATCACCATTTGCGGAGATACGAATGAGCGGCGGTTATGCACCTTGCGGATGAAATGCTTAATCATCGCTTCGGTCACTTCGAAATCCGCGATCACGCCATCGCGCAACGGGCGCGTTGCCACGATATTTCCAGGTGTGCGGCCCAACATCTGCTTCGCTTCGTTTCCGACAGCCAGCACCTGTTTCTTGCCCCCGATCATGGAGATGGCGACCACTGACGGCTCATTCAAAACGATGCCCTGATCGCGCACATAGACCAAGGTATTGGCCGTGCCCAGATCGATTGCCATATCTGCAGACATAAATCCAAAAAGTTTGGAAAACATCAGGTTCTCTTATTTCTCGATAGTTTTGTCGGAACGTTCTATCAGGATATAACAAAGAACTCCATCATATGCATTAAAATGTTTGGAAATTTGGTCTTGAGCTGGGGAATTATCCACGATCATTTTTGCATTAAAAAAGGCCTGTCCAAACGGCAGGCCTGTTTCAACAAATGATGCGGCTTTCTATCCCTGACGGGCCTTAAAGCGCTTGTTCACTTTGTTAATCACATATACGCGGCCACGACGGCGGATCACGCGGCAGTTGCGGTCACGTTTCTTTAATGTTTTTAATGAGTTAGCAACTTTCATTTTAATCTCTTCTATTCCAAAAGGGCCTTGTAAGCCGTCAAAGTCGACGGAAAGTACTAGCCTGTACGCCTTTTGTCAAGGAAAGTTCTGAAATATTAAATGCCTAATCCACCCATATGCATGGCGATCAGGATGATGTAGACCAGATGGGTGAAGTTGTGCGCTTCCTGGTCCAGACCAAACGTCCACCAGAAGATCGTATCTTTCGGCTCCCATCCCTTACTATAAGTAAAGACGCCTTTAAAGCGGTCTATCAGGCTGTGCACGATGAAATCCAGAGGCCCAAGCCACCACAGGGCCGGGGCAAACATTAATACAATGCCAAATGTGAAAAGCGCATGGATACCCGTATGGATAAACAATGCCTCATACCCTTCCTTGCCCGGCTTGCCTTTTGTCAGAGCCATCCAATCGGTCTGCAACAGGAAATCACAAGTAAAATGCTTGATGCGGAAGATAATATATAAGAAAATCAATGTGGTAGCGGACATGTCGTGCAGCACAGTAGAGGTGGGAGTTCTATAAACTTGGTATATTATGCCCTGAGATCATCCAAATTCCAAGAATTAACATTCCTGAAACCATTATAACGCATTATAATATCTGAGATTTTAGGCAACGTTTAAATTATTATGGAATCCATAGAGTCCAAAAAGAGTTTTAAAGCAGGCGAAGTCATCATGTTTCAGGGTGATGTCGGCCATAACGCGTACATCATTGAAGAAGGACGCGTAGAGATTATTGTTGCCAAACCGAGCGGAGATTTTCATAGCGTCGGCACACGCGGGCCGGGCACAATTATCGGTGAAATGGCGATGATTGACGAAGAACCGCGTACCGCCACGATCCGCGCCGTCGAAGATTGCAAGCTCCTTGAAATTACGCGCAGCGACTTCAGCCGCCGTCTTAATAATGCCGATCCGGTTATCCAAAGTGTCGCTCAGGTGATCCTGACGCGGTACAGAGATACCCTTGCCAGGGCTGAAATCCTGAAAGAACCAATGGGGTATCCTGGTCCGGAAGACCTTGAACGCGCCATGCTGGAACAATCCAATGCCGTTGACGCCATCAAGATGGCCAACGATCTGAAAACAGCCATTGAGGAGAAAAACCAGTTATATCTGCACTATCAGCCGATTATTAATCTGGAAACGGGCCATATAGTGGGTTTTGAAGCGCTTATGCGCTGGAACCACCCGGAAAAAGGGTTTATTTCACCTGCGGAGTTTATACCAATAGCGGAAGATACAGGTTTAATTGTAGAAGCAAGCCGTTGGGCGCTGGAAGAAGCCTGCAGCGCGCTCAAGCGTATAGAAGGGAGTGTCGGATATGACCATGAGCTGTTTATGGCCGTCAACTTCTCCAGCACAGACTTTGCGGATGAAAACTTTTTGGACCATCTCTATGATATTATTAGCAAAACGGATGTAGACCCACATAAGGTCCATCTTGAGATCACAGAGCGCCTTTTGATGACACAACCGGAGAATGCGAAGAAAACGCTCGATTTGTGCCGAAAAGCCGGTCTGACGATCTCCATTGACGATTTCGGGACAGGGTTTTCATCCCTAAGCTACCTGCATTACTACCCTATCAATAAATTGAAGATCGACCGCAGTTTCATCAAAAACATGGGTGAAGACGAAAGTGCCCTGCAACTTGTGAAGTCGGTCATCATGCTGGCCCAGAACATGAATATGACGACGGTTGCCGAAGGTGTCGAGACCAAGGAAGATGCGTTAAAAATCAGGGGATTAGGGTGCATCGAAGCGCAAGGGTTCTTTTTTGCAAAACCGATGTCCGAAAAGGACAATATTGCGTTCCTGAAAGACTGGGAAGGCATCTAAAAAGAACAGAAAATCCTTTTAGAACATTATCTTACGCAATACATAAAAATTTATGTAAATTTTAACTCCTCTTAAGCTTTTTTCTCTAAAATGATACTATGGTGTGAAAAAGCGCCGGTTTGGGTTGTGGGAACTCATTTGGGGACGTCCACATAAAACAAAGACAACGGGTAAAGGACTTAGGGGAATATCATGGCTTACACTCCTTTTGAAGAACTGGATGGAAAAGGTCCGGTTATAATAGATAGCAATACACAGCATACTCTGACTGCCAATGGGCAGGAGGTTATCGAACTTCCTTCCGGTGATTTCATTGCAGATGCTCAAATGACCAAGGACGGCCATGACCTTGTTCTGGAAGCACCCGATGGATCCGTTGTTGTTATTGAAGGCTATTTCCTGGCAGACCCCGCCCCTGTTTTGCAGGCACCGAATGGTGCAGCGCTTACGCCCGAGCTTGTTGACGCTTTTGCAAAGGCTCCATCCGAATTCGCACAAACCGGTAGTCTGAACGATGAAAGCCCGGTCGGTGCCATTGAAGAATTATCCGGTGACGCGCGCATTATCCGTACAGACGGAACCGTTGAGACCGTACAAATCGGCACGCCTGTCTATCAGGGAGATGTCATTGAAACATCCGGCGACGGCGCGGTGAACATCGTCTTTATAGATGAAACAAGCTTCGCTATTTCTGAAAACGCCCGCATGGCGATTGATGAATATGTATTTGACCCTGCGACAGAAAGCGGAAAACAGAACTTTTCTGTTCTGCGTGGTGTTTTCGTATTTACCAGCGGCCTGATCGGCCGTGACGATCCGGACGATGTAGAAATTGATACGCCGGTCGGTTCTATCGGTATTCGCGGTACGATCATTGCCGGTGACATTCAGCCGGGCGGCGAGAGTGAAATTACCGTTATTGAAGGCGCGATCGTCATTCGCAATGGTGTGAACGAAGAAACACTGTCCCTGCAATTCGAGTCCGTGAAACTGAACGGCTACGATTCCGGAATTGAAAGAACAGGTGTTATGGACGCAGATAGCGTGAACCAGAATTACGGTTCCGTTAGAAATGTGTCCCCGACATTGTTCAGTTCTATTGACGATGCAGCGCAGGAACAGGACAATTCCCAAAACGGCGAAGCATCCAAGCAACAAGAACAAAAACAGGAAGCCGCAGAGCAGCAGCCTGCTGATGATGCTTCCAAACTGGAAGGTGATCCGGACCAACCGGTTGAAAACGGTGAAGGTACGACACAGCAGCAGCCTGCCGGTGAAGCCGCACCGCAAGAACCTGTGCCGGGCGCTCAAGATCCTGCATTGAATCTGGATGGCACAAAGAACAATTTCGATGGCCAGAATGATGCCTTTACCGGCGACAACACTATTGTTGAAGGAACCAGTGAGCCAGTCCAGGCGCCGACAACGGCACAGCCATCTACCTCTGGCGGAACACAAACGACTACACAGACAACGACAAGTGGTTCTACCGGCATACAAACGACAACCCAAACAACAACAAACCCGCCACCGCTGGGACTGGAATTACAAAAGTTCGATATTCCTGTCACGAGTGTGACCGGAGGCTTTATCGTCGGACGCGTTAAGACTACGAACCTGTTTGGTCAGGTTGACTTTACCTTACATGGCGGTAACGGGAATTTCGAGCTGGTGAAAACCGGCACACATGAAGCCGTTATCAGATTGACTGCTACAGGAGCTTCGAACCTGAGCGGTATTGCAACTGCAAACTTTAACTTCCTTGTGGAAGCTGTCCGTAACGGAAGCGCGACCAAATCGGTAAGCTTTAGTTCGCATATCTTTGATCCATCAGCCGGAATACCGGATGGTTATGGTGCGGATCTGTTCGCAGTGGGCACTCCGGGAGTTACTGTGATTTCGGATAGCGGTATCGGTAACCGGATCGGTTACTCTATCGCAGGTGGTGATTTTGACGGTAACGGTGTTTCTGATGTGATTTTCACAAACAATACAAACCAGGGAGCAGGTGGACCGGACGGGACGCAGCATCACAATTATGTTGTTGATGGAGCACTGGGTACGCCATTGGCCGATAGCACTGCCGGAACGCATGCCACAACTTACACTTCGCTACCTAGCGGCGATTATAATGAAGATGTCATTGTAAATGTCGGCGATTTTGATGGCGATGGTATTGATGATTACGCCATGGGTTTCAAATATGCCAACGGTGCAGGAGCAGGAAACGGAGAAGTCTTCATTTACAAGTCAGGCGGAGGCGTTGAAGCCCTTGACGGAACTACTGGAAGTGGGTTTGGTGCCAGCCTGAGTGGTGTAGGCGACCTCAACCGTGACGGATATGATGATGTTATCGTCGGCGCACCGGCAGATTCAGGATACGGATCAGCTACACTGACTTTCGGAAACGGCGGAGCTGCAGACACCACCTTTTCTGAGGCCAATGTTTACGGTTTTGGTTCTACCGTTATTGGCGCGGGAGATTTTAACGGTGACGGGTTTGCCGATGTTGCTGTAACTGCATTGGATGCCGATACTTTGAATGGCAGCAGCGAAGACGGTGCGGTCTTTATCTATTACGGCAATGGTGCTGGTGGTCTGAACCCCGGTGAAATCATTGAAGGATTTGATACAAATGGTGACGACCTTCCGTTGTTTAATCTTGGCGATGTAAACGGTGACGGTAAAACCGACCTGATGATGGTATCTATTGGTGATAACACCAATGCTGGTACAGCCCATATAGTTCTGGGCACGAACGGAGCGCTCGGTGATACAGCCAATGACGCCAGCTCTGCAAGCACGTTTGACCTGAAATTACACGGCGCGGGTGCAGCAGGTGACTGGAACGGTGACGGATATGACGATTTCGTTCTGGTGACCGAAGCTGATGCAAACACTGCCAATATCTACGTCGTGTACGGGAAGGACGGTTTCGGCGGCACAATCAACCAAGCCTGGCTGAATGATCCGCAAAATGCCTTCAAAACAACTATTCATGGCATTGACAATATCAATGAATTTGATTTCACGATTTCGAATGTCGGCGATATGAACGGCGATGGCTTTGATGAAGTAGCTATTGGCACGCCTGATTGGGGTGTTGACGACCCTGATGGTACGCTTGGCGATGCAAACAACGATGGCGATCCAAATAATGACTTTGACGGTCAGGTTGCCATTCTGTACGGCCGCGAAACGGGCAGCAATACCTATGTTGGTACCAATGTTGTGGCGGGAGCCCATGGTGACCACCTTGTTGGAACCGGCGGAGCCGATACACTGAGCGATGCACCGGCACGATATAACGACGTATCGATGCGTGGCGGTGCCGGCAATGACACGTTTCTGGTATACCGCACAGCCTTTACCGGAGGTGTCACCAACAGCTATGACGGTGGTTCTGGTGTAGACTTCCTGCATACTCAGGACACCATTAACTTTGCGACTTTAGACTTTGAAAACATGAACGGTATTGAAGGTATCGTCGGTAATTCCGGGAAAGAAGTCACGCTGACGCTGGAAAACATTATGAACTTCCTGCAAACCAGTGATGACGGGACCTTCACGCTTAGCGGTGTTGATAACACGACCACATTTAAATTTGATTTGTCTGGCGGTGCATCCGGCTTAAACCAGGATACAGCACCAGCTGATGGCATCAGTGATGACACGTCGGCGCTTGCAGCAGCCTTGAGCTCCGAGCTTGGCGGCGGTGTAAGCGTAAATGACGAAGGCGGCACTTACGATAAAATCAGCATTGGAAATTACGACCTGTACATTCAGGACGATGTGGCGGTGACAATCGTTTAACGCTACTTGCTCTTTGCGACAAAGACCCCGCCCCAGTCACTTTCGGGCGGGTTTTTTGCGAGTTCGGCAATACGGGCCGCGTACATATCGTAATAGGCGTCCAGCGTTGTTCCGGCTATCGCCTTCGCTGCCTTGCGGGCATCGTTTAAATCCTGCGCCGCGCAATCAAAATCCGCGATACGGTAAGCCGCCAGCATAGACTGGTGCGCGGTCATCCATTTCTTATATGCATCCTGCCCGGCGAAGGTTTCATCTCCCAGAAGCGTGAAAATCTTGACAGGCTTTGTCTTGCCCTTCACCTGTAACAAGTCCAGTTCGGCGAAGGCATAGTCCGGCACGGCCTTTTGCGTGTCTTCACCAACAAGGACATTGACGCCATATTCTTTGGTTTGCCCCTCCAGGCGGGAGGCGAGGTTAACCGCATCGCCCAGTGCAGAATAAGCAAAGCGCTGTTTAGAGCCCATGTTTCCGACGGAACAAGGGCCGGTGTTAATCCCGATTCCGGCATTCAGGACGAGCGGGTCTTTTCCTTCCGCTTCCGCCTTTTGTTTTAACTGTTCGTTGATCGGTACAAGCGCTTCATTCATTTTCAGGGCAACAGTACGGGCATGGCGGGCGTGTTCAGGATCATCCAGCGGTGCATTCCAGAACGCCATCATCGCATCGCCCATATATTTGTCGATTGTGCCGCGATTATCCATGACAAGGTTGGACATAGGTGTCAGGAAATCGTTCATCAACTGGATCAATTCTTCGGGCGTTAAGCTTTCCGATATGGTGGTGAAGGAGCGGATGTCGGTGAACATCACACTCAGGTCCTTTACCTCTCCCCCCAGTTTCAGTTTGTCCGGGTCTTTTGTCAGTTCCTTCATGAAATCGGGAGAGACGTATAAGCCAAACGCGCCCTTGATCTGCCTGCGTTCCGCCTCGGAGCGAAGGTATTTCAGCATTGACGATGCCACGAATATCACCCCTATCGACAGGCTGGGATATACCGGGTCAATCAGCAGTCCGTACTCCTTAAAACCGAGATAGGAAAAGCTGAACGCGGCAGCGGCAGAGCATGTAGCGACAAGGAACAACCAGTTCACGCCCAGCAAAGGGGTCAGCAGGATAAAGAACAAGCCAACCACCAGAATGAAATAGTTTTCCGCGTTTAACACAATGAGCGGGCGGCGCAGAAAGTTGCCATCCAGAATCTGTTCCGTTGCATTGACGTGAATTTCCACACCGGGTAGCAACCCCATAGGCGTTGACCGCAAATCTTTCAACCCTTCCGCGCTGGAGGCAATGTAGATAACCTTACCGTCTATTGCCGGGCGGATTTCATCGTGAAACGCTTTGTCGAGGACTTTGTATGCAGGAACATAGGCATCCCTGTAGTCGCCTTTGCGGAAATGAACCCATATTTCCCCGTCTGAATCTACCGGCACCGTATAGTCACCTATATCGAGCGCATACAGGTTGCTGAAATTACTGATTTTGAAGTCTTCATTATATTTCAAAAGCGGATAAGGAAATTTATCATGGTAGAGCCTGACGGCTTCTATGCTCAGTGACGGAAACAGCTCTTTTCTGGTGCCGTTGGTAAAAATCATGGGTGTACGCCGGATGACATTGTCCAGTTCCGGGTTAGCCATGAAACTGCCGTTTCCTTTCGATGCTTTTTCTAAAACTGGGATAAAGCGGGCAACCGTGTTAAAACGGAAACTGCTTTTCAGGAAATGTTCTTTTACATCCTGTTTCACTCTGAATGACGTCTTACGTTCCGGGTCTTTGTTTTCGATGCCATGCGTGAAGCCGCTTACGAAGCGGCCATAACGCTCCAGGCTTTGTGCAAGAACGGCATCATTGTCCAGTTCCACCTGTCCCCTGCCCTCCAGCAGACTGGAACGCACATCGTCCGGCAAGGTGTCTACCAGATGCTTTAAGGATGTTCTGTCCTCTTCTGCGAGCACGCCATCAAACGCAATGACACGCGCGCCCAGCGCATCAAGATTGTCCACGATTTCAGCCATCTTTGTCCTCGGCCACGGCCACTGGCCCAGTTCCAGCAGGGACTGGTCATCTATGTCAATGACCCCCACCTGTCCCGTGCTTTCGCGGGGATTCTGTGTCAGGAAATAGTCAAAAACAATAAGCTGTATCCTGTTACGCAATGAGTTCTCAGGACTGATAACCGCCACAGCTACGAACAGCAGGGATGACAGAAAAGCAAAATGGATCCAGCGATTGGTAATGAATTTGGACATCAGTGGGAAGGACTCCTTCCCTGCTATCTTAACGCTCTGTCAGCGCCCTGTCACGGGCACGCAGGACGGGTTTTACAAGATATTCAAGGATAGTTCGTTTTCCCGTAATAACCTCGACTTCCGCAACCATGCCCGGCGTTATTGGTAACGGGTGTTCTTCCGTCCCCATATGGTTCTTGTCGGTGCGAACCTCGATTTCAAAAAAGACGTTGCCGTCACGGTCGGTTACAGAATTGGCGCCCAGCCTAACCAGCTTGCCGTCCAGTGCACCATATTTCTGCGGATCGTAGGCCGTGACTTTGACCTTTACATCCTGTCCCGGATGCAGGAACGCGATGTCCTGCGGGGAAACGCGGGCAATCACTTTCAATGAATCATCCAGCGGGACAATTTCCACCAGACGCATGGCCGGCTCTACCACGCCGCCAATTGTTTTCAGGGCAATTTTGTTTACGATCCCACGTACCGGAGATCTTAGTTCGGTACGGAACACACGGTCGCCAATGGCGGTCAGGCTTTGCTGAAGTTGCGCGATATCGGTTTCAACCTTACTCAGTTCTCCTAGAGCCTGAGAGCGGAATTTTGCGTCCTGGTCTTCGCGTTCTTTGCGCGCTGCACTTAACTCAGCTTCCAAACCGTTTTGCTTTTGCTTGGATTCACTAATCTGCCCGGATAAATCATTGATTTCACGGTTCAGGCGTATCTCCTCCAGCTTCGGTACTGCGCGCTGTTTGACCATTTCCTGTGTGATCGCCAATTCCTGACGTAACAATGCGCGGCTGTCGGCCAGCCTTGCGATTTTTGCCTTCACCTCGGCCAATTCGGCCTGCGCCTTGGATATCCGGCTGTTCAGTATTGATTTAGCATTGTCCAGTTCCTGTTGCCTGGACTTGTACAAAGCCTCCTCATTCACCGCGACGTCTGGCGCTTTTTCTTTTATCTCCGCCAACATTTCAAATGTCTCCCCGTTTGCTTCTGCCAATAGTCTTACACGCTTTGCCTGTAAGGCCAGAAACTGTATTTCCGCTCCCCGTTCTTCTGATGCAAATGCCACATCATTTATGCGTAACAGTATTTGATCTTTTTCTACAATGTCGCCGTCTTCCACCAGCAGCTCCGCCAGTATTCCACCTTCGAGGCTTTGGACGACCTGCACTTCCTGTGACGGAACCACCTGCCCGCCACCGCGGGTCATTTCCTCTATTTCCGATTGTCCGGCCCATATCATGCTCAGCAGGATAAAAGAGCTGATGGCGATCAGCATGATATTGGATGTCAGAGACGGACGCGTGCGCGTCGCCGCTTCCAGTTCTTCCATAAAGTCCATATCGTTATCTGCAGCCATCGTTTTTATTCCTTGGGAACTTTCACGTTTCCTTCTGCGATCTGTTTCAAAACATCATCCCGCTTGCCGTCCATTATAATCCGTCCCTGATCGACCAGTATCAGCCTGTCTACAAGGTTTAACAAATACTGGCGATGCGTAATCAAAATCAGTGTCTTGTTCTTGCTATGCTCCTGAATATGTTTTGTGAACACAGTTTCCGCCTGCACATCCATTGCGTTTGTCGGCTCGTCACACACAAAAATATTCGGCTTTAACAACATGGCGCGGGCAAGGGCAATGCATTGCCGCTGGCCGCCGCTGAGGCCCTCTCCGCGCTCCCCCACCGGGGCGTCGTATCCCATGGGATGGCGCGAGATAAATTCATGTACACCCGCCGCTTTCGAAGCAGTCAGGATTTCTTCTTCGCTCGCATGCGGCATGCTGGCGGTAATATTGTCCTTAACCGTTCCAGAAAACAACATCACGTCCTGTGCAATATAAGCCGTGTTACGGCGCAGGTCTGCCGGATCAATCTGGCGGAAATCCGTGTCATCCATCAGAATCGTTCCGTCGGCCGGTTCGTACAGTCCCATGATCAGGCGGGCAATCGTGCTTTTCCCCGAACCAATACGGCCGATCAGCCCGACCTTTTCGCCCGGTTCAATCACAAAATTCACATCACGCAGAATTGTGCGGTCGCTCTTGGGATAGTTGAAAGACACATCTTTGAACGTAATTTTTCCTTCGAGTGACGGACGGTGCAGGAACTGAACCCCGACCGGGCGTTCGACCGGCTTGGACATGATTTCATTGATGGTTTCCAGTGAGCTTTTCGCAGAATGATACCGGCTGAGCAGATTCGCAACCTGGCCGATCGGCTGGATCGCGCGTCCGCCCAACAGGACACAGGCGATCAACGCACCAACGCTCATGTCCGCATCCCGTACCAGATACATTCCCAGCAACACAATGATGATAGATGCTGTTTGCTGCAGGAAGGTCGCGATATTGACCCCCATCGCCGATATAAAGCGTGATTTTTGCGCATAGCCGGCATTTTCCGCGACATACTGGCCGTAACGTGAGCGCATCCGGCCATCTGCGCCGATCGCCTTAATTGTTTCCAGGCCATGGATGGTTTCCACTAAAAGACCATGCTTGGCTTCTGCAGATTTTACTGATTTTTTGACGAATGATTTCAACGGAATTTGCAGGATGATGCCTGCGGCAAAGACTACCGCGATCATTCCGACCAGCATAAAGGCAACCGGCCCGCCCAGGAGCCAGATCACAAAAAGGAAGAAGAAGGTGAACGGAAGATCAACCAGACCGGTCATGGTCGCCGATGTCATGAAATCGCGTACCGTGTCAAAATCTTTCAACATATTGGCGAACGACCCGCTGGATGCCGGGCGCCCGGCAAGACGCATATTCAAAACCTGATCGTATATCCGGCGTACGGTAATTACATCAATGCGCCGTCCCGCCAGATCGATGAAATAGCCGCGCAACGTGCGCATGATAAAATCAAACGTAAAGATCGTCAGTGCGCCAATCCCGAGAACCCATCCGGTTTCGATTGCACTGTTCGGTATGACACGGTTATAGACATTCATGATGAAAATCGGCGATGTCAGGCCGAACAGGTTGATAAAGACAGATGCAACAATAACCCGCCCGTAAACACCGCGCATATCCATAAACGGGCCCCAGAACCAATGCCTGTCTGTGTCGTCCCTATGTACCGCTTCGGGATCAATGAATTCCGGTTTCGTATGAACATAAATCGCATAGCCGGCATAGCTGTCGTTCAGTTCGGACAGTGATACCACGCGCTCGGTCTGCGTTTCCGGCGACCAGATTTTTGCTTCTGCCGTCCTGTCATTTACAGACAGTAAAACTGCGGCTTGTTCACTTTTCAATATTATGACGGCGGGCAAAACAGGCTGAATGATTTTCTGCAAGGTATTGCGTTTGACCACGCGTGCCTTTAATCCCAATCGTTCTGCAGCCTCACAGAACAAATTCGCTCCCATGTTTTTACTGTCATAGGGCAATCCGGCCGTGATGGCGCGGGCGGATTTCGCACGCCCGTAATAAGACGTCAAAAACACAAGGCAGTCGAGTAAGGGGTCCAGCGTCGGGGCATCAAGTTGCTGTGCTGATGAAGCTTCTACGTCCTTTTCATCTTCCAGCTTGATTTCTGTCATGATTATTACGGATATATTTCGGAGGTATCATCTGCAGGCCATATGCCATCTTGTTGAGACTGCGGATAATCTTCTACCGGGTATATCTGTTCCCTGGGCTGCGGTTTTTTGCTTTCAGTCTGTACCTGTTTCGGCTGGAAGGTCTGCATTGGTTCTTCCTGAACCTCCGGATAAACTTCGACCACTTCCGGTTCGGGCGTTTCTTTTTCCGGCGGAGCAATCTGAATGGCCTGTGATGGCTGGCTGTCCGAAACCTCTATCGGTTTTAGCTCCATTCTTTCCACACTATCGCTCATGGATGCGGTATAGACCGGCGCTTCATTCTGCGCTGGATATACTGTTTCTTTTTCATCTACACGGCTTTCCATCACCGGCTTTACTGCTGCCGGAATGTCTTCTATAGGCTCTTTCAGCCTTGCTTCCATGACCGGCTGTTCGTCTGCCACGATTTCCGCTTTCGGCCAGGTGGCTTCCTGCTCCGTGGCAGGATAAACGTCTGTGTCCAGTGTTTCGCCCGATACATTCAGGCTGCCCAGCAAATCACCCATGCTGGCAAGCAACGTGTAATGCGACGTCAGGTACTGGAAGTAGGTGTTGATGGATTCAAGCTGCGTGTTGAACATCTGGTTTTCCGTTTGCATCAACTGCAGCAGGGACACCCGAGCGCCTTCAAACTGAACTTTATATGTATCAAACAGGCCTTCGGTGATTTCCAGACGTTCTTTCAACAATTCATTTTGCTTTTTCACTGTCTCGTACAATGCAAAAGAGCGGCGGACATCGCGTACAATTTCGCGCTGGCTTATCTGTAATTGCGCCAAGGATTCAGAATAATCGGCCTTGGTCTGGCGGATACGTGCCAGTTCGGCGCCGCCGAGAGAGAAATTCCAGTTCATGCGCAAAACCGCACGTTTATCCAGAACTTCACCACCAATCTCTTCGCGCTGGTCACGTTTCATATATGACAGTTCACCATCAATTTCCGGGAACAATGTTCCTTCCTCGGCTTCCGCTTCAAAGCCGGCAGCTTCCAGCTCTTTTCGTGCAGACATCAGAATCGGGTGGGTTTGTTTTGCATGATCAACAGCGGACTCAACGCTATCATGTTTGATTTCGCCCAATGCTTCGGGTTCGTGCAATTCGCTTTCCGGCATGCTTCCGGTAATTTCGATGTATTCAGCTTCCGCTGCTTCTACCTGCCCTTCAAACTCGGCCAGAGAGTCTTCCAAAAGCAAAGCTATGTTCCGGGCCTGCGCGGCCTCGGCCTCGTCCGCGGCCCCTTCGTCGACCATCATCTTGATGCGGTCCTGATAAGCGTTCAGCGTATCGCGATAGTTTTCAATGCTATACAGCGCTTCACGTGTCCTTAAGACATTGAGGTAAGCTTGCACGGCGCGTAAGGCCAAATTCTGGCGTACATCCGTGACCGAATATTCCTGCGCGGCCAAACGAGCTTTTGCTGCGTCATGGCGGTTGAATGTCTGCAAACCATCAAACAAAGGCTGAGTTATGGAAGCAGACCCTTCCCATAAATATGAATAGGCCTGCCCGCGGTCAACAACCAGTCCACGTGTTGTGCTGTTGTCGCCAAAGACACGCCCGCCCGTTGCACTGGCGTTGATTTCAGGGAAAAACCCTGCGCGCTCTTCTTTTTGTTCTTCCTGGATACGTTTTTCGACTGCCTTCGCGGCCTCCACCGTCGGGTGCTGTTCCAATGCCTTAACCACAGCATCACGAAGGGTTTCCGCGTTCGCATGCGACGGCAGAATCAAAGCGCTGGCCAAAGCCAGTGAGCATATAAATTTACTTCTCATAAGGACCTCTGGAAGAATTTCCAGAATTAAAGGTAATTTCACACACTACTAATTTAAAGGTTTCACGACTCGTGCGCAAGGTTTTTACCGCAAAAGATATTATGGGGTTTTCGCTTCGATTAAACTTCACAAAGTAAAAGCAATGAGTCTATTCTCTTGACTTGAAACAACCACCATTTTTTATTTTCATAAGGCTTGATAATCGTGTCTTTAACCATTGCTATTGCAAAAGAAACAGCAAATCAGGAACACCGGGTCGCAGCATCCCCGGATACCGTCAAAAAACTGGCGGGCGCAGGACTGACCATCCAGATTGAATCCGGTGCGGGCGAAGCTGCCGATGTTACAGACAATATGTATAAAGATGCAGGCGCACAAATCGTCAAATCCAAAGACGATGCCTATAAAAATGCCGACATTGTTCTGGCCGTTCAGGTGAATGAAGGTGACTTATTGCTTCTGAAAAAAGATGCCGTTTATATCGGGCATGCCAATCCGTACCAGAATGAAGCGCTAATAAAGGCCGCTGCCGGTAAAAATATCACCTTGTTTTCGATGGAACTGGTGCCGCGTATTACACGGGCGCAGGCGATGGACGTGTTGTCATCGCAGGCCAACCTCGCCGGGTACAAGGCGGTTCTGGATGCTACCGAACATTACGCCCGCGCCATGCCGATGATGATGACGGCTGCCGGAACCGTTGCGCCTGCGAAAGTTTTTGTGATGGGGGCCGGTGTTGCGGGATTGCAGGCGATTGCAACGGCCAAGCGTCTTGGCGCCGTTGTTTCCGCTACCGATGTGCGCCCAGCCGCCAAGGAACAGGTGCAATCACTGGGTGGGTCCTTCGTCGCCGTCGAAGATGAAGAGTTTAAGGAAGCGGAAACCGCAGGCGGCTATGCCAAGGAAATGTCCAAGGAATACCAGAAGAAGCAAGCCGCACTGGTCGAAGAACATATCGCCAAGCAGGACATCGTGATTACGACCGCGCTTATCCCCGGACGCCCTGCGCCGAAACTGATTTCGGAAAAAATGGTCAAGTCGATGAAACCGGGCAGCGTAATTGTCGATATGGCCGCGCCGACGGGCGGGAACTGCGAACTGACGGAGTTTGACAAGGTCGTTCAGACGAACGGGGTCACGATTATCGGGCATGCGAATATCCCCAGCCGCCTTGCCGCATCGTCATCATCGCTCTATGCGAAAAACCTGCTGAACCTCCTCAACCTGATTATCAAGGACGGGGCGCTAACGATTGAGTGGGACGACGATATTATCAAGGGCATTGCCCTGACGAAGGACGGCAAAATCATTCATCCGAATTTTGGCGGCAAGGCGCAGGCCGAACCCAAGAAACAGGATGCATCTGAACCTATTAAAGGCAAAGCTTCCGAAGACGGTGATAAACTGGTCGAGCAGGAAGAATCCGAAAAGAAAACAGGAACGAAGAAGGACTGACTTAGATGGCTGACGACCCGCAATCACTTACAGAAAAGGCGGCAGAGATTGCCAATCAGGCCAACGACCTGGCCAGCCAGGCGGCCTCTTTGGCCGTCGAAGCCTCGGAAACGGCAATGGCCGGCGGGCACGGCGATGCGTTTTTTATCGGCGGGCTGACAGTCTTTGTCCTGGCCTGTTTTGTCGGTTATTACGTGGTCTGGCGCGTGACCCCTGCCCTGCACTCACCGCTTATGGGCATTACCAACGCGATTTCGTCCGTGATTATTGTCGGCGCATTGATTGCCGCCGGCCCTGCCGAAGCAAATTTCTCGCAAATGCTTGGCTTCCTTGCCGTTATTCTGGCATCCATCAATATTTTCGGCGGGTTTATCGTGACCCAGCGCATGCTGCACATGTTCAAGAAGAAGGGAGCAAAGTAAATGGCTACCCTTCCCGCACTTCTTTATCTTGTCTCCGCTGTTTGCTTCATCATGGCGCTGCGCGGGTTATCACACCCGGAAAGCGCGCAAACCGGTTTGAAATTCGGTGCCGGCGGTATGGCGCTGGCGATTGCCACGACCTTGTTCCTGCCTGTCGTGCAATCCTATTGGTGGATTATCTGCGGGGTTGCCATCGGCGGTTCTATCGGCGTAGTCATTGCCAAGAAAATTGATATGACGGCGCTGCCGCAACTGGTTGCCGCTTTCCACTCACTTGTCGGCCTAGCCGCCGTGTTCGTGGCGGCTGCCGCGTTCTACAATCCGGAAAGTTACGGTATCGGTATGATGGGCGATATCAAAACCGGAAGCCTGATTGAAATGGCTTTGGGGGCGGCTATCGGTGCGATTACCTTTACAGGTTCCATCATCGCGTGGGGCAAGCTGCAGGGAACGATTTCCGGCAAGCCCGTGACATTCCCGGCGCAACACGCCATCAATCTCGGCCTGTTCGGGCTGCTGGTGTTCCTGATCCTGATGCTTTGCACGACACAGGCGCCGTTCTTTTTCTGGGCGGTTATCGGGCTGGCCTTCCTGCTCGGCGTGCTGATTATCATTCCGATCGGAGGGGCGGACATGCCGGTCATCGTGTCCATGCTGAACTCCTATTCCGGATGGGCGGCGGCCGGTATCGGCTTTACGCTGCATAACAACCTGCTGATTATCACCGGCGCGCTGGTCGGATCGTCCGGTGCGATCCTGTCCTACATTATGTGTAAGGGCATGAACCGTTCTTTCCTGAACGTTATCCTTGGCGGGTTTGGCGGAGACAGTGCGGGCGGCGACGGTGGAGCCGATATGGGCGACCGCAACGCCAAGATCGGATCTGCCGAAGATGCCGCCTTTATCATGAAGAACGCATCCAAGGTTATCATCGTGCCGGGATACGGTATGGCGGTGGCGCAGGCGCAGCACGTTTTGCGTGAAATGGCCGACAAGATGAAGGAAGAAGGCATTGACGTTTCCTATGCCATTCACCCGGTTGCGGGGCGGATGCCGGGGCACATGAACGTGCTGCTGGCCGAAGCGAATGTTCCGTATGACGAGGTGTTCGAACTGGAAGACATCAACCGCGACTTCGCGCAGGCCGATGTGGTTTACGTGATCGGCGCGAACGATATCACCAACCCTGCGGCCAAGCAGGACAGTTCCTCCCCCATTTACGGAATGCCTGTTCTGGATGTCGATAAGGCCAAGACGGTGCTGTTCGTCAAACGCTCCCTTGGCTCTGGCTATGCAGGGATCGATAACCCGCTGTTCTATGCGGACAATACCTATATGCTGCTCGGCGACGCCAAAGCCGTGACTGAAGATGTTGTCAAAGCCTTTGAGTAACAGTTACCCGCCAGCCCTCGAAGACCGTTTCCACGCGCCGGAAGGATGGCAGACAGGTGAGTTCACCCATCATGGGCGAAATATACACTATGGTTATGTTCTTGCAGACAATGCGAAGGGGACAGTCGTTCTCCTGTCCGGCCTTAGTGAATTTAGCGAAAAATATTTCGAGACAGTCAAAGACTTGCTGACACGCGGGTTTTCCGTTTTCACGATGGACTGGTACGGTCAGGGCCGGTCGGCACGGTTTTTCCCGGATTCACAAAAGAGGCACAGCACAGGGTTTGAGCATGATGCCGACGACCTCGATCATTTCATCTCAGATATAGTAAAACCGACAACCAACGCGCAAACGCTCGTCCTACTGGCTCATTCCATGGGCGGTAATATGGGGCTTCGTTATGCTATTCAGAACCCGCAGACATTCAAGGTCATTGCCATATCCGCGCCGATGATCGGCATTGATGCGATCAGGCTTTTACCGGACTGGTTTATACGTTTCCTGTTATGGGTTCTGACGCCTTTTCATTCCGCATATATTTCTGGCGGGCATGACTGGCATGAAGACATCCGTACATCGGAAGACAATGATATATTTTCATCCGATCCGGTGCGCAAGGAAATCCATAACCAATGGTGCATGCATGCGCCGGTATTACAAATCGGCAGCCCGACTTTCGGCTGGATCAAGGCTGCAACAGAGTCCGGCAACATCCTGCTTCGTCACAACTATTCAAACTTCACCGTCCCCTGCCTTCTCGCGACAGCCGGCGATGAAAAGCTGGTAGACAATGCCACTACGGATATCTTGTCGGAAAAAATGCCGAACTGCACTCTGATTAACATTCCGCACTCAAAGCATGAAATCCTGATGGAAACCGACGCAATCCGGAACACATTTTGGGATGGTTTTGATAAATTGCTGGAAGAAAACAGCATCCTGACGTAATTTATTGAAAGATTTCAAAAGAGGACCTGCATGCAAAATAATTCAGAACACGCCCGTTTAAGCGACAAAATCCTTGATGCTTTAAAGCTTGCGATTGAACAGGAAGACGTCATGATTGCCGAGGCTCTGAATCATGCCATGGAACTATCCATGACCCGTAATACAGGCGGCGGGGAATTTATTGAGCGCCGGGAATACCCGCAAGAGGTAGAAAACGCCATGATTAGACTGCGTTCCCTCAAGAGCTAATCAGGTTCAGCCACTCATCCTCAGTTAAAACCGTTACATCCAGTTCTTTGG
>JAUHXT010000039.1 GCA_030426925.1 Alphaproteobacteria bacterium | reverse complement strand
CCGGAAGCCATTCTGCTCGACTGGAACATGCCGGTGATGTCAGGCATAGATTTTTTGGAAAAACTGCGTCAGATGGAAAACGGCAATTTTCCGAAAGTTGTATTTTGTACAACAGAAAACGATATGAGCCATATTCAACGGGCGATGCAGGCTGGTGCCAATGAATATATTATGAAACCTTTCGACAGCGAGATTATTGAATCGAAATTTTTGCAAATTGGCCTGATTGATTAAACAATAACAACAAAACGAATGTCGCCAGTGCCATCCAGCAATTCCCCCATTGAAATCATGCTTGTTGACGATTCCGCCGTTGTGCGCGGAATGATTACCCGCGTTTTGGGCGGTGAAAAAGACATGAAAATCATTAAATCGGCCGAAAACGGGCAACTGGCTTTGGAAGCGCTGGATGACTGTTCGCCCGATATTATCCTGCTGGATGTTGAAATGCCGGTGATGGACGGCATGGCTGCACTGCCGCAGCTTTTGGAAAAAGCGCCGGATTCCAGAATCGTGATGTGCTCGACGCTGACAGTTCGCAACGCCGCCATCACCCTGGAGGCCCTTAAGCTTGGGGCCACCGATTGTATTGGCAAACCGACAAGCCCGCGCGACATTCAGCCTGGCGGGGAATTCC
The DNA here is from genome assembly GCA_030426925.1 of Alphaproteobacteria bacterium. Taxonomy (GTDB): domain Bacteria; phylum Pseudomonadota; class Alphaproteobacteria; order Micavibrionales; family Micavibrionaceae; genus JAUHXT01. The sequence continues at coordinate 20,064 of JAUHXT010000039.1, read as the reverse complement.
AGCTTTCACTCCTTAATATCCTGCGCGGCCTGGGCAAGAAGAAATCAACAGGTACGCCGGACGGTGCTGTGGTCCCCACTCCCTACAAGCTTAGTGATAAACTTGGGGTTTACACCGGAAAACCGTTACTTGTTGCGATTGGCAGTTCCACGGGCGGACCGCAGGCGCTGTTTGAAGTCATAAAGCACTTAAAAGGAATCGATGTTCCCATCATCCTGACCCAGCACATGCCTGCGACTTTTACCAAAATACTGGCGCAACATATCACTACGCATACGGGTGTCACCGCCGTCGAAGCGGAAGATTCCATGCCGATTGAAGCTGGCATCGTTTATGTCGCACCCGGCGGCTATCACATGCTGATGGCCAGAGACGCAAAAACCAGGCACCTTATTGCGAAGCTGGATGAAGGACCACCGGTCAATTTCTGTAAACCCGCAGTTGATCCGATGTTGAAAAGTGCGATTGATGTTTTTGGTAACAAGGTACTGGGTGTTATTTTAACTGGCATGGGCAATGACGGGCTTGATGCCTCCAAAATTCTGGTAGAAAAAAGCGGGCGCGTCGTGGCCCAGGATGAAAAAACCAGCGTCGTCTGGGGCATGCCGGGAGCAGTTGCAAAAGCCGGCCTGTGTACACAGGTTCTGCCTGTCGGGGAAATCGGCCCATGGATTCGTAAAGCCGTAACAGGATCGTAAGAAATGCGTATTAATGACTTTGACGTTTATGCAGCTTTGTTGAAGGAAAAATCGGGCCTGACGCTGACGCCTGATAAATCTTACCTGCTGGAATCACGCCTGTCGCCCGTTGCCAAGCAATGGGGATATAATTCTTTGGAAGCACTGACCATGGCGCTCAACGGCGTTCCTGACCCCGGCCTTGTCAAAGACGTGGTGGAAGCGATGACCACGAATGAAACATCCTTTTTCCGGGATACGCGTCCGTTTGATACGTTCAAGGCAACCGTCTTGCCATTCATGGAAAAGGCGCGGATGACAGGCAAACGGTTACGGATATGGTGTGCGGCCTGTTCATCAGGTCAGGAGCCCTATTCCCTGGCTATGATTTTAGAGGAAATGAAGAACAAGATGCCCGGATGGTCGTATGAAATCATTGCGACGGACATCGACCATAAAATTCTGGAACAGGCAAAGAAAGCGGAATACACGCAATTTGAAGTACAGCGCGGCCTGCCCATCCAAATGCTGATGAATTATTTCGAACAGGATGACAAAATCTGGCGTTTGAAAGACGTTATTCGCAACAAAATACAATATAAGTATTTCAATCTGCTGGATCCCATGACCAGTATGGGGCAGTTCGACATCATTTTCTGCCGTAATGTGTTGATCTATTTTGATATCGATACGAAGAGAGCAACGCTTGAAAAGATGGTCAAGCAGATTACACCTGATGGATTCCTGTTTCTTGGCGGGGCGGAAACCGTTATGGGCGTAACCAGCAGCTTTGTCGCCGCCCCGGATATACGAGGCCTGTATATCCCACAAACCCACCCCTTCATAGACAGTAAGGACGACAGCAGCAAAGCAGTTGCAGGCTAACGGTTTTTTTCCTATAACCGAGCATCGTTTCAATAATCAAATAAGACGGAAACACTATGAGTGCAGAGCAGAACCAAGGGACCATCCGTGATCCCAAGGCCGTAAAGATCAAACGGGCATTGGTGTCCGTTTCCGACAAAAACGGTGTTGTTGACTTTGTCCGTAAGCTTGCGGGCTACGGTATCGAAATCCTTTCGACGGGCGGAACGTCCAAATTACTGAAAGAGAACGATATCGAAGTCAAAGACGTTTCTTCTCATACAGGCTTTCCCGAAATCATGGACGGACGTGTCAAAACCCTGCACCCGAAAATCCATGGCGGTATTCTGGCACGGCGCAGCGATGCCGGGCATGTTCAGGCCATGAATGATAATGATATCGGTGAAATCGACCTGATTATCGTCAACCTGTACCCGTTTTCACAAACTGTTGCCTCCGGCGCGGATTTTGAAACCTGCATTGAAAATATAGATATTGGCGGCCCGGCCATGATACGTGCAGCGGCGAAAAACCATGAATTCGTGACCGTTATTACCGATCCGCAGGATTACGATCCTGTACTAAAAGACCTGGAGGAACATGACGGGGCAACCACTTATGCATTGCGTAAAAAACTGGCGGCGAATGCCTATGCGCTGACTGCGACGTATGATTCCAATATCGCGAGCTGGTTTGCGTCCCAATACGACACCAAGGAATTTCCACGGCGGATCAGCTTTTCCGGCACGCTCAAGCAAACATTGCGTTACGGCGAAAACCCGCACCAGAGTGCGGCGCTGTACCGGGTGGACGGATCGGACCGCGCAGGCGTTACCAACGCCAGCCAGTTACAGGGCAAGGAACTGTCCTATAACAATATCAACGACACCGACGCGGCGTTTGAACTGGTTGCGGAATTCGATGCCCCGACCATCGCGATTATCAAACACGCAAACCCGTGCGGAGTGGCCAGTGCGGACAGTATTGAAGAAGCTTACGATCTTGCCCTGCGCTGTGATCCTGTGAGTGCATTTGGCGGCATTATCGCCATGAACCGTACGCTGGATGCGGCCAGTGCGCGCAAAATCATCAAAACATTCAGCGAAGTTATTATTGCGCCGGACATTGCCGCGGAAGCGGTGGACGTGCTCAAGGAAAAGCCGAATGTACGCGTTCTGACGACCGGAAGTATGCCTGACAAAATGCAAAAGCGTTTGCTGGTCAAGCGCGTCGCCGCTGGCCTGCTGGTGCAGGACGATGATCTGGGTCGTCTCGACCCCGCCGCTTTGCGGGTGGTGAGTGAGCGCGAGCCGACAGACGACGAGGTGCGCGACATGTTGTTCGCGTTCAAGGTCGCCAAGCATGTGAAATCAAACGCCATTGTGTATGCGAAGGATCTGGCCACGGTCGGAATCGGCGCGGGGCAAATGAGCCGTCTTGATTCTTCCCGTATTGCGGCCCGTAAGAGCCAGGATGCAGCCGAAGCGATCGGACAGGAAGAGCAGCTGACCAGGGGGTCTGTTGTCGCGTCCGATGCCTTCTTCCCCTTTGCTGACGGGTTGATCGCGGCGGCGGAGGCCGGTGTGACGGCCGTGATCCAGCCGGGCGGTTCCATTCGCGATGAAGAGGTTATCAAAGCGGCTGATGAGCGTGGCCTTGCGATGATTTTCACCGATATGCGGCACTTCCGGCACTAATCCGATAATCCCCTGAAAACAAACGATAAAGTGGTGTTTTTTGCACTTCTTAACCCTGTTATTGTATAATTTACTTAAATTTACGTAATAACTATAATTGCAATTAAAACAGGGACTTATATGCCGCAAGATGGCACAAACGCAGACAATATAAGACTACGCGACAAGTGGATGGCCGATCCGGACAGTGTAAGCACTGCCGATCTGGGCAAGCTGCTTGAGTATGAGCTTGCCGGTCTGGAGGGCACAGCCCCGGTTGGTGCGTCTTTTCAGGCAGCCACAGGCCCCCTTATTTCCTTTGAAACGATGACCAACAAGTCCTGCCCCTCTTGTCATGGGGGCGGTATGGGTGCGCTGGAAACGCGCGGGACGCTGGATGACAGCACCTCGCCCGGAATAACCGAACACCGCGTTATCATCGGCCTTGATGCCGTTTATGAGAATTTGATCGATCTGGTTTCCTTGCCGGGTTATGCCGTGGATGGCATGAACAATCTCCCACGACTACTTAACCTAATACCCGGCGTTGACGGCTTTGGCCCCATGACGGATCGCCCATTTCTGGGGAGTGAATTTATTCGTGATAATCTTACAGCAGGGTACGAAGGGTACCTGGCTCTGGGCGGTGCTGAAAGACCCGTAGCAATAGATGATACAGACATGATGATCCAAACGGGTGTTTCCTATGCGGTCAATGGCACGGCGATTGTTTTATCCAGTGGTGGCTATGCCGCGCTCAGGCTTGGTGGAGCAGCCACCGCTACTGCCATAGAAACAACTACGGCGACAGGAACATTGCTAACCCGAACAGCTGCGGCAGCAACTACACCTGAAGCCGTTTTAGGCAGTCTGGGAACTATCGGCTTTACTGCAAATAACCCCGAAGACTATCTAAAAGCCATGGCTTCTGCACGTATCTTATGGGATTGGAGCCACGGAAGAGACATTTCGATAGAAGATCTGGAAGTAGCGGCTCCTGAAATTGCAGAACAGCTCCAAAGTGACAGCTATGGCGGTACGTTTACAAAACAGCAGCAATTTTCTTTTAACTAATAAAAATAACGAATAAAAAAACCTCCATATAAATTTTGTGGAGGCTTTTTATTCTCTAAAACGTAAACTTACCTAATACTGAAAGTTTCCCCTTCAAACCGGCTACCGGTTTCTGTCGGATCTGCAGAAGGCGGCGTTATAGATTCACGATATGCTTCTTCTGAGCCCCTCAGTGATCTAATTATCTGTTCAAGTTGCTCCGGTGTTGCATTTGTAATTGCCTCAGAAATTTCGTCACTTAACGCCTCTCCTAAATCCTCGTAAAGATCGGTAAGCTCTTCAGGGCTTAGCAATGTTATAGGGCGATCCCCTGCGGCTGCATTAAAGTCAACTCTATCAATGTCGCCTTCTGTTCCAATCCTGCCCGGTGAATAATTTTCGGCACGTTCTACTATACTGTCAACCATGGAACGTGTTGCCGGATCAAGTTCTATTAAACCAAGTTGATCGCAGACCTGTCCCAGTCTGGCACAAGCACCAATAAATCCCTCAACAGTTGCCATCCAACCACGTGTATTTCCTGCAAGGGTATTGCGTAAATCTACGCCTTTATCAAAAGTACCTTGATACCGTGATACAAAATCTTGTACAGCTCTTTGGAAATCTTCCTGATTTTTTGCGTTTCGCAGAACTTCCGCGTTCAGCAACTCTCCCATCGCTTTATTCGGATATTTAGCAATATCGTCATATATAGCTTTCCTTACATCAACAGGAAGGTGCGATAGAGTTCTACTTAATTCACCAGAAGATTTTGCCAAAACAGCAGACGCAATAACTTGGCGCGCGCCGTCAATATCACCGGCTTGAAGTTTTTCCCAAGCCAAATCAGCAGCTGCATTATCAAAATCAACGCCATCGTCTCCCGCTAAAAATTTTCCGGCTGTATCTGTGACTGCTCCGGCAGCTTTTTGTGCCGCGCCCGTTAATGTATCTGTTACTGGATCTGCCATTTTTACCTCTCTTTATTTATTTTATCGTCCTAAACGTGACATCACGGTATCTAATTCCGTGGTGGCCCGTTTTAAGAAATTATTGTCAGCTTGTGGAGATGCCTCACTGCCATCCAAAATATACCTATCCAAAAGTTGAAAATGCTTTTGGCTCAAACCGCTAATACCTTGCAAACCATTTTCAGCATCTTCAACAAATGCACGCCAATAACCATCCGGGTTATCCAGCGGATCGCCGGCATTTAAAATAGCGCGTTCAAAAACATCTGCTACTGCTCTAGCCTGCGTTGCGTCAAAAGGGGCAATTCCCAGACTTCCCGCCTGTTGGTTTAACCCATCAACTAAATCTGTAGCATCTTTTGTTACCGCTACCGCAAAGCTACTTCTTAATTCAGCGTTAGCATCAAAACCAGATGGCGCAACCGGTGCAGGATCCATCTGAATACCCTGCTCCAAAGCTTGCGCTCTTCTTTCTCCGGCTGTTGCGGTTTCCGCTTGCTTTCCAGTGCTTGCATCCAACATGTCCCGAAGATTTTTAGAAACCATATCTCCGCCACTCAAATAGGCTTGGAATTTATCAGCAGCTACTACTCCCCCGACAACACCGAGTGTGCCTGCAAGGCCTTTTAAAGCTGTTCCGAACACCCCCCCTCGGGCTTTTCTGGCCAAATCTAATTCTTTATCTGCCCGATCAGCTGCCCTGCGCTCCATGTCCATTTTATGTTCTGCCTGACGCGTTGCCAAATCACCATCGGCAGGCGTTGGTGTCGAACCTGGCGCTCTTTCACGACCTGCGGCTATTTCTGGACCTGTATTTTCCGTTGTATCAGCCATAATATCTACCTCGTTCCTGTCGTTTTTCCTTACAAAGGTAAGTTTTCTATAATTCTGCCCCTATGATACATGTTCGGGGGCGGGCATTGCAAAATTGTGCATCTAACTACCTGTTTTTAAATAAAAATATCCATTTCAAGCGGACATTACAGGGTATCAGAAAAGCCTTACCACGATATTAAGGCGCGAGGGGGTTTTCAGGCAAATTCCGCCAGTTTTCCATACTTGGTTGAAAATTCATAACATATTGATATTAATATATAAAATAGCCCTTTAACTGGTCAAATTTGCACCCTTTAACCCGTTTTTCATAGAATAGGGTCAGAATTTAGAACAATAAAAAGACATTACAGGAGAGGGATTTCCCACAATGGCCGAAAGAACCGCAGCAGAATTAAGCAGTGCTTTAGAGATGGATGCCGCACAAATAGGTAGCCTGTCGCTGAAGTTTGGCCTGGCCGGTGGCAGCGTCACGAAAGCTTTGACTGACGCCGTAACAGCCGGGCCGGATGCAACATTTGATACTGTTGTCGCCCTGACACCCATGGGGAAAGTAGACAGCCTGCTGCAGGCGATCGATACGAATTCAGGCGGCGCATTCCGCGCAAACCTTCACACCTTGCTGTCACAGGATGACGTAAGAGAAAAGCTTTTGACCGGCTCCCCTGACCCTGCGGCACAAACTCAATTTTTAACATCGTTGTCACAAATAGTTACAGGGATAGATCCCAACCCGGCGCAACCACGCCCGGAACTGTTCAAACAGCTGGACCAGCTTGCCGATAATATGCCGCAACTGGAAGCGCTGGCGAATTCGGAGCTTGGCGCAAAAGCGATTGCCTACGGTTTTGCAGATTTATCAGCTGACACATCCGCACTGTCACCGGAAGCGTTATCACAAGCCGTTATGGGCGGTTTTGCGAAAGCGGCGCTGGAAGTAGGCGATGCAAACGCAACCTATCAAGCACTAACAAACATTTCGGGCCTGCGTACAGGCAATGCGGACATTGATGCCGGCATCGCGGAAACAGGATCTTTCCTGACCACGCTGGATGCGAACGGAACAAATGCCGGCTTCCGCCAGTCATTACATGACTTTGTTACCAAGCAAGGTGTGGACGGACTGAACCTCGATGAGCTTGTTTCTTCGAGCGGCCTGTCAGCAGAAGCAGCACAGACATACAAGACAACCCTGACAAACCTTGCCGGTACGGAATACGGACGCGAAGCCTTTACCCGCGCACTGACAACGCTGTCCGGTGATACGGACGGCCTGACATCGGATGATTTCCAGTCCGCCATACAAACCGGCCTGACGGCAGAATTCGATGAGCGTTTTGACGGCCTGAGCGGCGATGAATTACTCGAAGCCATGAAAGGTACGGAAGGCCTGATTGGGAATGCCGACGTACAAGCGAAGTTTTTTGAACAGCTGGAAGCCGAGCCTGAAACAATGGAAGCGTTTCTTGGCGCGGTTCAATCCAATCCTAATCTTTTGGTTTCTTTATCTTATGAAGCGGCACTAGACCCGACACAAACCGGAACTTTTGCAGGTATTATTTCTTCCCCACTACCTGAAGATTTGTTTACACAAACTCTGGAAGAAAAAGGACTTACATTGGGCGCGGATCAATTAAACTCTTTAACAACCGCAGCAAAAGCAGGTGTTATTCGCGATGTTCTGAGCAACCCGGATTATGATCTGGCGGAAGCCCGTGACTACATTGCCAATTTTACAGATCCAGATACCGGCTCTGTAGATTTTTCATCTCTATCCACAGCCGTAAATCAAGAAGGTGCGGATGTACCGGAAGCAATAAAAGCTGTTTTCACCTCTATTGCGAATACGGCAACGACCGAAGTCATGAAAGATCCAGCTAATTGGTTTGCCCTGTTAGACGGGTTGGGCGGCCAGTGGGATGAAATTTTTGACAAACTTTACGATAAGGTCGCTGAATTAAACCTACCTCCAGAGATTAAGCAGGCATTACAAGGTCTGGTCACTGTCCTTCAGGAAGGTCTGCCGCACATGCTTGAGGGGTTGAAAATGGTTGGTTGGGATTTACCAGTTTCCTTGGTTGGTGAGATTGACCGGGCGGCAAAACCAGCACGAGATGATCGCCGTGAAGCACGCGAAGCCTTTAAAGCCGCAGCAGCTGAGGAGACAGCAGCTGAGGAGACAGCAGATAAAACCAAAGCACCGACACCAGAAGCAAGCACCCCGACACAGGGACAGCCGGGGGCGCAGCAGCAACAGGTGCCGGGCGCCGGAGCAGCATCACCGAATTAAGGCTTAACGCCCTCTATTCCCTTTTCTTTTTGCGCGCAATCCGCTAAATCATAGCGATTGGTCGTTTCGCTTTGTTTTCTGACAAGGCGCAGGCGACGACGCGTAGATACGCTACGCGAGGAGTGAAGCAACGCCGTCAGGGAGCAAATGGAAACGGCCAGATGAGTAAACCGTTAGAACATATCCGCAATTTCGCGATTATCGCGCATATCGACCATGGCAAATCCACTCTCGCCGACCGTTTGATCCAGACCTGCGGAGGGCTGGAAGAGCGGGAGATGAAGGAACAAGTCCTCGACTCCATGGAAATCGAGCGTGAGCGCGGCATTACGATCAAGGCGCAGACCGTCCGCCTTGCCTATACCGCCAAGGACGGGATTGAATACCAGCTCAACCTGATGGACACGCCGGGGCATGTGGACTTCGCCTATGAAGTCTCCCGCTCCCTTGCTTCGTGTGAAGGGTCGCTGCTGGTCGTGGATTCAACGCAAGGGGTGGAGGCGCAGACGCTGGCAAACGTGTACCAGGCCATCGAAAACGACCATGAAATCCTGCCCGTTATTAATAAAATCGACCTGCCCGCCGCCGATATCGACAAAGCCAAGGAGCAGATCGAGGATGTGATCGGCCTTGATGCGACGGACGCCGTGCCGGTATCCGGCAAAACGGGCATTAATATCGACCAGCTTTTAGAAGCCATCGTCACCAAGCTGCCGTGCCCCAAGGAAGGCGCTGCCGACAAGCCGACCAAGGCGCTGCTGGTGGACAGCTGGTATGATTCCTACCTTGGGGTTGTGATCCTTGTACGCGTCATTGACGGGTATTTACGCAAGGGGCAGAAAATCCGTTTCATGAAGGCGAAGGCAACGCGCGATATCGACCGCGTCGGGATGTTTACGCCCAAACACGTTTTGCTGGACGAGCTTGGCCCCGGAGAGATGGGCTTTATCACGGCCAGCATTAAAGACATCAGCGAAACAAAGGTCGGGGACACGATCACGGATGAGAAAAAACCGTGTGAGACCGCCCTGCCCGGTTTCAAACCTTCCATCCCCATGGTGTTTTGTTCGCTGTTTCCCGTGGATGCGTCGGAGTATGAGAAGCTGCGTGACAGTTTGGGCAAGATCAAGCTGAACGATGCGTCGCTTCATTACGAAACAGAAAGTTCGCAGGCGCTCGGCCTCGGTTTTCGTTGCGGGTTCCTCGGCCTTTTGCACATGGAGATTATACAGGAACGGCTGGAGCGCGAGTTCGACCTTGACCTCATCCCCACTGCGCCGAGCGTGGTGTATAAAATCAACATGACCGACGGTTCGCAGATCGAGCTGTATAACCCCGTCGACATGCCGGACGTGCAGAGAATCAAAAGCGTGGAAGAACCGTGGATCAAGGCGACCATCCTTGTGCCCGACGAATATCTGGGCGGTATCCTGACGCTGTGCCAGGAACGGCGCGGGGTGCAGATTGAACTCAACTATGCTGGCAACCGCGCGCTTGTGGTGTACCGCCTGCCGCTGAACGAAGTGGTGTTTGATTTTTACGACCGGCTGAAATCCATTTCCCGCGGCTATGCGTCCTTTGACTACGCGCTGGACGGGTATGATGAAAACGACCTTGTGAAGCTCGAAATCCGCGTCAATCAGGAACCCGTGGATGCGCTCGCCATGATCGTGCACAAGGACGCGGCGGAGAGCCGCGGTCGGCAGCTATGCGAACGGCTGAAAGACCTCATCCCCCGCCAGATGTTCAAAATCGCGATACAGGCCGCGCTGGGCGGCAAGATCATCGCGGCGGAACATTTAAGCGCGCTGCGTAAGGACGTGACCGCCAAATGTTACGGCGGGGACGTGTCGCGGAAACGCAAGCTGCTGGAAAAGCAGAAAAAGGGTAAGAAAAAGATGCGCCAGTACGGCAATGTCGAAATCCCGCAATCCGCGTTCATCAATGCCCTCAAAATGGGGGATGACAAGTGAACATCCTGATCGTTGGTGCGGGGCCGACCGGATTAACGGCAGCCACCGAATTATTCCGCCACGGTTTTAAACCCCGCATCATCGATAAAAAGGACGCCCCCTCCCCGCTGTCGCGCGCGGTCGGCATCAATGCGCGCTCGCTGGAACTGCTGGAAGCTTCCGGCGCGGCGCAGGCGCTGCTGGCCAGGGGGTTCAAGCTGGGGCAGGCAGACTTCCATAACGGGGCGAAAAAAATCGGCAGCATGTATTTCAGCCAGATCCGCCACCGTTACAACTTCCTTCTCGCGCTCCCGCAAAATGAAACCGAAGAGGTCCTGCGCACGACGCTGGAAGGAATGGGCGGCGCAGTAGAATACGGGTGCAAGCTGACGTCCCTTACGATAGACAACGGCAAGGCCAGTGTTTCCATCAATGACGGCGCGGTGGAGCCGTACGACCTTGTCATCGCGGCGGACGGGGTGCACAGCGCGGTGCGCGAAGCGGCGCAGATCCCGTTCGAAGGATATGATTACACTGAGCGCTGGAGCATCGCGGATTTTGAATCACATGACTGGCCGGCCGCGGCCTCCGCCTATTTCCTGCCGGGCGGGCATGTGCGCTTTGTCATTAAAATCGGCGAGCACCGTTACCGCGCGGTTGCGGACGAGCCGGAGGCGCTGAAGGACATTCCCATCCCCTTCACGCTGGATAAGCTGAACCGCAGCGACGACTTCATTATTTCCGCGCGGCAGGCGCATACCTATCAAAAACCGCCCGTCTTTCTCGCCGGGGATGCAGCGCACGTGCATTCCCCCTTTGGCGGGCGCGGCATGAATCTGGGAATTGAAGATGCCTGTATCCTCGCGAACTGTATCGCCACCGGCACGCTGGATGGCTACACCGCCCTGCGCCACCCCGTGGCCAAGCGCTGGATCGCGTTAAGCGAGCGTTTCGTTCACACCATCGTGTCCGCGAACCCGGTGAACCAGTTTATGCGCCGGGTTGTGATGGGCACGTTTTCCGCCTTCCCCGCCCTGCAACGCCCGCTGCTGGAGCGCGCATCCGGCCTCAAGGACTGAGTTGCCGCCACGCCGGAAACGGGGTAGAAAGGGGGATGATCGGTGATGGTGACATTACTGTCTCCTTATTATTCCTTTCCTGAAACTAACCTATGTGGTTCTATACTTTTTATGATCGCGCTATTTTGGCACATAGTTCTTGAGTGGCTTAATAATATAACGGATGATTTATCTGAAAATCATCGTGTAAGACTAAATTTTTCTGTATTTATAATTGCCTCATTAATTGTCGGATTACTAGCTTGGCGTTTCCCTTTCGATGGTTTAGGAGAGGGGATATTAGTCGAATCATTCGGCATGCTTTGTGATCTTCTTATAATCACTGTTTTTTTATTTTGGCTGCATGAAAGAGGAGATAGAAAAAGAGAAATACAGCGATATAAAGATGAAATCGATGATTTTAGGCGCTGGGAAAGTAACGAGGCCGCATATCGTATTGTTGGTAATGTAAAAAGATTGATTAGAGCGAATGAAACTAAAATAGACATTCAAGGTTGTTTTCTTCAAGGTGTTTTTCTCACAGATTTAAGTCTTATTGGAGCAAAATTAAGAGATGCTAAAATTGAACAAAGTAAGTTGTATCATTTGGACTTAAGCGATTCAAATTTATATGGGGTAAAAGCATCAGGGTCTGAATTTGATACTGTAGCTCTTAAAAATGCTAATTTAGAAAGTGGAAATTTTACAAATGCATCTTTTACAAGAGTAGATTTTCAAGGTGCAAATTTTCGATGGGTCATATTAAACAATACCGATTTTATGGGATGCAATTTTGATGGGGCTAATTTTGAAATGGCTAAACTTCAAAATGCGAATTTAAGTGATACCGTAGGTCTCAGAGATACGAATTTTCGTAAAGCTAACCTTAGTGGCGCTATGTTTGGAGAATGGGCCAAGCTGGACAATGCAGATTTCACTGAAGCTAATTTAGAAAACACCTATTTTGGAGACGGAACTGATCTAACAAAGACAAAAGGCCTTACCAAAGAGCAAATATCTGTAGCTAGAATTAGTGATGAAACCAAGCTGCCAGATTACCTTAAATAAAGGATATGTTTCTTTAAGTTGTTTTTGAGTGTCATTGCGAGCGTAGCGAAGCAATCCATGCGATACTGGATTGCCGCGTCGGCCCTACGGCCTCCTCGCAATGACGTTGAGTGCTAGGCCGCTTGTTTCTTTGCGGTGACCAGCCATTCGCGGGCGGCGGGTTCTTCGGATGACGCAAAGACCTTTACATCCGCGGGAACCATCATGGCGAAAAAGGCAGTCATATTTTTTACCCATTCTATGTCGGTTACCAACGCCAAATGCGAAAAGTCGGTCCAGTGCTTGACGCCGAAGGTGAAGTCTTCCCACATGGCGGTGAGTTCCATGCCGCCTTCCATGTCGGACAGGTTAAACAGCATCTTGATCTTGTCGTGGTTTTCCAGCGCCTGTTCAATCGCGGGGATGATGATTTTCTTATAATCCTCTTCCGTGATGCGGCCTTTGGATGCGATGCCGACGGTGTCGTCGGGCAAATCTGCGATAATCTCCATCATGGTTTTGTCTCCTTTGCTGTTCCTATCACTAACATATCGCGCACGGCATAGCGATCAACCCCGAATGAAGCGGATTGAAACATTGCAAAAACAGGAATTTTATCCTATACTGTGTTCTGGATACGCGGTGGGGGGAACCTGCGGGCTGTCATCCCCCGCCCCCTTGAAGAGGTGGTTTTCCGCAACGAACTGAAGGGGCATATTTCCATTATAAATCAACATTTTATGCCGATTTCTGGGGCATTTCATTTCAAAACGAACTGAAAGAAACCCTGCCGGGTTTACTTCTCCGCGCGTGTGGTTTATCAAAAGCTTAAACCTTCTTTGGGAGAATAAAATGATGAGGGCTTTTGGCGTATTCCTGCTGATCACATTGTTGAGTTTTCCTGTTCTAGCGGACGACTTTATCGTTAAGGCGGACAGCGTCGCGGCGGTGAATGAAACCATGGAGCGCGCGAAAAAGTTACCGACGGAACAGCGTGATCGTTTTATCATCGCATCGATGGCGATTATGTCCGACATCATCAAACAGCAGCAGGCCAAAGGGCAAATGAACCAGGACGAAATGGACGCGCAGGTGAAGGACATCATGCACGGCAAAACGCTGCAACAGCTTGAAGATTACGTCACTTTCTATATAAACGACTAATCATGGCAACAGATATTACGATTTTAGATGGCGGCATGGGCCGCGAATTGAAACGCATGGGTGCGCCGTTCCGCCAGCCGGAATGGTCTGCGCTCGCGCTGATGGAAGCGCCGGAAACCGTGCGCGCGGCGCATCAGGCATTTGTCGATGCGGGTGCGGACATTATCACCACAAACAGCTATGCGCTTGTTCCTTATCATATCGGGCAGGAGCGGTTTGACACGCGCGGGTTGGAACTGACGCTGCTGGCGGCGGAGATTGCGCGGGACGTGGCGGATAATGCCGGACGCGATGTGAAGGTTGCGGGAAGCATTCCGCCGCTGTTCGGGTCATACGAGCCGGAGAATTTTATACCGGAGCAAGCGCCTGATATCATCAAGCCGTTGATTGACGGGCAAAAAGATGCGGTCGATTTCTGGCTGGTGGAAACAACATCTTCGCTGGCAGAAGCGCGATTTGCCTATGATCATCTAAAAGATACGGGCAAGCCAATCTGGATTTCCTTTTCAGTCAGCGACAGGCAGAATGCGGGCGATCCGGTGACTGACCGTGCGGGCGAACCGGTTGAAGACTGCGCCGAAGCCGTTTTGGGCATGAAGGGTGTCGAAGCGATGCTGTTCAATTGCAGTCACCCGAAAGAGATGAAAGATTCCGTCACAGCGGCGAAAAAAGTCATCGGCAAGCGTATGCCGATCGGCGTTTATGCCAACAGCTTTAAAGTCCCGCGATCCAACAAGGCCAACAATATTTCCATGATTGACGAAGACATCACGCCGCCGGCTTACCTGGAATTCGCGCAAACATGGTGTGATACGGGTGCGACGCTGCTTGGCGGGTGCTGCGGTATCGGGCCGGAGCATATTAAGACATTGAAAGAAGGACTGCGATGACGACGTTATGCGAAGCGGGTATGTTACGGCACTGGTATGAACCGCTGGCCGATGAATATGCGGCCTAGGCTAAGCACGCTTTCTTTTTCTCTTGGGCTTTGCCAGCGCCGTAATTTCATCAATTATTTCATTCAATACTTTATCCGTTTTATAGGATTTATGATCCTTCGCGAATTTTTGGGCTGTTTTCTTAAATTCAGGTTCGGTGAGCAGAAGATCAATCAGTTCATGCACCTTTTCAGGGCCAAAACGCCCGACCACACCGCGGCCTGCACCATAACGGCCAACAGCGCGCGCGAACATCAGTTGTTCAATATGACCGGGCAGCATGAGCAGCGGTACGCCATGAAGCAAAAATGCAGACGACATACCAACACCAGCATGACAAACAGCAAGGTCGCATTTTGAAAAGATGTGATCGAGTTTGACCATGCCATCTTCGATACCTATGCTTTCGCTTTCACGCATAGATTTAACTTTTGGATCAATGCCAGGCGCGGCGATAATTACATCGTAATCATCCGGCAAATTACATAGCGCCTCGAACGCCGGTCGGAAGGATGACACTTCCGGACGTAAATAGGCGAAGATGTGTTTTTTTGCTTTCTGATTCCATTTCAGCGACGCGCCGGAATCTGTTTTGAACAATGCGCCATAATATTGTGCTTTCTCACGCTCAGGGTAATGATCCAGCTCTTCAAAGGAGCACAGAAAGCGCGTGTCGATATCAAAGATATCAGAAAATTTTTCGATCGGATCGAGAGAGAGACTTTCCAACGCGCCATTAATAACATCGACGACGCCTTGTTCACGTTTCATCAATACATCCGTATTTACGTTTTCCCAGTACGGCATGAGCGGCATGGGCCTTTTCATGGGCGGGATTTCATAGCTGGTCCCTATTGCCACTTTTGCAAACGGATAATCGCGAGCGGCCAGCAAGGCGGTAGGGGACGATTCCGCAATCACAATGTCAGGCTTTACCATGTTGTAAAGCGAGCGCCATGCCTCTATCAGTCCGGCCAGCGTACTCGCATTATCATAACCGCACGGGCGCAGGTCATCGCAATATGTCAGGATCGGTTCCTTTAGCGGTTTGATCGGTGAAAACGGAGCCTGAAGGATGGTGTGCGGGAAATCCGGTTTTAATGTGAGAAATGAACCGGGGTTTTGTAGCGCGAAGTAAATATCAGCGCCCTTTTCGGCCAGCGGCCTTGCAATCTCTATGAGTTTTGCAATGTGGCCGAAGTTTTTCCCTAATTCCCATGTTATGAGTATCTTCATATTGGCATGCTATCTTATGTTTTCATGGTTTTAATAGAAGTTTAAGGGGATTAGCGCTTATTCTGTGGATTGTCTGCTGGACAATTGTTCCCGGAATTCGTTTACTACCATAAGGTTTAATGGAGATAGTATGGCAGAAAAATCGGAGAATGTTGTTGTAGAGCTAGAAAGTTCTGTCGTGAACATCAATGACAAGCTGGCCATGATGGAAAAATTCATCGCCCGGCGGTTTGATGAAATCTCCATGGAAATCAACGCGACATCCCAACAAGTCGATATGGCCGAAGAAGGGATTGCCCGAAGATTCGGCGAGATACTGGATATCATGTCAGCCATTTCCTATCACGGTGAAGGCGAAACACAGGTAAATACCGGCGTTGAGCTGGAAGCGGTTATCGACGATACGGAACAAGCGGCCAACAAGATTCTGGATGCCGCCGACAGGATTGCAGGTCTGGTGTGCGAGCAAGATGACTGGAACAACCCGGACAAGCGCGAAGAGCTGCTGGAAAACATTCGCGATGATGTGCAGAATATCCTGCTTGCCTGTACTTTTCAGGACCTGACAGGTCAGCGTATTCGCAAAACGCTCGAAAACCTTCACCTTATTGAAGAACGCCTGAGTGGAACGCTGGACCGCCTCGGTATCAATATCAAAGTCGATCAGGAAAGAGCCGTGGACACCGTATCCGAAGGCAAGACAAAAGCCCAATCACAGGACGATATTGACGCAATTTTCGCAGAAAACCGTAGCTCTTAGAACTATTAGTTCGAATTTTATCTAAAATTAAACCGGCTTTTACCCCCTACCTGTACCTTGAGCATCAAAGGGAACGGGTAAAACTATGTTTACATCTTCTAACCAGGCCAGACAGGAATATTCCGAAGGTAGCCTTCTTTTTGATGCTATGTTCGGCAGCGTTTTGGGAGACGCATTTGATAAGGCAGTTGAACAGTCCTGGCAGGCAGCAGAATTTGTAGGCGAAGTCCGCGAAGACCGGGCAAACGGTTTTGATAGAGGGAATCCAAACCAGTTTACCCCTTTCTTTTTATAGTTTTTTCATTGTTTTAACTCCGCACAGATAACTAAACAAAGGGCACGAGGGACAACCAGTGCCTTTCTTTTTGTCTACGTATTTAGCAAAAACTAATATAAATAATTGAAATGATTCAGATGCTTAGCCATGTTATACTGTGTTTAAGAAGGTGTTTTCATGGAATTTAATTCGTCTCTGGTACGTGAAAAATTCGTCATTTCCGCTTCCAACAAACTGGACAGCGATGATGATGTTATTGCGTTGAGCAACCGTATGGTGGTGGCCCTGGTGTCCGACCGGACGGCGGAGCGGGAAACCTTCGTCGTGCGCGCCCAGAACATGCATAGCTGCGTGCGGTTTGCAGCCATGATAGTCAAGGAATTCCAGGAATCCGGCCCGATTATGGTGCGCCGGCGGAAATTTTACTGGCAGGACCTATGGAAAGAAGTCATCCGAGGATACGAGCGCGACTGGAACCCGAATATATGGGGCGTTGTGTATCACAAGGGGCGTGTGGTTTTCGAAGAGGGAGAGCATCACCCCTTTTTGGATGTGATTGAACAATGCGATGTGGCCCAGCAGGGGGAATACAACCAGTCCATCAAGTTCGCGGAGGAAGCTTTCAGAAAAGCCGGCAAGGATGTGACAATTGAGTATGATTCCAATGTCGCGCTGGTCGTCGCCTTTAAGGAAACGGAAGCCAAGTGCGGGGTGATTTTGCGTTCCGCGAACCGGACTACCACTTTCAATTTTACCGCCAAGCCCAAAAAATCATCCGTTCCTGTGCGGATTTCACAATCCCTGACAGTATCAGCGGCGTTCCTGGAAGGTATTCAGCTAGCATTCCAAGCGGGTATGTATAACAAGAAGCGCGCTTATAAAATGATTGAAAAATACACCGATGAAGACCGGAAAGGGCAGCGGGCTGTCGAACGTGTAGGATCGCTAAACCGTGCCATTAATAAATATGAGACATTATATGATGTGACCTACCGCCCAGAACGGCCGAACTTTTCACAGGCTATAGCGGATGCGGAAGTGGTCGCGCATACCATTCTTGCCCCGCAGATACAGGAAATGATCGCTGCGGGCGAGCTTGATGAAAGCGAATGGATCGAATAGCGACCTTAAGCGGCCAGTGACCTCAACACATAATGCAGAATTCCACCGTGGCGGTAATATTCCACTTCGTCCAGCGTATCAATACGGCATAACAGCTGCACGCTTTCCGCCTGCCCGTCCGAACGATGAATAGTCAACTCTACATCCTGACGCGGTTTGATATCACCCGTGATGCCCGTGAGGTCGAAAACTTCATCGCCCGTCAGCTTTAACGACTGGCGGCTTGCGCCGTCCTTAAACTGTAGCGGAAGAACACCCATGCCCACGAGGTTCGAGCGGTGGATGCGCTCAAAGCTTTCGGCAATCACGGCCTTAACTCCCAAAAGACGCGTCCCCTTGGCCGCCCAGTCACGGGAAGAACCAGTTCCATATTCCTTACCAGCGATAACGACCAGCGGTGTGCCGTCCTGTTGATACTTCATCGCGGCGTCGTAAATCGGCATGCTTTCGCCATTTGGAATATATTTCGTGAAACCGCCTTCCGTACCCGGCACCATTTCGTTGCGGATACGAATGTTGGCGAACGTGCCGCGCATCATAACTTCATGGTTTCCGCGGCGGGAGCCGTAAGAGTTGAAGTCCGCGACATTGACCTGATGACCGTTCAGGTAATCACCGGCCGGGGACTGCTTGGCGATCGAACCGGCGGGCGAGATGTGGTCAGTCGTCACACTGTCCGCCAGAAGCGCCAGACAATGCGCGCCTTTGATGTCATTAATATCGCCTGCCGCTGCGGACATCCCTTCGAAATATGGCGGGTTTTTCACGTATGTCGAGCCGGGTGCCCATTTGTATGTTTCACCAGAGTCATCGCCAGCAATCGCCTGCCATTCTTCCGTTCCCTTAAACACATCGTCATAACGGGATTTGAACATTTCGGGTGTCAGGCACTGATCCACCGTTTCACGGATTTCTTCATTGGACGGCCATATGTCTTTTAAGTACACATCGTTGCCGTCTTTATCCTGCCCCAGCGGATCGTTGTATAAATCCACCTTCATAGACCCGGCCAGCGCATAAGCCACGACCAGGGGTGGAGAGGCCAGATAGTTTGCCTTCACATGTGGTGAAATCCGTCCTTCGAAGTTCCGGTTTCCGGACAGAACAGCCGTTACCGTCAGATCACCGTCAGAGATCGCCTTGCCGATATTATCAGCCAGCGGACCGGAGTTCCCGATACAGGTCGTGCAGCCATAGCCAACAATGTTAAAACCAAGAGAATCCAGATCGTCCTGTAAATCCGCTTTTTCCAAGTAGTCCTTTACCACCTGTGATCCGGGAGCCAGAGAGGTTTTGACCCATGGCTTAACTTCCAGCCCCTTTGCCACCGCGTTGCGTGCGACCAGACCGGCGGCGACCATCACAGACGGATTGGAGGTGTTCGTACAACTTGTGATCGCGGCGATTACAACATCGCCGTGTTCGAGATCATAGTCCGTCCCTTCAACGGCAATGCCGTTTTTGTTTTTCTGGATGGATTCTTCGGCGGAAATTGTTCCTCCCTCTTCCATCATTTCACCTTCTGCGCCGACCGGATCAATGCCTTTTTCCTTGGCAACGAGCGTTGTAAACGCAGAAGCGGCTTCAGAGAGTACGATTTTGTCCTGCGGGCGTTTCGGCCCTGCGATTGACGGTTCGACATCACCCAGATCAAGATGCAGCGTGTCATTGAATTTTGGTTCGTGGCCGGGGTTACGCCACATGCCCTGTTCTTTCGCGTAAGCTTCCACCAGTTTCACGCGTGCTTCGTCACGGCCAGTAAAGCGTAAGTAGCGCAGCGTTTCATCATCGATCGGGAAGAAACCGCAAGTGGAGCCGAATTCCGGCGCCATATTGCCCAGTGTCGCACGGTCAGGAAGGGTCATGTGATCGAGACCATCGCCGTAAAATTCAACAAACTTTCCGACAACGCCCTTTTCCCGCAGCATGTTGGTGACGGTCAGCACAAGGTCGGTTGCCGTTGCGCCTTCCTTCAGCGAGCCTGTCAGTTTAAAGCCGATCACTTCGGGTATCAGCATTGAGACCGGCTGGCCCAGCATCGCGGCTTCGGCTTCGATCCCGCCAACGCCCCAACCAAGAACCGCGAGACCGTTGACCATTGTTGTGTGAGAGTCCGTACCGACAAGAGTATCGGGGTATGCGACC
>JAUHXT010000038.1 GCA_030426925.1 Alphaproteobacteria bacterium | reverse complement strand
ATGGGCGATACCGGCCCGTGTGGCCCATGCACTGAAATTTTTTACGACCATGGCGACCATATCTGGGGCGGCCCTCCAGGTTCGCCGGATGAAGACGGCGACCGTTTCATCGAAATCTGGAACCTCGTGTTCATGCAGTTCGAACAGGTCGACAAGGATACGCGCATTGACCTGCCTGCGCCGTCCGTTGATACGGGCATGGGGTTGGAACGGATCGCCGCGATCCTGCAGGGCGTTCATTCCAACTATGAAATTGATTTGTTCAAAGACATTCTTGGGCACATCCAAGATTTAACAGGCGAAAAGGAGAACGCATCCCACCGCGTAATTGCCGACCATTTGCGTTCTGCTGCTTTCCTGATGGCCGATGGTGTGATGCCGTCGAATGAAGGGCGCGGCTATGTCCTGCGCCGGATTATGCGCCGCGGTATGCGCCATGCGCACCTGTTGGGCGCGGCTGAACCGTTGATGTACAAACTGATCCCGACACTGGTTGCGCAAATGGGCGAGGCCTATCCGGAATTAAAACGGGCAGAGAGCATGATTACGGATTCCTTGAAAAACGAGGAAACCCGCTTCAAGAAAACATTGGAGCAGGGCTTGCGTATGCTGGATGAGGAAACGGAAAAGCTGGCTTCCGGCAAAAAGTTTCCGGGCGAAGTGGCGTTTAAATTGTATGACACCTATGGCTTCCCGGTTGATTTGACGCAGGACGCTTTGCGTGCACGTGATATCGAAGTGGACATGGACGCCTTTGAATCCAGCATGGAAAAACAGCGGGCACAGGCGCGCGCCAACTGGTCCGGCTCTGGCGATACTGCGACCGAAACGCTGTGGTTTGAATTGCTGGAAGATGTTGGTCCGACAGAATTTCTTGGCTATTCATCGGAAGAAGCGGACGCGCAGATTATCGCGCTGGTAAAAGACGGTGCGCTCGTTGATACAGTAAAGGAAGGCGACGAAGTGTTTGTCGTTGTCAACCAGTCTCCGTTCTACGCCGAAAGCGGGGGGCAGGTCGGCGATACCGGTGTCATCCTGACATCAAAGGGCAGCAAACTCGAAGTCACCGATACGGCCAAGAAGGTTGGAAAAATCTGGGCGCATAAGGCCGAAGTCGTCTCCGGCCATGTCGATAAGGGGGATGCCGTCACCATGCGCGTCAGCCACGGCCGCCGCGCGGATATCAAGGCCCATCACTCCGTCACACACTTGCTGCACGAAGCGCTGCGCCAGACATTGGGCGATCACGTGGCGCAGAAAGGTTCGCTGCAGGACGATCGCCGCACACGGTTTGATATCTCGCATAACAACCCGATTTCACACGAGGAAATTGTGAAGATCGAAGCCATCGTAAATGCCGAAATTCGTGCGGACAGTGAAGTAGAAACACGTATCTTGCCGCTCGACGATGCGGTGGAAAGTGGCGCGCGCGCATTGTTTGGTGAAAAATACGATGATGAAGTGCGCGTGGTGCGCATGGGAACAACAGCCGCCGGTGCTAACAACCCGTTCTCGGTGGAGCTCTGCGGCGGCACGCATGTGAAACGCACAGGCGAAATCGGTCTGTTCAAAATAGTGGGGCAGGGCGCTGTCTCTGCCGGTGTTCGCCGGATTGAGGGGGTAGCAGGGGCGGCAGCGCTTGATTATCTCAACGAAACGGAATCTCGCCTGATGGAAACGGCGCAGCTGTTAAAGGCAAACCCGTCCGAGGTAGCGGAGCGTGTAAAGGCGCTCGCCGAGGAAAAGAAAAAGCTGGAAACCGAAGTCGCGAATTTACGCAAGCAGGTCGCTACGGGCGGTACAGGATCATCCAACGATGATGTGAAAGACATCGGCGGCGTAAAATTCATCGCCAAGGTACTGCCAGGCATTCCGGCCAAGGATTTGAAGGGCATGGCCGATGACTTCAAAAAGAAAATCGGCTCCGGCGTGGTTGCGCTGATCGCGACGGATGATGGCAAAGCCTCGATTGTCGTTGGCGTGACCGAAGACTTAACAGCAAAAATCAGCGCGGTTGATCTGGTCAAGGTTGGAGCGGAAGCTTTGGGCGGTAAAGGTGGCGGCGGTCGCCCCGATATGGCTCAGGCCGGCGGCCCAAATGCGGATTCCGCCAATGACGCCGTACAGGCAATCGAACAAAAAATCGGTTAGGCTTTAGTTTCTTTTCGGCCACAGGGGGAGGCTTCCGCCGCAATTAATCACATGGGGCAAGCCACGGAGAGCACGTGAAATACTCTCGCCCCCAAGAACACGACCTGTTTCCTGTCTGGCTATGGCAAGTATTTCATCCATAGTTTTGGGAGCAAAAGAACCATGCTTGTCAGGACCAAGAAAGATGTTGAATCCTGCATTGGCGCATACATGGTCATACAAAAGTTTACTAATCCTGTCGCTGGCAGCTTCCAGCCGCCCAATGCGCCCGGTAATTTTATTTATCACTACATTTTGATTGGCGCTCTCTAAAGGAACACAGGCTAAGCCAAACTGCATGACGGCCTTATTTACCGATCTGCCAATATCGATAAAAGCGCGGGTAAGTTTGTCAATGTCCATGAGGCTTTCATGTTCGATTTTGACTTCACCTAGAAATTCCCACCCTGCATATTTCTCGCTGGCAGGACCAATCACTGCTGATATGAGCGATTTATGCGCACGGAAACCCGTCTTGTCATGTGGAGTATGAGAGTAATTTTTATAGCCCAAAGTGAATGGCTCTACCTCAATACTCGCCATAAGGTCTGTTAGGTTTTCCAAGCTGTACCGGTTACGCTTTGCATCCGGTCGTTTTTTCATGACAACAATCATCCCGGCCAGATAATCGGTAACAGAGTCGATCTTGAGCTGGCTGCCTATGTCGAACTGGCCTTTACGTTGGCATGACAAGGAGCTTTTAATACGTGGAGCTATGATGCAAGTGTCGGGATTTGGAGCCAAGCCTCTCCCGGCACTGTATTCATCGTACCATTCCCTGAAATTAAGGTCGCTTTTCTCATATTCCAAAAAATCTGCGTGGGGTATCGTGACATACGAATACCCCTTACTTGCACAAAAGCCTGTCAGCTTTTGTACGAAATCCGCAGAAGCGGCTTCAGAAATCGCTCTGTAATCCTCTGTACTGAACCCGCTTCCCGCAAATATATTGTGGCGTGCATCAAATTTTCGCTTTGGCACGTAAGCTGATTCAGCAAAGGAGGCTAGACTTGACCCTACCATTGTCACACCTACTTATGCATTTATTACATATCTTACCGACGTAAAGCGCATTATTACAGAAACGAAGAGAAATAATCAACATAAAAATGGATTCAAATAGAAATTAAGAAATAAAATTACGTAAAATGGTAATTTTGGTTTAATTTTCTATCTCCGGGCTTGCCCTAATCACTCCCTCGCTCTATAAAACACGCGGGATAACGATTTTGGATTAATAAAGGGGACCACCATGGCGGTTGAACGCACATTGTCTATCATTAAACCGGATGCCACGCGCCGTAACCTGACGGGCGCTATAAACAAGTATTTTGAAGACGCTGGCCTGCGTATCATCGCGCAAAAGCGCATTCATATGACCCGCGAACAAGCGGAAGGATTTTATGCCGTTCACAAAGAACGCCCGTTCTTCGGCGAATTGACGGAGTTCATGTCATCTGAACCGGTTGTCGTACAGGTTCTGGAAGGCGAAGGTGCAGTCGCCAAAAACCGTGAGGTTATGGGGGCAACAAACCCGGAAGAAGCAGATGCCGGAACAATCCGTAAAGACCATGCATTGAGTATTGGTGAGAATTCCGTTCACGGGTCTGATTCATTGGAAAATGCGAAAATCGAAATCAACTTCTTCTTTAAGCCTGAAGAAATCGTCGGCTAGTTTAAGAGTTTATCCAGCTCTGCAACGCTTCGATGGCGCGGTCTTTGGCCGTTGGCAGCTTAAAGATAATGTCGTTGAGACCCTCAGTCTCGTTACTTTTGGCGATCATTTCCGCATTCTTTGCCATGGTGCTGATTTCCGTTAACCCGAAGTTGCCGGCCATGCCTTTCAATTCGTGTGCACGGGCCGCGATTTCGGTGATGTCCTGGTTTTCAACAGCTGTTATCATCTGGGCGACAATCTCTTCCGTTTTTTCCAGCAACCCGCCGATCAGCTCTTCCAGCTGATCCCGGCCCAGTGAATCTTTCAAAGTGCCGAGCGTGTCCTGATTGAAAACATCATTCCTTGTTACCGGCTCTTGCACTTCCAGTTGTAGGTCGCTGCTTTCCAGCGCCCGGGCGAAAGTATCTTCTTCCAAAGATTCTTCGTCAATGTCGAAGGTAACGGGGGCTTTCGGTTGCGGCATTTCCGCCTCTACCCGTGCGGGTTCGCTCGGAACTTCTGCGCTTGGAATGCTTTCCTGTGCATCTTCTTGCGGTATTGCCTTATCGCTGACCATGTTATCCTGTTTGTATTCTTTCGCAGCCATACGCGGATTGTCAAATTCACCGTTTCCGGCTTTTTGTATGGCAGTCTTCAATTTATCAGGATCAATCGGCTTTGGCACGACTGCATTCATGCTGGCGGCATAAAATCTTTCGATGTCTTCACGCATGACATTTCCGGTAAGCGCAATGACCGGCAAATTGGCAATATTTTCATCCGGAATTTCACGAATGACGCGCGTGGCTTCATCACCGTTCATGCCGGGAAGTTCAATATCCATCAAAACCATATCCAGTTTTTCTGACTGTATTTTTTCCAGGGCTTCTTCCGCACTTTCTGCCGTTACGCTGACATGTGACAGGCGGTCGAGCAGTCCGGTAATAACTTTCCGGTTAATCTCGTTATCATCGACGACAAGGATTTTCAGGATTTTCTCTGGTTTCTTTTCAACCAGATCAATTTCCTCGTCTTTCGATACTGTGATCTCTTCTCCGGCTTCCATATTCAGGGTGAAGAAAAAGGTACTGCCTTTGGTTTCAACACTTTTGATATTGATCTGTGACCCCATGGCGTTAATCAATCCCTTACAGATTGCTAGTCCCAGCCCTGTTCCGCCGAATTTACGGGACACAGTGGAATCAGCTTGTGCAAACGGGCTGAACAGCTTGGTTTGGGCTTCCGTTGAAATACCGATACCGGTATCCTGAACCCCGAAATAAATCTGGTTGAGGCCATTGACCAAAAGGCTGTCGTTTTCCCCGCGGATAACATTGACATGAATGGTAACGCCGCCGCTGGTCGTAAATTTGATACCGTTCCCGATAAGGTTCAACAGCACCTGCCGCAGTCTGGTCGGATCGCCGCGCACAAAACG
Organism: Alphaproteobacteria bacterium; assembly: GCA_030426925.1. GTDB lineage: Bacteria > Pseudomonadota > Alphaproteobacteria > Micavibrionales > Micavibrionaceae > JAUHXT01. Next base: position 15,466 of record JAUHXT010000038.1, on the reverse strand, counting down.
CGGAACGTCTTCGCCCATATTGGCTTTCAGGTAGATGTTCTTGTGCGCGGCATGCCCGTTCATAAGGGTAATCAAACCCTTGATAAGGCGGTGCAGGTCGAAGCTGATATTTTCCAGTTCCATTTTGCCGCGCTGGATTTTTTCGAAATCCAGAATGTCGTTTAGCAATGCAAGCATGGCGTCACCGGAATCCTGAATCGTTGTGGCAAATTCCCGTTGTTCCTTTGATAGTCTTGTATCAAGCAGCAAACGAACCATGCCCATAATACCGGTCATTGGTGTGCGGATTTCGTGGCTAACCACGGCCAGGAAGGCTGACTTCGCCTGGTTGGCCTGGTCGGCTTCTTCTTTTGCGATCCGCATTTCTTCGGTGCGCTGGGCTTCACGTTCGCGCAGTTCGGCCAGAACTTCACGTTCGCGTTCAATCACGCGCAACAAGCGCGCCTGGTCGGCATTTTCCTTGGATTGGCGCAGACGCTCTAACGACTTTGCCTCTCTCTGCCGGCGGATCTGCAATTCACGCATTCTTTCAGAAGCCGTTTCACTTCTTTTGTACAGCGCACCGGAAAAGCAGAAAGCCTGAGCGATAAAGCCGATAAACAGCGCGTTCAGCAGGAATGGGGCCGGAGGTAGAATGCCCGCAATACTTGCATTGGTTAAACAATAGCCAGCCAGTAGCGCCAGAAACCCCAGGGCAAGGAAAAGAGCAGAGGGGCGGCCGCGGGTTAAATACGATAGGCAGACAATCGAAATGGAAATGACAGTTACCAGAACCGGAACGGCAAGGAATGCGGCCTTCAACAATGCGTTGTCCAGTGGCAGGTTTACGTGCAGGGCGATGCTGATGAAAGACAGGGCGGCCAGGGTAAGCAATGTATAATTATATCCGTATTCTTCTGGTCTGATGCCCAAGAATACTTTCGTTTTTGCCAGCATGGCTAAAATCAGCAGCAGGACACAAACGGGCAAGGCCAGCGTTCCGGCGTAACCATGCACGGACAGCAGGGAGTCATTCATAAGCAGGAATAGAACCGGAACGGCATAATAACCAGCATATAAAAGATAGTCTTTACGAAGGCTATGCGCAAAACAGCCGACAAGCAGCAGCACAATACCGGACAGCGAAAACAAAATAGCGGTCTTTAATGACATAAAAGAAACATGGCTTGTCGCATCCATGTACTGTTCCTGGCTAACGAGTTGCAGCGGACTTGTGAGGGGTTGCCCCTGAAAGCCGGACAAGTACATGACAAGAAACAGCTCTTGCCCTTTTTTGAGTGTCAGTAGCAGCTTTGTCCCGCTGCGGTAGGCTGTGTTGTAATTTTCTGTTTTTTCTTTCTGGTTAAAGTCGAACAGCACCTTTTGCATGTTGTGGTCATAGACATACAGTTCGTCCATGACCCCGAGCTTGCCGTTACTATAGGTTCCAAAATCCAGAAGCCAGCCGGTATGATCGCTGCGGTTCTGTACCTTAAAGGCAACCCATTGGCGGTCACCGCTGACCCCGAAGTTAAAGACCGGATCGGGAAGAACCTGACCACTGATACTGTTTTCAAGGCGGGCAATCAGCGTTTCGAAGGTCATTTGTTTGGCGGGGTCGTCCACGACATAGGCTTTTGGCGCGACGGCATAGGTTTCGGACTTGTCGGTCAGCACAATGGTGGACGGGTCTGCTTTGCCGATATTCTGCGCTTTTGCAGGAAGGCAAGGCAAAACACCCGCAAGAACGATGAAGAACGCGGTGAATACCTTCGTCCTCCATGACGAAGAGAATAAATGCTTATCTCTGTAACCTTTTGTTTCCATTATATATTTTGCCGTCCCGCCAAAGACAGGGCAAGTCATGCCTCTGCCCTATAATAATGGGCAAAAATGGTTACTAAAAGATAAATGCCAAGAAGGGTTTAGACGAGAAAAATAGCCATCAAGGCCAGCAATACAACAATGGCAATGACGGAATATTTTGTAGCGGTCATAAAAAAGCCCCAGAGCTTCTGGGATTCCGCGAGTGCTTGAGGGTCAGCTTCGTTGGAGTGTGAATTATCAGCCATTATTATTTCGTCCAGTTATCTGTGTTTTGTATCTCGATTTTTGTGCTTCCGGTCTTGATTTCGCCAATGGGAACAACCTGTTCGCCGGAACTTTCCAATGACTGTATTACAGCATTTTTATCGGCCTGTGAACAGATGACGACCATACCAATTCCACAATTAAAGGTAAGGGCCATGTCTTCGGGCGATAAATCACCGATACTGCCCAGCCATTGGAACAGGGGCGGCAACTCCCAGCTTGCGCCGTCGATGTGTGCGCACAAGCCATCCGGAATAACGCGCGGGATGTTTTCAATCAAACCGCCGCCGGTAATGTTGGCCATACCGTGAATAGCAGACTGGCCGTTTTCGGAGGAAAGTTTCAGCGCTTCTAACAGTGGTTTCACATAAATTCTGGTGGGCTCCAGCACATACTCGCCGACCGTGCGCGTATCATCGAACGGAGCAGGGCTGTCATAGCCATAACCTTGCGTGCTGCCGATAAGCTTGCGCACCAGCGAATACCCGTTGGAATGAAGGCCGCTGGAGGGCAGGGCAAGCACCACATCACTTTCCGCAATGGCCTCTCCGGTCAGGATACGCTCACGCTCCACGGCCCCGACGGTAAAGCCCGCGAGGTCGTAATCGCCTGTTCCGTACATCCCCGGCATTTCGGCCGTCTCACCGCCAATCAGTGCGCATCCTGCCAGCTCGCACCCCTTGGCAATACCACTGACGATAGCTTCGCCTGCATCAACATCCAGCTTGCCGGTCGCAAAATAATCAAGGAAAAACAGGGGCTCCGCTCCCTGTACCACCAAATCGTTCACACACATTGCCACGAGGTCAATACCGACTGTATCGTGTTTGTCCATATCAATGGCAACTTTCAGCTTGGTGCCCACACCATCGGTGGCTGATACCAGCACAGGGTCTTTATACCCCGTTTCTTTCAGGTCAAATAAGGCGCCAAAACCGCCCAGACCGCTCATGACGCCGCTTCGGTTGGTTTTCTTTACATGCGGCTTGATGCGCTCCACCAGACTTGCCCCGGCTTCTATATCCACACCAGCTTCTTTGTAAGCACCATGTTTCATTTGGGTTTTTGCTCCATTTTCGCTATAAAAAAGCCATTCATACCATGTAAGGTTACAGCCATGACAGATATTCATAAGGCTTTGCTTCGCGTCCGTACAGTATTTTGTATGCTGTTACTCATCTCCGGCCCAGCGTTCGCCGAAAGCTCGGCGTACCGTGTGGAAGGGGTGAAAGTCGATGTGACCGCCGATAACGCGGTTGAAGCAAGGGAAAAGGCCTTTGAAGAAGCACAAATGAAGGCATTCGACATTCTGGCCGAACGGATACTCTCGGAAGGCGAGCTTGAAGCCTATCAAAAACCCGATATCGCCACGATTTCAAATTTCGTTCAGGATTTTGAAGTGACGAATGAACAGCTCTCGGCCGTACGGTATAAAGGGACGTATACATTCCGCTTTCGCTCCGGCGCCATTCAGGGACACTTGGCGCAAAACGAATTTGAATATTCGGATACCCCGCAAACAAGCCCTGTCCTGATTTTGCCGTTTTCACAAATGGGAACACGCACGGTTTTGTGGGAGGGCAATCCGTTTATGGAGGCATGGGCGAAGCTGTCGCGTCAGCCGAATGGCGAAGCGTCAACCATGGTGCCGATGGGCGACCTGCTGGATGTCAGTCAGGTAAAGGACGACCCCGCGCTTCGTTATGATAAAACCATGATTGATAACATGGTCGCGCGTTATGATGCGCAAAAAGCCGTTATCCTGATTGCAGACATGCAGGCAGACCAAAGCCTGGACGTATCTATGTATTCGACAGATAACGCAATGCCGGCTTTCATCGACACAATCAAAATTGAATCGAAACCCGGTATGCCTGAATACACACTTTACGAAGACGCGGTTCGGGAAGTGCAGGCGGCTTTGCGCCACAACTGGAAAGCAAAAACGAAAATAGATCCGGGACAAATGGCTTCGATAAAGGCCCGTGCCCGCTTTTCCAGTGTGCAGGAATGGATACAGCTGAAACGCTCGATCGAAGCCGTGTCCGGCGTGAATTCTGTTAAGGTACAGGGATTGAAGCCCAGAGAGGCCGTTATCCGCATAGAATATACCGGTGGGGAAGCACGCTTGATCCCGGCGTTCTCTCAGGCGGGAATTTTGCTGAATTCCCCCTATCAGGGCAATCCGTACAACGCACAGATTCCCGGTGAAGCAATCTACGATATAAGTCTCGCAAACAAAGGACGCTATTAAGCATGTCAGTCAGTGTAAAAACTCAGGCGATGTTTTGGGGCGGGGCACTGGCCCTGTTTTTCGCTTTTGTATGGATGTTTAAGCCAGTTTTGACGCCTTTCATCCTTGGTATCGCGATTGCTTATCTGCTGGAACCTTTGGTACGTCTGCTACATAAAATCGGTATTAAACGCTGGCTGGCCAGCCTGATCATGCTGATTTTATTTTTCGTGCTTCTATCGCTGATCATTGCTTTTGTGGGGCCTCCGGCCTATCGCGAACTGAGTGAACTTATCCGTGAAATTCCTGAATATTCGAAGGCTCTGATCTCCATGAGCATTCCGTACATAGAAATGATGCAGGCCAAACTCGGTTTTAACGGCATGGATCAGTTTAAAACACTGCTTCAGGACAACAGCGATAAGATATTCAAAACGGGCACGGGGGTTTTGGCTGGCCTGGCAACAGGCGGGCAGCTTTTCATGTCCTTTGTTACAATTATGATTTTAAGCCCGATCGTGGCGTTTTTTATGATGCGCGAATGGCCCAAGGCGACAGCCTATGTGGAAGGCCTGTACCCGGAACGGCACGCTGCGACGATTAAAGACCTGCTGAAAAAAATAGATGTGAAAATCGCAGGATTTGTTCGCGGACAGTTGATGGTCGCGTTCGTGCTGGGGCTTGTCTATGCAATCGTCCTGTCGATTGCGGGTTTGAATTACGGTTTCCTGATTGGTATTGGCGCCGGTCTTGTAGGCATTATCCCGCTGGTTGGTTCAACGCTGGGTTTAATCGTCAGTGTTGTGGTTGCGTGGCTGCAAAGCGGTGGTGAACTGTCGTTTGTCGGCATGATTGCTGCAATATTCGTTGTCGGACAGATATTGGAAGGTAATGTTCTGTCCCCGAAACTGATAGGTGACAGCGTTGGGCTTCACCCGCTTTGGATTTTATTTGCCCTGATGGCCGGAGGCAGTCTGTACGGCATTGCCGGGATGTTGCTGGCCGTTCCGGTAACCGCTTCGGCAGGTGTGCTGATCGGTTATGCCATCGAACAATATAAGGAAAGCAAGCTGTACAGGGATACGCGCTCTGTGGCCAAATCAGTCCCGGAAAAGGGAAGTGGGTGACATGCAGGTGGCGACGCAAATCCCGTTTGATTTAGGACACAGGACGGCCTGGGGACGGGACAACTTCCTTGTGTCACCCAGTAATCAGGATTCTGTTGCATGGTTGGACTTATGGCCGGAATGGCCGGCACCGGCATTAATACTGTATGGCCCGGTCGCCAGCGGAAAATCGCATCTGGGCGCTGTGTGGTGTGAACAAAGCCGCGCGGCCTGTATCGACATAAAAACACTGTCCCCGCATACAGTGGCGGACATCGCGCTGCAATGCAAACACCTGATCCTTGATGATGCTGATAACATTATCGGCAATCTGGAACGTGAAAAGGGGCTGTTCCACTTATACAACATTTTTAAAGAAGAGCGCCGCAGCTTCCTGATGATTTTGGAAGAGCCGCCGGTACGCCGGACATTCGCGCTGCCGGATCTGGCATCGCGCCTGCGTGCCGCCCCGGCCGTATCCATTCGCGAACCTGACGACCAGCTTCTGGCCGCGTTATTGGTGAAACTGTTTTCAGACCGCCAGCTGCGTATCGGCGCGGATGTCATACATTACATTGTGCCACGTATAGAACGTTCGTTCGAAGCGGCGCAGAAACTGGTGATGCAGGCAGACAGTAAGGCCTTGATAGAAAAACGGGCGGTCTCAATTCCACTGGTGCGGGAAATTCTCAAGTCTGCGGAGGAATAAGCGCGCTCAAGGTGTTATCACCCGGAGCCAAATCCTTCCAGTCATCAATCGGGCACTCAATAACACTTAAGGTGCAGGGCATGTATCACGTCGCCAAAGATTGCAGGTCAGTGTCTGCACCCTTACCGGCCAGTAAAAAGGCTAGCTGGTGGATGGACGGATTGTGCCCAACGATCAGGACCTCTCGCTTCTGGCTGTCAAAATTTTGAATATGGCTTAACAGATCTCCCGGTGATGCGTTGTAAAAATCAGGCGGGAAATCAGCACCATGATCCGGCCACACCAGTGCCAGCGTTTCCTGAGTGCGCACGGCATCGGAACAGGCAACATGATCGGGACTGTAGTTCCGTTCCCGCATGATGCTATTCAGCGCGTTTGCTTGCTGTTGTCCGTTTCCATTTAAAGTACGGGACTTGTCGTCCTGTGCAGTGGAATGCGCTTCAGCATGACGGAGAAGATACAGGCGTTTCATAAAAGCTATGATAGCTTTTTCAGAAATGCATAGCCATAGCCCTTAAGCGATATTGTCCCATTGTCCAAAGACGCATTGTTCGACACGTTTTCGATGAGTTCATATGTGCCTTCAGGTAGTTTCCACTCCACATCTGTATTCTCCGCGTGAAGTGCGCACAGAATTGCCTCCCCTTCATACGTCCGGTTAAACGCAATGATATGATCAGGCGCATGTAGCAATTCGATTTCACCCAGACGCATGACAGTGGTGTCCTTACGCCATTTCAAAAAGTTTTTGTAATGATTGAGGATAGAGTCTTCATCCGTTTCCTGCCGGTCTGCGGCTAACGGGATATGCTCTTCGTAGACAGGGATCCATGTAACTTCCGCTGTGCTAAAACCCGCATTTTGACCGTATTTCAGCCACGGCATCGGTGTGCGGCCGCTATCGCGTTTCATGGAATTGGGATACATCGCGATATCGTAAGGGTCGCGCATATCAGCAAAGGAGAGTTCGGCGGAAGGCAAGCCAAGTTCTTCCCCCTGGTAAATACAAACCGTGCCGCGTAATGACAGCAGGAGCGCCATACCGAATAACGCATAATCTTTGTTCGACGGGTCGTTAAAATCCCCGTGGCTGGAAGCAAACCGCTGGTTGTCATGGTTTCCCAGCGCGTAACTCATCCATCCGTCTTCAATAATGGATTCAATACCGTTCACAGTGTCCGTGACCAGCTTCTTGATAAGTTTCTTACCGGTAAGGCCAAAAGAATAGGCGCTGTGCAGGCGTTTATCTGTTTTAACGTATTCGGTGGCCAGTTTTGTGCTGTTATCCCCTCCGATTTCTCCCATCAGGAATGTGCCTTCATATTCGTCGGCAACCGCTCTCAATTCATTCAACCATTTAAAAGTTTCATCGGATAAATACCCATAGGCATTCGAACGGATTTGCCGTGCCATCGGGTTGGAAGACGCCATATCTTCGGGCGGCGGCATATCGGCCGGGCGTATCGGGTTGTTTTCCAATTCAGGGTGGCTGAGCGCACAGTTGATAACGTCAAGCCGGAACCCGTCCACGCCCATTTCCAGCCAGTAACGCGCCGTCTCCAAAATCCGTTCTCGCACCTGCGGATTCCACAGGTTAAGCGCAGGCTGTTCCTTCAGGAAATGGTGCAGGTAATATTGTTCACGCCGGGAATCCCATGTCCACGCAGGCCCGCCAAAGATGGACAGCCAGTTGTTCGGCGGCGTGCCATCCTCTTTACAGTCTGCCCATACATACCAGTCAGCTTTTGCATTTGTTTTGTTCTGCCGTGATTCCTTGAACCAGATATGCTGGTCGGATGTGTGGCTCCATACCTGGTCGAGCAGTATCTTAAGCCCCCGTTTGTGTGCTTCTCTGAGCAGGAAATGAAAATCGTCCAGCGTACCGAAAATCGGGTCGACGTCCCGGTAGTCCGAAATATCGTAACCGAAATCCTTCATCGGGGATTTAAAGAATGGTGAAATCCAGATGGCGTCCACGCCCAGTGATGCTACGTAATCCATCTTGTGCGCGATACCCACAAGGTCACCAACACCATCGCCATTGCTGTCCATAAAACTGCGGGGATAAATTTGATAGATAACGGCACCACGCCACCACTCTTTATCGCTCATCACGGTCTCCGGTTATTTTTTTATGATTAGCGCCCAATTATGCGTATTTATGTTGTCTCTTCAAGGAGTAACCTTCTCGCAGTGCAATATATGAGCAGCTTTTTAAACGCTTAAGTCGGTGTATACGCAAACGTCTGCGAAATCTCTTGTTTCGGGAAAAAAGTTCCTTTTTGGATGCTTTTTATGACGCCTGAAAAATGCGCTGCCCATCGGGTAATGCTGTTTTCCTTGACCTTGTCGAGCATGAATTCCGCACGCTCATTGGCTTCTTCCTGCGGCATTTTTACCGCTTGCACCATGGCATTGTAAATATTCTGGATTGTCTGTGAGCATTTATCATTAAGGTTTTGCTGCTCATCCAGTCCTAAAACTGATTCATATCCGATAGCACCACTATTACCGCTTACAAGTTCGGCTGATGCGCCGACACCATTGGAAACAATCAACGGGCTGGCCAGTTTCAAATTCTGGGCGGCCACAAATTCCTTGGCTGTCAGGTTCTGTCCGTCTTCATGGGACGATACCAGACCGATGACACGTTGGTCTTCGCTATGCGTGCGCATAAGCTTAACAACGCTGTCATGGTTGATGCGTTTATTGTTGAAAATAACAGGTGGCTGACCGTCTATCCAGAGGCTAGCATCGTTATTGATTTCTTCGGTGATGATCCGGACAGCGGCGGCATATTCCTTATACTGTTCGATGTCACTTCTTGTCGGTTCGGCGCCAAGAACAAGCTGCACCTGGCCTCTGATCTCGGAGTTTTCCTCAATCAGTTTTTTGAATGCCTCAACGCGCTGCAAGATACCTTTTGAATAATCACAGCGCTCAAAGTTGATAAATACATATTTCGCTTTAAGTTTCCCGGCGAGTTCCAGCGCGTCTGCGTCATCTTCGGCAATCGGTTGCTTGGCGACTTCCATTTCATGTTCTGTATTAATACTGATGGGGGCATGGCCGACATACACCATGTTTTCGTCACGCAAGTTCTCTCCGTCGATTTTAAGGAAATGCCCCGCATAAGCCGGGATTTCTTCCGGCGCGACTTCACCAATCAGCCTGTAAAACCGCTTCGTGATTTCCTCGGTCTGGAACATCACGGCATCACAGGCTTTCAAAGCATTCAGCATTTCGATGAATTCTTTTTTCTCTTTTTCTCCGGCAAGAGCAAGCGTTCCAGGTTCCGGCAACGGGATGTGATGGAAATAAACGATAGGGTTTTTAACGCCCAGATTGCGCAGCGCTTCAGCCATCGGCAAATGATGGTAATCGTGAATCCAGATTGGTGTTTGGTCGTCATTGCCGAGGTCCGCCTGAATCCTGCTGGCAATGTCATAATTGGCTTTCCTGTTGCCGAACGTGTCCCAGTGTTTGGGCAGTTTGGCAAAATGCAAAAGGTTGTGACAGACCGGCCAGACCCAGCGGTTACAAAATTCATTATATTGCAAGTCCCAGATATGCTTGCGCGCGATCACCTGTCTGACCCGGAAGCCTTCGACATCATGCGCTTTAACCGCGGAGGGTTTTTCAAAGGCAGCGTCGAACGCGCCTTTAACGGCCCGGCCTAAAAACGAAGGCTTCTTGCTTCTTTCGCCGTATCCGTACCAGAATTTGTAATCAAATCCTTTACATGCCTGATAAACGGCAGGGGCCATTCCGCCGGAAAAAGGTTTGCCTGCCTCAGGATAGCGGGTAGCGACGATGATAATGTTATTGCCCGGAAGTTTGTCCAGTTTCAGGGGAAATTGACGTGCGATATCCAGTAAACAGTTTTCTGAATAGAAAAATTGCAGAATTTTACCGCATAATCCACGTAGCATTTTCCCTCCTTATCGCGTAAATGTGGCGCACCATACCAGCGAAGTTTCGGAAAATCCAGCTTTTTCTTATGAAAATTATATGCGCTGCAGCGAAAGGTTAAAGCGGCATTTTGACAATTTTGCCTTTTATCAGCGAAAGTCCCAGTTTTCCGGACTTGAGCGCCAGCGCTTCTTCGCCGAAAACCTCGCGCCGCCAGCCTTTCAGGGCCGGGATATCGGGGGTGTCTTCGACCGCCAGCGCCTCCAGATCGTCTTTGCCGGCCACAAGCCGCGTTGCGACTCCAGCGTCTGAGCAATTGATTTTGAGCAGGAGCTTTAACATTTCCAGCGGTCCCTGCGCCCATTTCGGCAAAGGTTCGCGCAAATCTTTGGTCGGCATTTGGTCTTTAGGGGTCTTTTTGCCGTCTTCAATGACCTCCAGCAGCTTTTTGCCCATTCGCCCCTTGGCCAGGTCATTGGGCAGGGAGCGGATGCGCAGCAAACCGTCCATGCTGCCTGGCATATACATGGCGAGGTCGGCCAGTGTATCGTCCTTTAAAATTCTCCCGCGTGGCACATCGCGTTCCCTTGCATCTTCCTCTCGCCAAGCGGCCAGCGCCCGCAAAACCGCCAGAACCTGCGGCTTGTCCGAACGGATTTTAATACGCTTCCACATCTCCAGCGGGTCGAGATCATAGGTTTCGGTGCTGGTCAGGATATCCATTTCTTCCATCACCCATTTCTCACGCTTTTTGTCTTTGAGTTCCTTGCTCAGCGCTTCATACACTTCGCGCAAATAGGTAACATCGTCCAGCGCATAGCGCATCTGCTTATCGGTCAGCGGCCTGCGCGACCAGTCGGTAAATTGCGCGGATTTTTCCAGCCCGTGTCCGGTGATATTACGCACCAGCCCGTGATAGGCAATCTGGTCGCCGTGTCCGCACACCATGGCCGCAACCTGTGTGTCGAAAATAGGATGGGGCAGGGAACCCATTTCAAAGAAAAAGATTTCCAGGTCCTGCCGCGCCGCATGAAAAACTTTCAGCACGGATTCATTTCTCATCAAATCCCAGACGGGGCTGAGATCAAGCTTTGTGCCGATCGGGTCAACGGCGAACGCATCCACGCCCGGTCCCGCCATTTGGATCAGGCATAATTTGGAAAAATAGGTTTTGTCACGAAGGAATTCCGTATCGATGGTCAGGTACGGGTTTTGGGCCAGCGCCGCGCAGGCCTGTTCCAACTCACTCTGCTTTTGAATAATCATCACACTTATTTACGGGTAAAGCCCTCAAAGTCCAAGTTTTTCTTTGCTTATAAGCCCCCAGATGGGTATAAATCCGCTACTATGCATGAATTCAGAACACATACCTGCGCCCAGTTGCGCAAAGAAAACGTAGGCGAAACCGTAAAGATATCCGGCTGGATGGACAGAAAGCGCGACCATGGCGGCGTATTGTTCATTGATGTGCGCGATACATACGGAATTACGCAGTGTGTAACCCATGAAGGCTCGCCCCTGATCGATACAATCGACAAATGGCGCGTCGAAAGCGTTGTGACCTTTATAGGTAAGGTTGTGGCACGCAGCACTGAAACCGTGAACCCGAATATGCCGACCGGTGAGGTTGAAGTGGTGATTGAGGAAGCGATCCTGCAATCAGCCGCCGACGTTCTGCCGTTTCAGGTTGCCGAAGATGATGGCGCGGGCGAAGACATTCGCCTGAAATACCGCTACCTCGATTTGCGCCGCGAAGGGATGCAGAAAAAAATCCGCCTGCGTAACGGCGTGATTTCTTCCATTCGCCGCCGTATGGTTGAAGGGGGTTTCCAGGAATTTCAGACACCGATTTTGACGGCGTCTTCTCCGGAAGGCGCGCGCGATTACCTTGTGCCTTCCCGTTTACATCCGGGCAAGTTCTATGCGCTGCCGCAGGCACCACAACAATTCAAACAGCTTTTGATGGTCTCCGGTTTTGACCGTTACTTCCAGATCGCACCGTGTTTCCGGGACGAAGACGGCCGCGCCGACCGCCTCGCCGAATTCTACCAGCTTGATCTGGAAATGAGTTTCGTCGAACAGCAGGACGTCTTTGACGCGGTTCAGCCCGTGATCGCCGGTGTGTTCGAAGAGTTCAACAACTTCACCGGAACCGATCATAAAATCGAATGGCTGCCGCATATGCGCTATGAAGACGCGATGTTAAAATACGGCTCCGATAAACCCGACCTGCGCAACCCGCTGGAAATCGTGGACGTGTCCGAAGTCTTCAAACGCGATGATGTGGAATTCAAGGCGTTCAAAGGTGTAGTGGAAAAGGGCGGCGTGGTCCGCGCCATCCGCGCCCCGAAAGTGGCCGATCAGCCGCGCTCCTTCTTTGACAAGCTCAATAGCTGGGCGCAGAGCGAAGGATCACCGGGCCTTGGCTATGTACTGTTCAAGGATGGCGAAGGCGCAGGGCCGATCGCGAAATTCATTCCCGCCGCCGCGCAGGACGAACTGAAAAAGATCGCAGGACTGGAAGACGGCGATGCCATCTTCTTCGTTGCGAACAAGGAACTGGCCGCGGCCAAATTCGCCGGCGCGGCCCGTGATGCAATCTGCAATGCGTTGCCCGAAGGGCATGAGGCCGCCCGTGAAAAAGGCGTGTTCAAGTTCCTCTGGATCGTCGATTTCCCGATGTACGAGTTCGATGAAAAGCACGGCAAAATCGACTTCTCCCACAACCCGTTCTCCATGCCGCAGGGCGGAATGGACGATCTGGAAAACAAGGACCCGCTGGATGTTTACGCATTCCAGTATGACTGCGTGTGTAACGGTTTCGAACTGGCTTCCGGGGCGATCCGGAACCACAAACCCGAAATCATGGAAAAAGCGTTCGGTATTGCGGGCTACGATAAATCCGTGCTGGAAGACAAATTCGGCGGCATGTTAAACGCGTTTAAATTCGGCGCACCCCCGCACGGCGGCTGCGCCTTCGGGATTGACCGTATTGTCATGCTGCTGGCGGACGAACCGAACCTGCGTGAAGTCTACGCCTTTGTCATGAACGGTCAGTATGAGGACCAGATGATGTCCGCGCCAAGCGACATCACGCCCGAACAGCTCAAAGACCTGCACATCAAACTCAACCTGCCCAAAAAGGCGGTCGAAAACGCAGCTTAGGAGAACAATAGGAAGGATGGAAAGCGCAAATAAGCGCCCTCCATCTTTGCTATTTCTAGCCCCAGAAACCGTTTTTCACTTCTGAAATACGACCCTGGTTGACCCCGAGCATCGCGGCAATCTGATGCTGGTGGTACTCTTTTGTAGCCAAAAGCCTCTTGATCTGAGCAATAAGCGCAGGGTTCATTTTATTTGAAGGTGTTTTCATGATTGTATTCCCATTTAACACACGATTGGGTTTTGTATTGCTCAGCCATGCAATGCGTGTACAATGGGAACATCGACGTACTTAATTGTACATATATACATAGGCAGGTGAGTGGGGAACAAAACACACCCTGTTCACCTGCTTATATCATACCACATTATTAACCTTTTGTTAACCATAATTTTTTATGTTAAAACAATGGGTTGTGATTTTTTTATTTCATATGCATCGTGGCAGCTTGAGTAAATATCAAGTTCTGTGAGTATGATTCTTATGATATGAAAATAATTTCTTTTCTTAAAGAGCTTTAAAATCGAGATGGATCATATCTGCTATATGCATTTTATAAACGCCCATTCACGGGCGTTTTTTTTTGCCCCCAAAAAAGGCGGACCCGGCTTCGGCCGGGTAAAGCCGAGATGCCGGGTCCTATATTCGCCTGCCTGGGTTTGGGTTCACGGTTAGGGAGGGGCGGCAGGCGGAACTGAATTCATTTCCCTTTTGGCGTCAACTGTTTCGGTCTGGCTGCTCCAAATAAGCAAAAACCTCGTCAGCGTTGTTCAGCCATTTATTCTGGTTGGATACCCTCCTTACGACCGGCACATTGGCCGGATGTTGAACCTTGCGGCGCCGCGAAAGGCGCCAGAATGCCGAAGCGATAATATTTTTCATCAGTACTACCCTGTTCACACGATTTACTCAGGAATATGTCTTGCGAACGCCGTGCCAACCGCGCCCGATAATAAAAATGTTTAATTTCAATTGTTTATAGGGTTTGGATGGGGCGGATTTTCTGTAAATTATCGTCCTGCATGATAAAATTGCCTAGGGTGCAGATAAGGGTATGCGGAATGTTTTGCCCTATGATAAACTTATTAATCACTAATATGTTAGATACAGAAAATATGATGTCTTCCCTGAGATTTGTTCCCGTCTTTGCTTTAACACTGTTGGTATCCGCGGCTTCCGCGTATGCGATAGGCCCGCAGCCGGATGAAGAAATCAACCTGACCCCGCACAAGGCGTTATATGACATTGATCTGGTGGCAACCCGCAGCGGATCACAGGTTTTGAATATCAGCGGCAAAATGTTCTATGAGTGGAAATCCTCCTGCGATGCCTGGGTGACGGACCATCGTTTCAGCCTGTTTTACGAATATGCCGATAGCCCCAGCATGCGAATTACCTCCGATTTCACGACATTTGAAAATTTTGACGGCAGTGAGTTTAATTTTAGCTCCCGTCGCAAGCGTGATGGCACGTTATATCAGGAACTGCGCGGCTTTGCAGAAGCCACTAAAGATGGCGGAGAAGCGGCTTTTTCGGTGCCTAAGGGGCTGGCCTTTGACTTGCGGCCCGGCACGTTGTTCCCGATGGGCCATACGATAGAAATGCTGCGCCATGCAAAGGCGAACAAGAAATTCTTTACTGCCAGCGTCTTTGACGGCAGCGACGAAGAAGGCCCGGTGGAAATCAACACATTTATCGGCAAACAGGCCAATGCGATGGCGGTGATCAAGGCCTCTGAAGACCTGGATATGAGTCTGCTGAATACACGGGCCTGGAATGTCCGCATGGCAGTTTTCCCCGAAAATAACGATGAATCCGCCGCAGATTACGAAATGTCGATGATTTTCCACGAAAACGGCATCATTTCAGACATGCTGATCGAATATGACGATTTTTCAGTCACGCAAAAGCTTGTGGCTTTGGAAAAGCTGGAACCGGAAGTTTGCAGCCACGATACGTCGGTGGAATGATCGTTGCATACTTGTAAGTTATTATAAAAAAACAATATAATTTAAGAGTTTAGCAATAGCTTGTTTGGTAAGCTTCATAGGAAATGAGGGACGGGTTAGCCGAATTGAACGAAGAAAACTTGGAAAATGAGCAGGACAAGGTGTCCGTAGAGGATTCTACGGCAAAGGAAAAGGCTGTTCCGGCCAAAAAAGTCCTGATTGTCGAAGATAACGAGCTGAATATGAAGCTGTTCAATGACCTGCTCGAAGCGCACGGCATTGAAACAATCCAGTCGAATAACGGGCTGGAAGTCCTTGATCTGG
>JAUHXT010000107.1 GCA_030426925.1 Alphaproteobacteria bacterium | reverse complement strand
CGCCAGCACCGGAACAAGAAGCCCCGGCAACAGAAGAGAGCAACTAAGCCCTTATGAGTTGTTTGGAAGCGTTACAACAACCGCGAGCCGAAACCCCACCAGGTCTTCGGCTCGTTTTGGTTTCTGCGGCGGCATTGGTAGATGCTGACGGGCGTGTATTGATTGCCCGGCGCCCGGAAGGTAAACCAATGGCTGGCTTGTGGGAGTTCCCCGGCGGCAAGGTCAAGGAAGGGGAAACCCCGGAATTTGCCCTGACCCGTGAACTGCATGAAGAACTGGGCATTGAATCGCGCGAAACATGTTTCACACCGATTGCCTTTGCCTCGCACTCATACGAAGATTTTCACCTGTTGATGCCGCTCTATGCCTTGCGGATGTGGCAGGGCAACCCGCAGCCCAAAGAAGGGCAGGAACTGCAATGGGTGCTGCCCAAAGAGCTGTATAGTATCGACATGCCCCCCGCTGATGTTCCCCTGATTTCCCAATTGATAGACAGGCTGTAGCCCATGCGGATCGGTGTCAGCGACTTGAAAACCTTTTATGCTGATGTCGTGGGCCGTGTGGTGCGAAGGATCATCCGCACGCATATCCATGCCCTGTGGCCCGATTGCAAGGGGCTGCGTATGGTCGGCTTCGGCTATGCTTCCACATACCTGAAGCCGTACAAGGACGAAGCAGAACGCACAATCGCGGTCATGCCGCGCGCTATGGGCGTTCACCACTGGCCGCGCGGGGAAAAGAACCTCGCCTGCCTGACGGAAGAAGACGAGTTGCCGTTTGAAACCAATTCCGTCGACCGTATTATCGTTATTCACTCGCTGGAATTCTGCGACAGTATCGACCAGACATATAGCGAGCTGTGGCGTATCCTCAAAAGCACCGGCCGCATGATTGTGATCGTGCCGAACCGCCTGGGGCTATGGGCGCGGGCGGACTGGACCCCGTTCGGACGCGGAACGCCGTATTCGGCGACGCAGGTACGCAACCTTCTGGCTGATCACCAGTTCGTGCACGAACGTACGCGCAAGATTTTGTATGTCCCACCCTTCAGGTCACAGCTCTTCATCCGTTCCGCCCAGTTTTTCGAAGCCATGGGCCAGTATATCTATTCTGCCCTGTGCGGCCTGCATATGATCGAGGTGTCCAAGCAGATTTACGCAGGCAGCAACCGCGGTTTGAAGGAAAAGGTCAGGATAAAGGTACCGCAGATCATGCCCGAACCCGCTGTGAACAGGGAATGGCTGACAAAAAAATAGGCGATTTCTTTACTTTTATATCTGATCCGCGTAATCAAAATAGACCATGACAGAAAAGCCATACAGCTCCAAAAATCTTGACGATATCCGCAAGCGTATCGACACCCTGGATAACAACATCCATGACATGCTGATGGAACGTGCCGAACTGGTTTTAAAGGTCGGCGAGGAAAAGCGCAAAAACAACATCCAGATCGTCCAGCCGGCACGGGAAGCACGGATGATCCGCCGCCTTCTGTCCCGTCACAAGGGCGTGTTGCCGGAAATGGCCGTCGTGCGCATCTGGCGTGAACTGGTGGGAGCGGTATCGCTGCTTCAAACCGGGTTAAAAGTCGCCGTCGCGGTGGAAGAGGGACAGGATAACAACCTTTGGGAACTGGCGCGCGATTATTTCGGCTCCTGCCTGCCGTTCCAGAAATCAGGCAGCGCGCTGTCTGCCGTGGCCGCCGTCAGGGACGGGCGCGTAACCTTCGCCGTTGTTCCATGGCCGCATGACGATGAAGACCAGCCCTGGTGGGAATATCTGAAAGACAATAACCCGTCCGACCGCCTGAAAATCAATATCCGCCTGCCACATGGCGATGACCCCAAAAAAGTAAATCCCGATTATAAAGCGCTGGTTGTATCCAAAACCGGTTTTGATTCCTCCGACGATGACTGTTCCTTCCTGTTGATTGAATGTAATTCAACATACAGTCGCGGAAAAATTGTCGAACTGGCGGAAAAAGCGGATTTAAAGCCCAAAAGCCTTGCCACCAAGCGCCGTGCCCTTGAAATGGACCCAAGCCTGCATTTCCTGGAAGTGGAGGAATTTATCGGTGATGATGATGAGCGCCTTACGGCCCTGAAGGGCGAACTGGGCGGTGAAGCGCTGGTATTGGCTGTCGGCGGCTACCCTGTGCCGCCGGTCTATTCCAAGACCATCCAGCCGCGCGATAACGATATCCCATCCGCTGCTCCCCGCAAGGAAGCAGGGTAGTCTTTTTTAACATCCCCAGCAGGCTTTGTCCTCTTCACGAGCTACACGGGTAGCCCAGTCATTGCGTGCGCCTAACTGCTCTCTGGTAATATTTCTGTCGCTATTCGGTCCTTCATTGCCGTATCCATATTCCCGGTCTTTCATATCCCGGACCATATCTCTGAATTCCTGTTTATAAGTTTTCGTATTTGTTCTCATGACATGAAGTGCATTAAATCTATATCCTGTATTCCATTTGGGACCATAACGCCTCTCACCCGCCCGAACGACGATATCAAAGCTTACGGCCGGATCAAATATAGGCGCCAGCTCCTTATCAAACATGGCATCACTGAATTTTGTAAGCGCAACGCTGGCAATGCCATGATTGTCAGGAAAATTCTTCATTCTTTGCATCCATGTTCCTATGTCGTTTATTTTCACAGCAGCAGTAGAAAGATCAACGTTCCTTTTTTGAAATTCAGCTTCCACTTCCTCTCTTATGGCGTTCACCATTTTGGGATCATTAAAATCAATGATGTGCTGTTCGGGAAGATTTATGTTGGGAGTTTTATTATTCTCCATTTTCGTCCTTGCCAGAATATCAAGTTGCTCTTCAAAGCTTTGATTGCTTGTTTTACTGAGCGCGAGTTGTGGTAAGTTTTGTACTAATGCTTTGTTACTTTTTAATGCTTTCTCAATAATATTCATGCGTGCCAGTGCATTTCTTACATCAGACTGATTGTAAGTAGGGCTGGAATTAGCACTGTTTGAATTGCATGTTTTTCTGGTCCATTTTGTTTTCCAGACCGTGACCCATTCGCTGCGTTGCCACTCGGAAGCCTTGACACAAGGATCCAAAGGCGGTGCGCAATGTTTGGGTATTCTGTTCCAGTGCTTGGCCGGAGGGTCAGCGTTAAAGACAACTTTTGTAATACCTTTTGCATTTGTTTCGCGGCATTTCAGATCATCTTTCCCTTCTACAGCGCAGATACAAAAAGGCTGTTGGGTTACCTTGGCCACCAAAGTATTTGTGGTTTTGCTGAATGTATCGGTTCGGCTTACCCCTTGTTTTGTCTTGGCAAGTGTGGCCTGTCGTTCCTTCAGTTTTTTGGTATAGAAGGCGATGTCTTTTTTATTCTTCTTTTTCTTGGCCTGGTTAAGCTTGGTTTTGGTATCGTTCAACAGCTTTTCCAGTTTTTTAACGTCAGCACTCGAAGAAGAAGTGGCAGAAATCTTTTTGCCGGAGATGCCGGTATTTTGTTGTTTGAGTTTTTTGAGGGAGGCCTTGCGTTCCTTTAGCTTTTGAGCGTAGAAAGCGATATTTTTTTTATTTTTGTTCTCCTGGGCCTTGGCTAGCTGGCCTGCGGTGGTTTTTACAAGTTTTTCCAGTTTTTGGATATCAGCACTGGAGGCCGCATAAGCGCCGTGCGAATAAGAGAGAACAAAACATATGCCCCCCAATAGTATTAAAACGCTGAAAAGCTTGGTTAATCTCATTGTATCCCCTCCGTTTTTACAAATCGGCCCTATCAATTCATTGTATCAATTGTAAAAACTATATGTAAAATTAACCATTTTGCGTTT
>JAUHXT010000037.1 GCA_030426925.1 Alphaproteobacteria bacterium | reverse complement strand
ACAAGTACCGCCAGCCGATGAAATATAACTGTAGTTCCGGCAAGTGGCAAAAAGACGGTGGCACGAAAGGTAGCTGTATCACGCCAAGTCAGGACCTGGAATGGAAGTTGATGTCAGGTAGTAATCCTATTCAGGTTGAAAGTTGTCCGAGTGGACTTAGCAGCCCTGGAAATAGTTGTAGCAAACTGGGGCAGCAGACCGAGTGCTGTTACGTATGGGGTGGAGCACGATACAAGCAGATGTGCCGCTGTGAAGAGAACTAAATAGACCCTGTTACAGATTTAAAGCAGGCCGTGCAGATCGTGTGCGGCCTGTTTTCTTTTGCATGTGTCATGCGGTCACTTAAATGAGAATAATTATCATTTACATCTTGACGGGTGGAGCGGAGCGATGTAATTCTCCATTTCATAAGTGAGAACGGTTCTCAATAATCTGGCGCCAAGAGGGGGATATGAACCACAAAAAAACAGTTTTTAAAGCGTTGATGGCGTGTTCAGCCATTAGCCTTGTTATTACAGCGTCAGATGCGCAGGCTTTTGACCCGTATCCGGATATTTCCGGCGAAATGGTCATGGAATTGCAAAACGAATATGCGTTCGATTCTGATGACCCGGCGGCAGATGAGCAGAATAATATGTTCTGGCGTACAGAAGTTGCGCCGACGGTCCAGTTTACAGAGAAATTTTTCCTGGATGGTGTGATTGTGCTGGAACCCGTGATGGATTTCGATCCGGGCGAAAACAATTTTTTTGAGGATGAAGGCGTTTTCATCGAAGAGATTAAACTGAATTACGAGAACGGCCCGTGGGCGGTCTTTGCCGGTAAATTCAATCCGGGGTTCGGGATTGCGTGGGATTTTGGCCGTGGCATCTGGGGCGAGGATTTCGCCGAGGATTACGAGATTACTGAGAAAATCGGGGGAGGGGTTTCGTATACGTTTGAGACCGAAAATAATGGCGATCACACGCTGACTGGCAGCACGTTCTTTTCTGATACGTCCTTTCTGTCCGAGTCCATTTTTACAGGCCGCGGGAACACCACCAAATCAGATGGCGGAGCAAGTAATACGGAAGATTTCTCATCCTTTGTTGTATCGATGGAAGGGGAGAATGTTGCCGGTGTAGAAAACCTGTATTATAAAGCCGCTTTCCGCCATTTGGGGGAAGGGGATGCCAATATGGGCGGGGATGACGAGCAGGGGATCGTGGCCACTGTAGGACATGTTTTCCCGGTCAGTGATGCCGTAGAAATGGATGCGTTGATTGAATTCGCCGATATCTCAAACTTTGATGGCGGAAACGATGATAACCGTTATATTACCGGTAGCGTGATCACCACTATCCACGATTCCTGGAATGTCGCTGTCGGCTTTACAAAGCGTGATATTGACGTAAACGGTGGAGCGGATATGAACGATCATTTGCTGCAGGTATCCGGAGGTTATGATTTCGGCCAGGGTACTACGGCGGAAATCGGCTGACGCAATAGTGAAGAAGGCGGCAGCGATACTGATATTGTTGGCGGGCTTATCCGCCATTCATTTGAATTTTAAGAAAGAGGACGTGCCATGAAAAAATTTATTCTGTCTCTGGGTTTTGGTGTGAGTGTTCTTGCGTTCGATGGCAGTGCCTTTGCGGTGGATGCGCAGCCGGACGTCAAAGAAGTCGTCGGAACTTATACAAATCTTGTGTACCGGAATTACAAGGACGCGTACCAAGATGCCAAAAACCTGCAAACGGCTATTTCCGCATTTCTGGAGGATCCGAGCGAGATTAATCTGAAAACAGCGAAGAAATTCTGGCTCATTTCCCGCAATTCCTATGGCCAGACAGAAGCGTTCCGTTTTTATGAAGGGCCGATTGATTTTGCCGATGAAAACGGTAATGAAGGGCCGGAAGGACGCTTGAATGCCTGGCCGCTGGATGAAGCCTATATTGATTATGTCGAGGGTAACCCGGCAGCGGGTATCGTCAACAACCCGGATGTGGTCATCAGCAAGGAGATGTTGATTGAGAAGAACCAGGCGGATGACGAAGCAGAAGTTGCCACGGGATACCATGCGATTGAGTTCTTGTTATGGGGGCAGGATTTGTCGCTGGACGGACCGGGTAACCGACCGGTTTCGGATTACGCCAAGGATACGCCGGAAACAGAACGCAGGAGAGAATATTTGCGTATTGTTACGGAACTACTGGTGAATGACCTGAAGTTTCTTGTCGATAGCTGGGAGCCGGGACAGGAAAATTATGCGGAACAATTCCAGAAGGACGAACAGGCTTTGTCCAAAATGATGACGGCGCTGGCAACCTTAAGCGGGTTTGAGCTGGCATCAGAGCGTATGGCAACGTCACTGGATTCAGGTGACCAGGAAGATGAACATTCCTGTTTTTCCGACAATACGCATAACGATTTCATTTATAATGCCAAAGGAATTTCGAACGTCTATTTCGGCGAGTATGCCAAGGTGCGCGGGCAAAGCATCCATGACCTTGTTGCGACAAAGGATGCTTCACTGGCCGAGACAATCAAGGCACAGTTGAGTGAAACCGAGCAATTGCTGGCTTCGCTGCCGCATCCAATCGACCGGGAAATACTGTCTGCCCCTGCGGATAGCCCGGCACGCATGCAGATGGAACAAGCCGTTCAGTCCTTGCAAAAACAGGCCGACCTTTTTAAAAAGGCCGGACGTGTTCTGGATGTCGACGTTCAAATTAATGAGTAAAGGGTGGACAAACGTTACCTTGTTATTTTTGCTTTAATCTATGTGTCCTTCTTTTCACTTATCGGCCTGGCCAAAGGTGATAAGACGGACGCATCTGACTCTGTTGTGCTGTCCAATGCCTTGTCCGGAGGCCAAACGACGGTGTTCAATACGTCGCGTGAGGCCTTTGCCAAGCCATTAAAAAACCTGCCGACTGAAGATTTGCGGGATTTCACGTTCGGGAACAAAATGTTCAATACGAAATGGGTGACCGCGCCTGCTTCGGTGACTTCGCTTGACGGGTCAGGACCCGTGTTCAACCGCATGTCGTGTGCGGCGTGTCATTTTAAGGACGGGCGCGGGCGTCCCCCGCATGCTGAGGGCGAGCCGTTCAAATCCATGTTAATCCGTTTCAGTGTTCCGGGTACGGATGAACATGGCGGGCCGAAGCCGCACCCGGTATATGGCGATCAATTAAATGAGAATGGCATCAACGGCATTCCCGGTGAAGGAAAGGCGATGATATTTTATGAAGAAATTAGCGGCACGTATGCAGACGGAACACCATACACATTACGAAAGCCGGCCTATAAATTCATGGACATGGCCTTTGGCGATCTGGGCGCTGATATCATGTATTCACCGCGCGTGGCGCCGGGGGTTTACGGATCAGGCCTTTTGGAAGCGATACCGGAAGACACCATCATGCGGTGGGCCGACCCGGAGGATGCGGACGGGAACGGAATATCCGGCAAGGCAAATAAAGTCTGGGACGCCGTCCATAACAAACATACGCTGGGGCGGTTCGGGTGGAAAGCGAATGTGCCGAACCTGTTGCAGCAAGATGCGGGCGCTGCGCTGGGGGATATCGGCATTACAACGAATCTTTTCCCCGATCAGAATTGTACAGATATGCAAACGCAGTGTGCAGATGCGGTTGATGGTGGCCAGCCGGAAATGAGCGATAAGCAGTTAGAGAAAATGACATTTTATGTCCGGACCCTTGCACCACCAGCGCGCCGGGACGTTGATGATCCGGTTGTCATGCGGGGCGCGAAGTTGTTTGAAAGTGCCGGGTGCGCTTCTTGCCACAAGCCGCGTGTTCGTACAGGCGGGCATGAGATCGATGCGTTATCGTACCAGGACATACAGCCGTTCACAGATTTATTGTTGCATGATATGGGACCGGAGCTTGCCGACGGACGACCGGATTTCGACGCCAGCGGATCGGAATGGCGTACCGCGCCGTTATGGGGCATTGGACTTGTTGAAGTGGTCAACAAGCATACAAATTTCCTGCATGACGGGCGCGCCCGTACAATCGAAGAAGCTATTTTGTGGCATGGAGGTGAAGCCGAGAATGCCAAAGAGGCATTTAAATCCATGCAAAAAGATGACCGTGAAGGACTGGTTAGATTCCTGAATTCCCTATAAAATATCCGTCAATATGG
Organism: Alphaproteobacteria bacterium; assembly: GCA_030426925.1. Taxonomy (GTDB): domain Bacteria; phylum Pseudomonadota; class Alphaproteobacteria; order Micavibrionales; family Micavibrionaceae; genus JAUHXT01. The sequence continues at coordinate 17,316 of JAUHXT010000037.1, read as the reverse complement.
GCCATTTTCGGCCATGATTACACCGTCGATCTTAATATTTACCATTAATATCAATTATTAAGCCCTCACATTTTTTGAAGGGTTTCGCGTTATGTTAAAATAGAGAAAGGGCTTATTTTAGGATACACTTGAGTAAATAGCGGGTCTGGCTCGCTTACTTATTTTATTAAGGGGATAGGGAAATGACCAAAGCGGTTTATGGTTCACTTCACATTACATTTGCGTTTTTGCTGTTGTTCACGGTGTGCGCAGTCTTTGCATTTAAGGCAAACGCAGCAACCGGGCAATGTTATGCCGTTGGAAAAACATGGCAGCAAGCAAAAGACAATTACCGTGATACCTGTAAATGGGGATACAAAGACTGTGACCCGATCGATGGTAAAGCCGACAATAATTTTTCCAAGCCATATGTTTGTGCCAAGGGCAGAAACGTTACATCTGCGACCATGGCAGAGGCGCGTAAGCTTTTTAACGCTGCGCCCGTTTCAACACCCGCACAGGGACAGTGTTATGCCACCGGAAAAAACGTGAACGAGGCAAAAATCAAGTTTGCGCAAAAATGCGGTAGTACAGCGAACAGAGATTGTGACCCGATAAATGGCGGACGCAATGATTTCTCCAAGCCATATGTGTGTGCAGCAGGTAATGTGAGTTCGGCTACACTGGCGCTTGCGCGAGCTGAATCACCTGCCAGTGAAGGCGCGCAGAGTATAGAAGAGCCGAAGACAGTTCCGGAGATACTGGAAGACGCACAAAAAGAGCTGGAAGACGCGCAGACACAAATCGAACAGCAAAAAGAAGAGGCTGAGGAAGAGGCGCCTATCCAGAATGCAGGTTGCACAGGTTCGCTGAAGTACAGCCAGCCGAACTTTTCCGGCTATAAGGTTATTGATTTGAATAACACGGGGCAGACAAGTTTCCGTTTCGGTTCCGGCGACAAGGTGTTGTTCCTGGGCGCCAATAACAAAACATATTCGCACCTTCGCGTGGAAGGCGGAAAGCATGTGGCCATTATCGGCGGTAAGTATGCGCCGGGTAAAAACACGGTCCGCAGCGGCGGTAAGAGTAATATTACCGGTACGTTGTATTTCAAAAATATGACGGGCGGCGGTTCTATCTATATTGAAGGTGTGCACGTTGATAACAAGGATTCGTTCGGTAGTGACGGCATTGTTTTGAATGCCGGTAACGATGGCGGATTTGTCGATGTGACCATTCAGAATTCACGTGTTGAAAATATCGACGGATGTCAGCCATGTTCGCATGGTGATGTGATCCAGACACAGGGGCGTGTCAGTTCCCTGAAGATGTACAACTTTACCGGAACTAGCGGATATCAGGGGTTCTTCCTGCCGTATCAAGACAAGTCTTATGGCGGCAAGCTGAGAGGTAAGGTGGAGTTCGAGAAGGTTAACCTGGGCGCATTGCGTACGGCAAATAACGACCATACAACGCACCTGTTCTGGTTTGACACGAATGGCAAACAGCAGATTTCACTGAAGAACGTATATTCCGATACACGCGGTGCACAGCGCGGGCACAAGAACGTTGTGCCGGGCAGCGCGAGCGGCAGCGTTCAATCCGGCAGACCGCCGGGCGGTGATTTCGTGGAAGCCAACGAGGTCGGCAAGCAGTGCCGCCCCGATTAAAACGTGGGCATCATCAATTAATGCAATAATACGGTTTCGATTTGTTCCACCAGCTTATTCAGGTGGAACGGTTTCGACAGGATTTTTGCCGGTGCTTCGGCCGCCGCAGCGTCCTTTGCATTGACTGCAACGCCGGAAAATCCGGTGATAAAGACGACCCTTATGGCCGGGTTGATGGCATTGACACGTTGAGAGAGTTCAATGCCATCCATGCCGGGCATCACGATATCCGCCAGCAGCAGGTCCAGCGTTTCAGCGTGTTTTTCGGCTTCTTCCAAAGCATGAAGACCATGCTCGCACGGTATGACCTTGTGGCCGGCACGTTCCAGCGCAGCGGTTAAAAAATGCCGCATACTAATATCGTCTTCTGCCAGTAATATATTTGCCATAGGTTACCTTTCCTCTCATACGGATTAGGGTTGCAGGATAGTGTCATACGCTAGAGAGCCACGAAACGGAAGTAAAATTGCGGCACCTAGATGTGTCTTTATGCCTTGCAGACAGGTAGTTTTCAGCGGGTTTGCGTCAAGCGGGGCGGGAGCGGGAGAGGCGGTGCCTTCCGCCGGCCAAAGCGCCCGGATCTTTTTAACGAGGATTTCGGTTGCCGCACGGTAGCGAAACGCATCGGGATACAGATGCACGCTTGTGTTGCTGTCGTGGTGAGGGGCGAAGAAAGCATGGAAGGTCATTTGATTATTGGTCACGGGTTCGTAGTCGTCCCAGTCAATGATATCAAGGCGTCCGGTGAAGGATTCCACCACGGCCGTATTGCCGAAGCGCAGCCAGCTTCCGGTATTGATATAGGTGATGTCGCGGATTGGTTTCATTACCGGGATGTGGGTATGACCGCAGATAATTCCGTCGGCGTGTTTGTCCTTTACGGCGTTATAAACCATGCCTTCGAAATTGTTTATTGTCTGGATAGCCGTACGGCCATGGCGGCTGAGATATTTGGCGAGCGAGAACCGCTTCATGGTGCCATCAATTTCGATGTAGGTTTGTTCGGGGCTGAACCAACCCAGAAATCCGGACAGTAAATCCGATACCCTGTGATGCGCTTTTAATATAGGTTCGGACAGGATTTTTGTATCGAACTGGTCGCCATGCATAACCAGGAATTTTCGTCCGTCCGCGGTTTTATGCACGACGCTGTTGGCGATTTTTAACCCCAGCCGTCGCATGAAGCGCAGGCGGCGGAAGACCGGAACATAGCGCACGGAATCGTCATGGTTGCCGGGCAGGTAGATGATTTGTGTGCCTTCTGCGCTTTTACGGGCGAGTTCGTCAAAGACCTGGCTGATTGTTTCTGTCCAGTGCCAGCGCTTTTTGAGTTTCCAGCCGTCAATGATGTCACCGACGAGATACAGGGTGTCGCAGTCATTGTGCCGGAGGAAGTCCAGCAGGGCGGGGGCATTAAACATCTTTGCCCCGATGTGAAAATCGGAAATAAATATGGAACGGTATCGTTTTATGGTCGGCTTGTTCAAAGGCTTGCACGAGGGGCTGAGGGGAAAACGAATACTTTATCATCAAGTGTAGCTGAGTCATGGCAGGCAGCAACGCAAAAGCGGTCCCGTTGCGGCAGGGTGTGGATAAAAATGAAAAGGATTAAGCCGTTTCACGGATAGCGCGCACGAACTGATGCGCGACTTCCCGCCAGCTGTAGTTTTCTTTTGCAAATGTGTGACGCTGTTCAGGTGTGCCGACGGTTAGTGCGTTGTGTGCGGCGGTAGACAGGTCGTCGTGGATGGCGCCGAGGTAAGGTTCTGTCAGGATATCCTGCGGCCCTGTGACATCATAACCGGCGACGGGAATGCCGCAGGCCAGTGCTTCGATAATCACGATGCCGAATGTATCGGTTTTGGATGGGAAGACGAATACATTGCTGGAGCGGTAGTGGTCGGCCAGTTCCTTTCCTTCCTTCTTTCCGACAAAGTGGGCGTCCGGGAAATGTTTTTGAAAGTAGCCCATGGACGGGCCGTCACCGACAACGATTTTGGAGCCTTCCCAATCCATTTCCAGAAATTTATGGATGCTTTTTTCGATGGCAACGCGCCCGACATAAATGGCGACAGGCGGCGGCAAGTCACGGAACAGGTTTTTTTCACCGGGTTTGAAAACATCGACATTCACGCCGCGGGTCAGGCGGTACATCGGCGCTTTAAACTTCATGCGTTTTAAGTCGCGTTCGAGGCTTTCTGTTGCGACGAACATTGCGCTGCCGGAATTGTGAAAACGGCGGATACGCCAGAAGGCGAGTTTTTTTGCCTTTTGCGCCAGGAAGGGGACGTATTTCTTTACGCGCTTGGCGATGTAGTCCGGGAAATGCGTGTGATACGAAGTGGTGAAATGGATTTTTTTGCGCAAGGCGTAATTGCGCGCGGCCCAGCCCAGCGGCCCTTCGGTCGCCACATGCAAATGGTCGGGAGCGAAGTTTTTGATCATCTTTGCCAGGCGCATTTGTGGGAACAGGGCGAGGCGTATTTCGCTGTATCCCGGCATGGGCATGGAAACAGGGAAATCGGCCGGGCCGATGACGTGGACTTCATGGCCGATGGCGCGCAATTCCTCGCTTAAATATTCATAAGTACGGACAACGCCGTTTACCTGCGGTGCCCAAGCATCACTGACGATCAGTATTCGTAAAGGGTTTCCCGAGGCAGGCATTAACAAAATTCACTATCCGATCGTTGATGGCGTGACTTTTTTATAACAGCGCCCTAAACTGTTCGCAATGAAGCTTCCAGGCAGGGCTGTAATGATTGTGGATGATTTACGAAAAATTCTGGTGATGGTGCTGTGCGCGCTGGTGTTTGCGACGCCCGTAGCGGCGCAGGAGTGCAATATCACCGATGAAATGATTGTCCGGCTGCGCCCTGCATCGTTCGGAAACCGCAGGGCGTGGGACATGTTATATGGTGATGTCGGGTATGAACGGTTTTCAGATATTGCCATGATCGACGATGAAAATGTCGTTGTGGCAGGTGACTATACAGTCGGAGAAGACGACACTGTCTATAAGCCGATGATCCTGCAAATGAATTACCGTGCCGACACGGTATGGGAAAACCGGGAGGAGACGAACAAGGACCACCCGTTGATCCGTGTTGTGAAGACAGACCGCGGGATCAGTGCGCTGGGTGAAGTTACGGAAGGGAAAAAACGGGGGATTTTTCTATCCAATTATTCCAAGGACGGAAAATTGCTGCACCGGAAGAATATTGTTGAGAACGGTGCGGATATTGAAGCGGTCGCGCTGGTCGAAACGCATGATAAGAAGGGGTTTATTATCGGGGCGCAGTACCGGAGCCAGAGTAACCTCGAAGATACATACGGCCTGATTTATAAAGTGACGAGTCAGGGGAATATTGTCTGGCGGCGGGCGTACCGCCCAGGCATTGTGACATTCTTTCACAATATACATGCGATGCCGGGCGGTGCGTATATGGCCAGCGGGCAAATACGCATGGAGGACGGGCGGCTTGCCGGATGGGGTGTGAAGCTAGACGAGAACGGTGCGATCCAATGGCAGCAGACATATCCGCGGGGGTCATTTGCTGCGCTGCGCAGTGCGGGTGTTTTCCGTGACGGCGGTTACGTGTTTACCGGCGATGTCGAACCGGCGGGCGGCGGACGGAAATCCGCCTGGGTTATGGTGGTGAACGAGGTTGGCAAGGTTGTATGGCAGCGGTATTACACGGCCGATTACAATTACACCGGATATGATCTGATCGCGCATCCGGACGGGCGCACGGATGTTTTGATTAGCGGTAAGCCGTTAAAGGGGCGGCGCGACAGGCCGCATTTGTATGTGCTGACCATTTCGCCGCGCGGTTATTTGATGAATGCACGTGCCTACGTCGACGGGCAGGGGGCAGGGGCGCGGCGCTTGATCCTAGGGCCGAACAAGGGGCGGTTTTTTGTTGGTACAGCGCAAACGACAGCACCGGACAATGTGCCGCTTGGTGCGCGTCCACCCTATACGTTTGATGCGTGGCTGGTGGGGCTGCCCGCGTTGGACCCGTATGAAGATCCTTGCATGATTAACCCGTTTGATGATATCCGTCCTATCGATAATGACCCGTTCTAATTCTTACGAAACAAAAGTGCCGGATGATATGGATGGCATACGGCTGGACAAGGCTACAGCCGCGTTGATCGATGATTTGTCGCGGTCCCGTTTAAAGACATTGATTGAAGGTGGTGAATTAACGGTCAACGGCCTTGCCGAAGCCGATGTTTCCAGCAAGGTAAGCGCGGGCGATGTGATACGCATCACCATTCCGGAGGCCGAAGACGCGCAGCCGGAGGCGGAAGATATTCCCCTTGATATTGTTTATGAAGATGATGACTTGCTGGTGATTAACAAGCAGGCGGGACTGGTTGTTCATCCGGGTGCGGGAAACCCGAACGGGACGTTGGTGAATGCCTTGCTGCATCATTGCGGGGACAGCCTGTCCGGCATAGGCGGAGTGAAGCGGCCAGGCATTGTTCACAGGCTGGACAAGGACACGACGGGTTTAATCGTTGTTGCAAAAAACGATGCGGCTCATCAGCGGCTGTCGGAGCAGTTATCGGACCGGACATTGAGCCGGACATACCATGCGCTGGTCTGGCGGATACCGATGCCGTTAAAAGGCGTTGTTGACCAGCCGATCGGCCGACATCCGTCCAACCGCCAGAAAATGAGCATTGGCGGCAGCGGGGCGCGAGAGGCGCGCACGCATTATCATATGCAAGAGGATATCCGTGATTGCGTGGCGTTGCTGGAATGCAAGCTGGAAAGCGGCAGAACGCACCAAATACGCGTCCATATGGCGTATATACGCCATCCGCTGCTGGGTGATCCGGTTTATGGCCTGCGGGAGGCCGAGGGGCGCGCTATACTCAAAAAAGCGGGGTATGAGGGCGAAATAATCGCCCAAATCCTGTCCTTTGACCGTCAGGCGCTGCATGCACAGGAAATCGGCTTTATTCACCCCAAAAACGGGCAAAAAATGGCCTTTTCCGCTCCATGGCCAGAAGACCTGAGAAATATCCATAACCTATTGAAATAATTATATAAAGTTATATATCTACGGCAGAATTTGCGAAAAGATAAAATTTTATGTAAATATGAATATAGAGATTAATTTTAGCATGTAAGTCCTGACAGCAGGACGACGGCTAAGGGAACGACGACAGCTTATAGTATATTTGGTTTACGCTTAACCGATCTGGTACCCATACTTAAACCGCCCGTAAAAAGGCGGTTTTTTTTGTCTGGATCCCCGCCTTCGCGGGAATGACGGGGGGTGAGTGCGGGGATGACAGGGGAGAGGGGGGCGGTTTTTTTGTCTAGCGTTTGCATTTTACGCGCTTGTCCGTATATATAGATGCCAATATTAACCTAGACAAAGACGTAAACCCCATGACTGACCCAGCCTTACAAGACCCGTCAACAAATCCGGCCTATGACAACCATGAACAGGTCGTGCGGTTTGTTCTCGATAAAGAGAAAAATATCGTTGCCTATATTGCGGTTCATAATACGGTTCTTGGCCCCGCGCTTGGTGGATGCCGGATCAAAAAATACGCATCCGAAGAGGACGCGCTGTATGATGTTTTACGCCTGTCGCGTGGGATGACATATAAAAACGCGATGGCGGGACTGCCGCTGGGCGGCGGGAAGGCCGTGATTATTGCCGATCCGCAGGCGGAGAAGACGCCGGAATTGATGCAGAAATTCGGTGCATGCGTTGAATCCTTAAGTGGTTCTTACGTGACGGCGGAAGACAGTGGCACAACGGAAGAGGACATGGAGAATATCCGCAAGTCCACAAAGCATGTGACAGGACTGCGTCCCGATTACCTGAAAGAACACGGGTACGATAATTTAGGTGGCAACCCGTCACCGTTGACGGCGCTGGGTTGTTTTGAAGGGGTCAAGGCGGCGGTGCGCCAGCGGTACGGACGTGACGAACTGACCGGTCTGAAGGCCGCGATACAGGGTGTTGGGGCGGTTGGTCTGTCGCTGGCGGGTATGTTGCAGGAAGCCGGGGTCGAGTTGTTTATCGCCGATATCAATGAAATGAATATTGCCAAGGCGAAAGAAGAACTGGATTCCGTTACGGTTGTTCGCCCCGATGAAATTTACGATGCGGATGTCGATTTGTTCGTCCCGTGCGCGCTGGGTGGTGTTTTGAATGACGAGACGATTGCGCGGATGCAGGTTGATATTATTGCCGGGCCGGCCAATAACCAGCTGGCGACGCCGGAGCATGATGAAAAACTGGCCGCGCAGAACATTATGTATGTGCCGGATTACGTTATCAACGCGGGCGGCGTGATTTGCGTGGGGTATGAATATTTCATGACGTCCGGATTTAACCCGTATGATTTCGACTTGACCGAAGAGAGTATGGAAGAACATGTACGCACGATCGGCGACGCGGTTGAACAGATTCTGACCTACGCCAAGAACAAGCATATCAATACGGGTACGGCTGCTGACAGCCTTGCGGAAGAAAAGTTCGAGAGCGAAGGCGCTAATTCAAGATCTCGTTCCACTGCTGCGTAATTTCACGGTAGGACAGGGGCTCCGTCATTTCATATAAAGGCAAAGGCTGGTCTATACGCTGACCTGTATCGCGTCCCAGCGGTCGTGCGTTCACCCGTATTTCGCTGCCCTTTCCAAGATTTTTTACATTGCCGATGGGGACGGTTAGATTTAATCCGCTATACAAATTCGTGGTAGAGCCGAAAACGTCGTAGTCGCTTTGATCTGTGGCGGTCACGAATGCCTTTAATTTTGCGCCGTTTTTAAAACGTTTTTCGAGAGCAAAGCCGCCGCCGACATCTTCCGCAAGGTAGCGGCCGAATTCTGCCGAAGCGGTTAAGGACGTGTTCGGCACTTCATAGAATGCTTTTACATGACCGGTGAGCAAATGATCTTTGCTTAAACTCAGGTTCAGGGTTTCGCCGGGATCACGTTTAAAAACCTGCCATGCTTCGGCGCCCAGACCATAAGTCTTTCCAAAAGGACGGTAAAGAATTTCACCACCGAACCCGGCGTACATTTCCTCCAGATAGCCGGCAGTTAAACCCATGTGCAGGTCCGTGTTTAAAGTTTTGAACCAACCAAAGTAACCGCGATCAACAGACACTATTTCTTCGGTAAAGGTGTCAATATCGCTGCGCACCGGCAGGGAGGGACGCGGACGGAAATCACGCAGGCGGTGTAGATTGTCTTTAACGTTCAGGCGCAAGCTTCCTCCGGTGATGAGATTGCCGCCGAGTACGTTGAGGCCGAGGCTGTGCGATCCATCCACCAGAACGGCGGAACGGTATATAATGCCTGTGTCTTCTTCGGACAGGCTGAGATCATTGTCGATGATCAGGCGGAAATTCCATTTTTTAGCAGGCAGTGTGCTTAGACCGTTTGCTCCGGCATCATCGGAAATGGATGTGTTGCGCCATATTTCTTCCGGACTTCCCTGCCGGTGCAGAAGTGCAGTTTCAAGGTCGCGACGGATGAGTGTAAGCGTCGGGCCGCGCAGGCCGCTATGAAATGTTTGTAAGCTGAGACTTTCAATGTCTTCGGGGCTGTTGTTTGCCAAATGACGGGCGGCGCGTCCGATTTGCAGGGTCGCTGGTTTGTGTGTATCCAGCGCGATAGCTGCTTGTGTTGTGGCGGTGTTGTAGTGGATATTGTCGAGCGTGATTCCTTCGGCCAGTGCGTTATGTGTGAGAGCTTCCGGGTCTGGATTGCCTGGCCGGACGACATTCAGGGGCGGCGGATCAGTTGCTTTATAGGTATGGCCGGGCCAGCGGCTGATATTGTTCTGGAAGCTGATGCGGGCCATGACTTTATCCGTACCCTGAATCCCCAGCGACATATCGGCCCAGTGGACGGGGGTGTAGTTAATCCCCAGTGACCATGGTGCGGCGTTGGAGAAATTATAGGCGGCGTGTTCTGCCTCATTGCGGTCGGCTCCCCAATCCGCCTTTATCGATACGCCGTCCCATGGTGTGAAATATTCGATACCGGCAAACAGGCCGATATCTTCGCCCGTGAACCAGTCGTTGGGGGCGACGGGATTTTCTCCATCAAGTTCGCGTGTTTTGCCGAAATGGTTACTGATTCCTTTTAAAGGGTTTTCGAAATGCGCCGCAGAACCGTAGCGGCCCCAGCCGATACCGGCAGAAAAGTCGAAATTGTTATAGCGTTTGGAGGCCACGATATATTCGCCGCCCGTTCGTTTATGCCCGGTGGCTGACTGGATGCCTACTGATACTTCCGGCCTGTACCGGTTTTCCGTTAACAGGCGGAGTTTAAAATCAACACCGGGGTACAGGCGTTTCGGATCACCGATGATGTCGGAACTGTTTCCAGTCTGGCGCAAAGAGATGTAGAGCGGATCAGCAATCTGAAACCCGATAAAGCCGTTTACATACGGATCGAGTGTGCTGAGACCAAAGCGAGCAGTGCCGGCCTCGTCCATTCGTGCGCTGGGGACAAGGTTGAATCCAAGCTGGCCCGACAGGTTGACGGACGGCTTGTGGTTTTGTGCCAGTGTTTTTGAAGGCGAAATGCAGAGCAGCCCTAAGCTACAGGCACACAATAGAATGTAAGAACGGCGGGACACAAAAATTTTCTAATAAGAAATAGATTAAGAATATCAACATGTTAAGTGTCTCGCGAATACCTGTGAATGTCAAAGCTCCAAAATAAATTAACCACATGTTTGTATTTTAAAATCGTACAATAAACCCAAGGTTGTTATTTGATTATATATTTGAGGTCTATGACATGAATAATGGCAAAGTAGATTACAACCGTTTGAAGGTGTTGATTGTAGACGACCTGCACGAATGGGGAGTGAACCAGATTTTCGAGGTGCCATCCGGGGAAGAAGCGGATGTATTTATGGAGACAGCCTTTGATATGGTGAACCTGATCTTATGCGACTGGAATATGTCTGGCAAAAGCGGTCTTGATATATTGAAAAAGGCAAAAGACCTTAATCCCCGTGTGCCAACAGCAGGCCGCTTAAACATCTTGAAAACACAACGGAAAAGCGCCTTCAGGCGTTTTCACGGCGGGCGCGTTCCTGTATCCTGTTAGCCGGTATGGCTTCAGATTACGATATATGTGTCATTGGTGGCGGTGTGAACGGAGCGGGGATAGCACGCGACGCCGCGGGGCGCGGCTTTAAAACACTATTGGTGGAAGCGCAGGACCTAGCCAGTGCGACGTCGTCGTCATCGACAAAGCTTGTCCATGGCGGTTTGCGGTATCTGGAACATTATGAATTCAAACTGGTGCGGGAATCCTTAAGCGAACGTGAAACGCTTTTGCGGAACGCGCCGCATATTATCTGGCCGCTGGATTTTGTTTTGCCACATAAGAATACGGTGCGTCCGGCGTGGTTGATACGGTTGGGGCTGTTTTTATATGACCGGCTGGGTGGGCGTGAGATTTTAAAAGGATCCAAAGGCGTAAGGTTTAAACGCGAAGGGTTTGGGGCCGCGCTGAAGCCATTGATTCACAAAGGGTACACGTATCAGGATTGCTGGGTCGAGGATTCGCGGCTTGTGGCGTTGAACGCGTTTGATGCCCACAGGCTGAGTGCGGACGTGAAAACCTATACGGCCTGCACGGGACTGGTAGTCGGCGAAGACGGTCATTGGAAGGTATCGTTACAGGACATGATGTCCGGCGAACAAAAGACCGTGAGTGCAGGCGTTGTTATCAACGCGACCGGGCCGTGGGTACGCGGTTTTCTTGAGTCGCTGAACCTAATTGATGAAAACCACGAAGCGCCGAAAATCCGCATGGTGAAGGGAAGCCATATTATCACGCGACGGCTGTATGACGGTGATCATGCCTATATTTTACAGCAACCGGACAAGCGTATTGTGTTTGCCATACCGTACGAAAAGAATTTTACCCTGATTGGGACGACGGATGTCGATTATGACGGAAACCCGTCTGAGGCGCAGTGCAGCGACAATGAAATCGAATATTTGTGCAATGCCATCAATATATATTTTGATAAAACGATATCGTTTCCGGATGTGTTGTGGTCGTATAGCGGCGTGCGGCCGTTGATTGACGACGGGACGGGGAGCGCATCGAAAGTGACGCGCGGGTATAAGCTGCATGTCGATCATGGATTTGGCGCGCCGATCCTGTCTGTTTTCGGCGGAAAGATTACAACGTACCGTACACTATCCGAGCATGTGATGGACGATGTTTGCGGTATCCTTGGTGTGAGGAAGAAGGGGTGGACGGCGGGATCGCCGCTTCCAGGCGGGAAAATTCCGGCCACAGCGTTTGAGCGGTTTGTAGAAGCGCAGATAGAACAATATGACTGGTTGCCGCCCGAAACGGTGCGCCGTTATGCGCGGGCTTATGGTACGCGGATGAACAAGATTTTAGGACATGCGACATCAGCCGACCAGTTGGGACGTGATTTCGGCGGCGGGGTTTATGAAGCCGAGCTGGTGTACTGTATCCATTACGAATTTGTAAAAACACTGGAAGATTTTTTGTGGCGCCGGTCAAAGCTTGGCCTGCATTTGGCGCCGGATATTATTGATAAGCTGGAAGCGGCTTTTCCGTCTATTTTTGAAGAGGTCAAAAAAATATGAGCGATCCATACCTTCTGTCCATCGACCAGGGGACAACCAGTTCGCGTGCTATCCTGTTCAACAAGGCGGGCAATATTATTTCCGTGAAGCAAAAGGAACTGCCGCTGATTTACCCGTGTAAAGGATGGGTAGAACAAAACCCGGAAGATATATGGGCGGATACGTTGTGGGCGTGCCAGGCGATTATGACCGAGCACCCGGACAAGGCGAAGAGTATTGCCAGCATCGGCATTACCAACCAGCGTGAAACAACAATCGTGTGGGACCGGGAAACGGGCAAGCCGATATATAATGCAATTGTCTGGCAGGATCGGCGGACGGCGGATACATGCGCCGATCTGAAGGAAGAGGGACTGGAGAGCAAGATTACAGGCAAGACCGGGTTGTTGCTGGACCCGTATTTTTCGGCAACCAAAATCGCGTGGATACTGGATACGGTGGACGATGCGCGGGAAATGGCAGAGGACGGGCGGCTGGCGTTCGGTACGGTTGACAGTTTCCTGATATGGCGGCTGACGAATGGGAAGCGCCATGTAACAGATGTCACAAACGCTTCGCGTACGTTGCTTTATAATATCAAGACCCAGAAGTGGGACAAGGGACTGCTGGAGATTTTTGATATACCGGAGAGCATGTTGCCGGAGGTGTTGGATAACTGCGCTGATTTCGGGTTGGTGCAAAGCCAGCATTTCGGACGCGTTCTGCCGATTGGCGGGGTAGCGGGCGACCAGCAGGCGGCGTTGATCGGGCAGGCGTGTTTTGCGCCGGGCATGGTGAAGTCGACTTACGGCACGGGCTGTTTTGCGCTGATGAATATCGGCGATACGTTCAAGAAGTCAAAGAACAGGTTATTGACCACCACCGGATACCGTTTGAATGGTGAGACGACATACGCGATTGAAGGGGCGATTTTTGTTGCGGGAGCGGCTATCCAGTGGCTACGCGATAATCTGAATTTCTTTGAAGACGCTTCGGAAAGCGAGGCGATGGCGGTATCCGTTGCGGATAATAATGGTGTTTATTTTGTTCCGGCGTTTACCGGCCTTGGGGCGCCATACTGGGAACCGGAAGCGCAGGCGATGATTTGCGGGCTGACACGCGAAAGCACAAAGGCACATATCACGCGTGCGGCGCTGGAGGCACAAGCGTACCAGACACTCGACCTGATGGACGCGTTTGTGAAAGATGGAGGACATGACCCGGACGTTATCCGCGCCGATGGCGGGTTGGTCCATAACGCGTTTATGTGCCAGTTCCTGTCCGACATGCTGGACAAGCCGATAGAGATTCCTGCTGTTGAAGAAACGACGGCCCTTGGCGCTGCGTATCTCGCCGGGCTTCAGGCTGGTGTTTATAACGGCCTGGACGATATCGCGGAGCGATGGTCGTGTGCGCGGGCATATTCACCCGATATGGAGGAAGAGACGCGCGACGGGCTTTATGACGGATGGCTCACCGCGGTAGAGCGATTGTTATAGAAAATTCCCACCACAATCCCGATAAAATCTTGAATAAAAAGGATGCTCATATAACTTAAGGTTGACTTGGTGTGTGTGCTATTGCATCCTTAAATTGTATTTATGAGGGGGCGATATGGCACAGGAAGGCTATTGGGCGGTTTGCGAGGCCATGTATCCTAAGGGTAAGGTAACAGGGAAGCCGGCTGCTTTTTTTGTACAAATTCCAGGATTTTTTTATGCCGATGCGATGGCGCAAACACAGTTTGAAGCCATGAACCGTGCGCGTGAAAAGCTGTATAAGAATATAGGGTTTCTTCAGCGGTGTTCTTGTGATATCCCCCAGCCGCAAAGCTCGGCCGTGCCACCGGAAGACAGATTTCCGGACGGCTCGGTCGTGTTCTTTATTTCGTTAGAAGAACTTGAGCAGATTGAGCAACGCTCTGTTAAAAAAGCTGCTTAGTAAGTCGGGCTGTTCGGACCGACCGGCATGCCGCCGTTGACACCGGAACCTGTGCCGTAGCCGTGTTCGCCGTGGTCAAAGCGGTCATCTCTCTCATCTGGTGTGTTGCTATAATTTTCATTTACCAGATCTTTCAGGTGTCGGGCTGTTTTTGGCGTCATTGGAGCAAACACCCTTTCCATCTCTTTTTTAATAGCCGCTTTACATTTGCATCCGCTGGCCCTATCCCATATTTCTGCGTTTACATCGGCACTGAACAGCGACCCCTGCAGATTGTTCAGTGCTTTCTCCAAATAGCCTATGGCGTTTAACTCTTGTTGCTTTGTTGGATTTTTATCCATGACACTTGCGGCTATGTTTGCTGAATACAGGTCAGCCAGCCCTTGTTGAGCTCTTTGTTTTTCTTTCGGACTTAAATTGGAGACAACTTCGCGTGCTGCCGCTTCAAATTTTGCTTTATCAGCAGGCTTGCTAAGGTCTAACCCCAGATATGATGTACCCGCTTTTGATTTTACAGGTTCTGAGAAAACTTCACCGCTGTAATTTTTTAGATTTGATGTTCCACGGTTTTTTGCTGTTATTGCCTGTTTGGACATCACACGACCATTACTGTCATTTTTAAAGTAGTAGGTAGTAATGCCCTGATTTTTTTGTGAGGAAGACGAACAATTTTTATTTGTATATTTTGTTCTGTAAATGGTTTCATAATCTCCCTGTCCAGCGTAGCGTTGCTGTTTTACGCATGGATCGTCAGGTTTGATGCAATGACTTGGTATACGGCCCCAATGTTTTGCAGGGGGATCGACGTTCAATATAGTTTTTGTATTGCCGTTGGAATCCGTTTGCCGGCAGATCAGGTCATTGTTGTTATAAACGCCGCATACGCACATTGTGCTTGTCACGCGGTTGGTCAAAGATATTGATTTCTGATCGAATTTTTTCGCGGCATTCGCTGCGATTTGTGCCAAGCTGGACAGCGATGTTTGTAATTTTGTGGTGTCAGCAGGTGCATATGATGGCTTTGCTGTTTGTGTATTGGTGCCTGCCTGTTTCATAAGTTTGTTGAGAAGGTTTTGTTTATAGGCCAGTTTTTTGCTGTAGTAGTCACGGTCTTTCTGGGATTTTGCGTATTTCAGTTTTTGCGTATTTTTGTTTATGTCACGCTTGGTCTGGTCGATTTGTTTTTTCAGATTGTCGCTAATGTTAGATGGAACGCTTACTGTTTTATTGCCTGAACTGCTGTTATTCGAATTAGAGGATTTTACCCCGCTTTGTTTTTGCAGCTTGGCTAGCAAGTCTCTCTTATAGGCCAGTTTTTTCGTGTAGTAATCGCGGTCTTTTTTTGACTTGGCGGCCTTGAGTTTTTGCGTGTTTTTGACAATATCGCGCTCGGCCTGATTGATTCGCTCCTGGATCGACTTTGCGGCATAGGCCACGTTATCCATAGGCGTGTAAGCGCAGGTCAGCGCCATAATTACTGCTAATATACTGAAATACCTGATAAACCGTTTCATATTCCCCATCCCTATTTAAGCCCTATTGTAAATATTCTACGTCCCATGGAATAATATTATGTTAAATTTTATTTTTTCAACCCTTTGTAACGTAATAAAAAAATCTTAATTTTTTCCATATAAAATATGAGGTGGTGGATTATCAGGAGGATTTTTCCGTATGCCGGGGAATGGCGACGATACCTTATATTTTCAGGGCTCTTTGGGGCAGCTTTCGCTGACCATTACCAACCCGTATAGCGGGCGCAGTATTGAGCTGGACGACGAGTATTACCTGAATTCCTCTTCCTATGACGGGCAGGGCGGGACCGATACGCTGCACATGGCCAACAAGCCGGAGGTTTTGTTTGCCGCGGACGGAAACAACAACCAGTTAATCCGTAACATTGAAATTATACAGGCCGGAAACGGCGCCGATATCGTGAACCTGGCGCACCCGGATATTATCCTTGGCAATATCACACTATCAGGCGGCAACGGGAATGATATCCTGTGGTCGAACGACGGTGATGATGTTATCGACGGAGGAAACGGCGACGATATTATCGATGGCGGCGGCGGAAACGATTTCGTGTATGGCGGCCATGGTAATGATGATTTAAACGGTGGTGCAGGTTCCGACCATCTGGATGGCGGTAAGGGCGATGACGTCCTGTATTACAATCCGGACGATGTATGGACGCCGGAATACGGCGCGTATAATCACGGAAGCCCGAAGGACCCAATTGACGGCGATGTTGTCGCCGTTGTCGGTAAAAACCGCAGCCACGATACGTTTGATGGCGGGAAGGGGAACGACGTGTTGTACCTGACCGATGGTGATGACGGACTGTTTTTGGAAGACCGGTACAGCGATAACCCATTAGGATTTAACGAGGCGCGTGTGGCCGGAATCGAAACGATTTTTACCGGGCGCGGACATGATGTTGTCGACCTGACATCCAAAATCTATGCCTATAACGATGTTACCCTGTATGGCGAAGAAGGAAACGACGTGCTTTGGACTAATCAGGGGAATGACGTCATTGTCGGCGGCGCAGGAAACGATTTTATGTTCGCGGGTTACGGCGATGACCTGATTATCATGGGTGAAGGACGCGATAAAGTTTACGGCGGGGCGGGCAGCGATAACTTCCGTTACGATGTGCGCGATAGCGGCATTGACGGTATTCGTGATTTCGAAGCAGGGAAAAAAGGCGATGTGCTGGACCTGTCACAAATCATTGAAGGATTTAACGAGCATAGCAGCGTTTTAAGCGATTTCATTACCCTGACCGACCAGGGGCCGCATACGCTGGTTTCCGTTGATTATGACGGCGCTGCGAACGGCGCGAATTTCGTGCGGCTTGCGAAGCTGATCGATGTGAGCGGGCTGGACGCCCAGACGCTTGTCGATGACGGGAACCTGCTGCTCGGGTAGGTTTATTTCAATAATACTGGTCTTTATTCCGATAGTGCTGTAATAATACGCTTATTTACAGCATAAGCGTTTTTTCAAAAGGTCAGGGGACACGTGCTTTTTGCCATGTCTTTAAATTATGAGTATAGCTGATATCAATGCCGATTTTTCCGCCGGGTCCAAGATCCGGTTTACGCAT
>JAUHXT010000106.1 GCA_030426925.1 Alphaproteobacteria bacterium | reverse complement strand
CGGTGACCGGTACGTTCAGTGGTGCGCCTTTTTCCTTCCAGTCGGGAATCAATTCACTGAGCGAGCGGGGTTCCAGCACTGCGCCGGACAGCAAATGCGCACCGATTTCGGACCCCTTTTCAAGGATACACACAGAAATATCTTTGTCGGTTTCGGCGGCAAGCTGTTTTAAGCGGATAGCGCAGGCAAGACCGGACGGGCCACCGCCGACAATCACAACGTCATATTCCATGGCTTCGCGGTCGTCTCGTACGGGTGTGGTCATATCGGCGTTGATCCTGTGGTTGAGTTATTGACGGTCTTCACATAAGTTATTGTGACTTACATATATTAGGATTTTTTACGCAAATGGCCAATAGCCAAGCAAATTTAGCGTTACAGGCACTGGAATGGTATGTCGAAAACGGCGTGGACGAAGTGTTGTCTGATGCGCCCGTTAACAGGACGGTGATGCCTGACCTGCCCAAACGGGAGGAAACAAGGCCCGCCGCAGCCAATGTTCAGACAAATACACCGGAATTTCTGGGGGCTGCGGAGGCGAAGGTGGAAGCGCTTAAATTGGCTCAAGGTGCGAAGACGCTCGAAGAACTGGCTGACGCGATCAGGACTTTCGATGCGCTGTCCATCAAGAAAACGGCGACTAATATGGTCTTTTCCGATGGAAACCCGCAGGCTAAGGTTATGCTGGTAGGGGAAGCGCCAGGAGCAGATGAGGACAGGCAGGGCAAGCCGTTCGTGGGGGCCAGCGGCCAGTTGCTGGATGTGATCCTTTCCCACATTGGCCTAAGCCGTACAGAAGAAAACCCGGACAAGGCCATATATATATCCAATATCCTGAACTGGCGCCCGCCGGGCAACAGAACCCCCAGCCCGGCAGAAATAGAAATTTCACAGGCCTTCATTGAACGCCATATTGAATTAATTCAGCCCAAAGTCCTGATCCTGTGCGGCGGCGTATCGGCCAAGGCATTATTGGGCAAAAGCGAAGGGATTACCAAGCTGCGTGGACAGTTTCAGACCTTTAAGCCCTTGGTACTGCCGTCCGATATCAACATCCCCTGTATTGCAACCTATCACCCGGCCTACCTGTTAAGGACCCCGGCACAAAAAGGGAAAGTCTGGGCCGATATGCTGCTTTTAAAGGAAAAGCTGCAGGAATTAGGGATAAACGAAGGTTAAATCCCTGAAATTTTTCATAAAAAATTGACATTTAAAATGTCACACTTTATAAAAACGCCCAATGCAAAAGAGGGTGAAAAAAGGACGGCATTACTGTCGTTTACGAACAGTCATGGACAGGGTAAAAAGAATCTTGTATCTCCATACCATCATGAAAAATAAAAGGGATCAGAGAATCGCTTTCTTCGTCGCTGGCCTGTGTGCCGGCCTTATTATTCTGCATAACGGTATGGGCGTGGCAGGATCGCAATTTGTGATCCCGGAACGAAAACCCACAACCGTTTCCATGCCGATCCCTGACATCAAACCGTTGCGTGATGACATTGTCTCTGAAGGTACTATCGCGACAGACGTGCCAATTCCTTTGCGCAAACCGTTAAGCGAGATCCATAACTTCACGGAAATATCATCGTCTTTATCCAGAAAAGACCAGAAGCTTTATAAGGAAATTTTCCTGCTGCAATCGCAAGGCAAAATGGAACAGGCGAAAAAGCAAATAAGGGAACTGGATAACGGCTTGTTAATGGGGCATGTGCTGTCCCAGCAATATCTGCATCCCGCTACTTATTCCACGTTTACAGATTTGAAAAAATGGCTGGATCATTATGCCGATCATCCGCAGGCAGAGAAAATTTATGATTTGGCCGATAAGCGCATGCCGAAAGATTTTAGCGGTACGCTGAAAAAACCACAGACACTACCCGCCATCCGCGGCGCTCTGGGGGCCGTTTCACGCTCTGGTAAGGCGTATCATACAAAGGCATCACGTTCCGGCGATCAAAACGCAAAAGTCAGAACACTGGAAAGAAAAATCCGCACACATGTGCAAAACTATGAACCGACGCAGGCTTATAATCTTTTAACATCCGACCCGTCTACTCCACTGATGGATAGCGTGGAACAGGACCGCATGTTGTCGTTGATTTCAGCCGGTTATTTGTATGCTGGCAAGCTTGGAGAAGCACAGCGATACGCCAATGCTGCGTTAAAACGTTCCGGCCAATATGTGCCGATGGCCGGCTGGGTATCAGGTCTGGTGAACTGGCAACGTGAACAATATAAAAAAGCCGCAAACGATTTTGAACTTTCTGCGACATCTCCGTATTCCTCCGGATGGCTGGTTTCGGCTTCCGGTTATTGGGCGTCCCGTGCGCACATGCGGGCGGGCAATGTTCGCGTTGTGTCGAAATGGCTGCAGCTGTCGGCGAGTTTCCCGCGTACGTTTTACGGCCTGATTGCCACGCGCGCTTTAGGACAGGATTACGATTTTGACTGGGATCACCCGTCTGTCACACGCAATCATAAGAAAGCGATAGAAGTCAGCCAGGCAGGCCAGCGCGCGCAGGCACTCATTCAGATTGATCAGATCGCGCGCGCCGAAGCGGAATTGCGCCAGCTTTACAAAACCGATGACCCGCAATTGCAGGAAGCCTTACTGGCCTATGCCTATGAATACAAGCTTCCGGCCCTGACAATGCGGCTGGGCCATGCGGTGCTGAAGCCGAAAGGTGGTTTGTATGATGCGGCCCTTTATCCCGTCATGCCATGGGAGCCGGCAAGTGGTTACAAGCTGGACAAGGCATTGATTCATGCATTCATCCGGCAGGAATCCAAATTCGATACCTCAGCGGAAAGCCGCAGCGGCGCGACAGGCCTGATGCAGTTAATGCCCGCAACGGCCAGCTATATTGCCGGGAAAAGCATTTATAAGGACAAGGAAGGGATCTACCAGCTGCGCGACCCGCGCACGAACCTTGAAATCGGCCAGACATATCTGGAGCGCTTGCTCAGCAATAAAGTGGTCGGTCAGGACCTGCTATCGCTTGCTATCGCCTACAACGCCGGGCCGGGCAACCTGTCCCGCTGGAAACAGGAACGCGCCCATATATCAGATCCGCTGATGTTCATTGAAACCATACCGTACGCTGAAACGCGCGCGTTCGTGGAACGTGTCCTGTCCAATTACTGGATTTACCGCCTGCAGATGGGCCAGCCGACCCCGTCACTGGACGCAGTGGCCGAAGGGCGCTGGGCACGCTATGCCGAAGCCGATTCCGGCGTCCGTTTTGCCGGTAAATAAGCCTGTAAAATCAATAAAATCACTTGAAAATTGGCCGTCCTTGGCCCTAAATGGCTGCTATGACAAGCAGCTTTAAAACAGTAAATGACATCCGCAGCGAATTTTTAAGTTATTTCAGCGGAAAAGGTCACAAGGCCGTGCAATCCAGCTCTCTGGTGCCACAAAATGATCCAACCCTTATGTTCGCCAATTCCGGCATGGTCCAGTTTAAGGACGTGTTCACGGGCAAGGAGCGCCGCGATTACAAACGTGCGACCACGGCGCAGAAATGCGTACGGGCAGGGGGCAAGCACAACGACCTTGAGAATGTCGGTTATACTGCGCGCCACCATACATTTTTTGAAATGCTGGGGAACTTTTCCTTCGGCGATTATTTCAAGGACGATGCCATCGCGTTTGCATGGGAGTTAGTAACCAAGAATTTCGGCCTCCCTGCCGATAAATTGATGGTCACGGTCCATAGCACGGATGAGGAAGCCGCCGGCATCTGGAAAAAAGTGACGGGCTTTAGTGACGATAAAATCATTCGCATCCCGACGGATGATAACTTCTGGCGCATGGGCGATACCGGCCCGTGTGGCCCACGCACTGAAATTTTTTACGACCATGGCGACCATATCTGGGGCGGCCCTCCAGGTTCGCCGGATGAAGACGGCGACCGTTTCATCGAAATCTGGAACCTCGTGTTCATGCAGTTCGAACAGGTCGACA
>JAUHXT010000036.1 GCA_030426925.1 Alphaproteobacteria bacterium | reverse complement strand
CGCTTGTTTCAGGAAATCCGCGAAAAACGCGGACTGGTCTATACGGTCTATTCCAGCCACACGTCCTATCACGATGACGGGCAAATGGAAATTTACGCAGGGACCGGCCCGGACAAACTGGCCGAACTGGTGCCTGTTGTCTGTGAAGAGATTGCAAAAATCGTACAGGACACGGTATCCGACGACGAGCTGAACCGCGCCAAGGCGCAAGTGAAAACCAGCATGCTGATGAGCCGCGAGTCGATGTTAAACCGCGCCAACCGTCAGGCAAAATACCTGATCAATTTCGGTAAGGCGGTTGATATGAACGAACTGGTAAGTGCGGTAGAGGCAACCGACGCACAGGCCATTCGCACAATGGCGCAGCGTATTTTCGTTAGCAAGCCGACGTTGGCCGCACTTGGCCCGTTATCGCAGCTTGAATCGCTGGATTCCATCCATCAGCGCCTGCGGGCGTAAGGCACACAACCATGATTTGGGCCGGGAAAAAAGAACAGACAAAACCTTCTTTACCGGGTGTAGCGCTGGAAGGCTTCCGCGTGGTTGTGCGCCCGTGCCGCGATACCGACTATTCCGACTGGCAACGTGTAAGAAGCCGGAACATGGACCGTTTGAAAACATTCGAACCGACCTGGATGACCGACGCATTGACGCAGGATTTTTTCATGCGCCGCTTACACCGTCACGCCCGCGACTGGGTAGAAGACCGCGCTTATTGCTTCCTGATTTTCGACAAGCTGGAAAACCGGCTCATTGGCGGTATCAACCTCAACCATATTTGCAGGGGCGCGGCGCAGAACGCAGCGCTGGGGTACTGGATTGACGAAACCTATGAAGGGCAGGGCTATATGGCCGAAGCGGGACGGCTGGTCATCGAATATGCATTTGATACGTTAAAGCTGCACCGGATTAACGCGGCCTGTCTGCCGGACAACGAGCGCAGTAAAAACCTGCTGACGCGCCTTGGCTTCGAAGAAGAAGGCTTTGCGAAAAACTATTTCAAGATTAATGGCGAGTGGCGCGACCATATCCTGTTCGGACTGGTCAAAAGCTAGGCGTTTGCTACGCGTGTCCGGCTTCTGCGGACAGCAGGAACGGGTCTATGCCGATTTTGGCAATTGCGGCATCCCACATGTCCTGCGGCTTTGTTTCGAAAATAAGGTCTTCGGACGCATCGCAGGTCAGCCACGCATTCTGCTGTAATTCACTGTCAAGCTGCCCGGCGCTCCACCCCGCATAGCCAAGGGTAAAGACCATGTCCTTCGGGCCGTGGCCGTTGGCAACTTCCTTTAACGCGTCAATCGTGCCGGTCAGGCTGAACCGGTCGTTAATATCGACCGTATCGTCATGTTTGAAATCCTTGGAATGAAGCAGGAAGCCGCGCGCCGTTTCCACCGGCCCGCCGTTAATCACCGGCATGGTGACAATATCGCTGGGGATTGTCATGTCCGTGGCGACGTTCAGTTCCTTCAGCAGCGAACCGAATTTCAGGCCCGGCACAATATTGTTCACGACCAGCCCCATGGCGCCGTTTTCATCATGCGCGCAGATATAGATGACCGCCTTGGTAAAGCGGTTGTCGCCCATGGCCGGCATGGCCAAAAGCATTTTTCCTGCGAGATATCCTTTATTTTCACTTCCCATGCTTTTATCATTTCGAAGTTAAGGAGATTTTGCAAGATGAAGCTGCCCACCTTTACCCTGATACTTGTGGCTTTTTTCCCTTTCGCCGCTTACGCATTTGACTATGAATCCTCGGAAATTGAGATAGTCAGCGCGGTGCAAGGAACAGGAAAGCTGGAAACCATAGAAGCGGGGGTAAAAATATCGCTGCCAGACGACTGGTACACCTATTGGCGGATGCCCGGTGATTCCGGCCTTGCCCCGCGCTTTCACTGGACGGATACAAAGAATATAGAGGAAATCGAGGTTTTATGGCCGCGACCCAAACGCTTTGAAACCGCAGGTCTGTACAGCTTCGGTTACGGTTACGGCGGGGACGTTTATCTGCCCCTCAATATAGCGGTTAGGGAAACCGGGAAGGCCGTGTCCGGTGCCGTGAAGGTGGAAATGATGATTTGTAAGGACATCTGTATCCCCGAAACGCACGACGCGATTTTCAGCATTCCCGAAGGCACGCCGGAACGCACCGAAAGCGCGAAGCCGTTAAAGGATGCACGGGACAATATTCCGTCAACGGAAGATTTGCCAGACCTGAAACTCAGCACTGCCGTTCTGGCGCAGGATGCCGTTGTTGTCACCGCCTATGCCCGTGACGGCTTTGTGAATCCGGATGTCATGATTGAAGTCGAGGATAATTTTCTTAACGCGCTACCGGAAATAATCATGGGCGACGATAAAACGCGCGCCGCGTTCAAAATTGATGCGCCGGAGCATATCGATGATTTGACAAAGGAATTGTTCGGCAAAAAAATCACGGCCACGCTGGTGAATGACGGAAAGGCCGTCCAGAAAGATTTCCAGTTTTAGCGTAAGGCAGGACAGGACTTGCTTTGCATGAACCCTTCGGCCAGAAGCGCGTGCCCCGCGCGGTTCGGGTGGTTAAAGTCGATTTTATCGCCCTTGTTGTAAACAAAATATTCCCCGACCTTGGCCGTGTCTTTTAACCCTTTGAACGCGTCCAGCCCGTCATAGACGTAGCGCGTGTTAAGCCGCTCCTTAATCAGCGCCTGTGTGGAACCGTCAAGAAAACCGTCTTCCCAGTGAATACCAAGGGATTTGTAGGTTTGTGCGGCATCATTCGAAATCTGCATTTCATACGGCAGGATAATGACGCACAGTGTCGTGCCCATGCTTTTCAGTTTCCGGTCGAATTCGTTGATACGCTGCGTGACGTCATCAATGATGTCCATATGGTCGGACGGGAACAATTCGGCGGATACGAAGCCGCTGGGGCTGTACCCCATACGCATCAGGAAATTTTTAACCGCCGTGCGCGTGGCGGTATAAAGATAAGATTTTCCGCGCAGGCCATCCAGCGTCCGGCGCACCCAGTTTTGTACATCGTTCAGGGTAGAGCGCTGCGCTTTTTCACTTGTCACGGCGGCCCCTCCCTCGGCAACGATAGGCACAAGGTCATTCATGTTCATGGCATACACAACAGTATCCAGGCCGAATTGTTCGGCCATATCGGCTGCGCTGACGTCCTGTATTCCGTTACTGATCATGCCGGTGATCCAGTGCTCGTAACGCGGGTATTGTTCTTGAAGTAAATCGGGAAAACGGTAACCATCGCCCGCTCCGACGCCATAGACGACTGAGTCACCGTAATAACCGATACGCTTGATTTTGGTGGAGGAAAGGTTGAATTCCTCGTCCGGATAGCCAAGGGAATTCATGCTAATCGTGCCATACGGGTATTGATAAACCCCGGCTTTTTTCACAGCGGCGTAATAGCCGATATCGTAGGAAACAATAAACCGCAAACCGATTTCCAGTAAAAGCGCGGTAATCAGTCCGAAAACAATCAAGACAGCGAATAATGTTTTCTTTGGATGGCGGTCAAAGACGGTGTCGGCCATTAATCCAGCTCGAACGCGTCTTTATAGTCTGCGGCCAAGGCCGGGTCCTGCTCTTCTTTTTTTAACACGCAGTTTCCGACGACCAGCATATCCATTTCAGTTCCCATGAAACAGCGAAACGCATCTTCCGGTGTGCATACGATGGGTTCACCGCGCACGTTAAAGGATGTGTTGACGATGACAGGGCAACCCGTAAGGTCTTTGAACTTGGAAATCAGCGCATGGTATTTCGGATTGGTTTCTTTGTGCACCGTTTGCACGCGCGCGGAATAATCCACGTGCGTCACGGCCGGAATTTCCGAACGCGGAATATTCAGCTTATCAATACCGAACAGCTTGTTTTGTTCCTCCGTCATTTCCGTGCATTTGTTGTCATTGACCGGCGCAACCAGCAGCATATACGGGCTGTCTTCGTTCAAATCAAACCATTCGGATACATCATCGCGCAATACGGACGGCGCGAACGGACGGAAAGACTCGCGGTATTTCACTTTTAAATTCAGGTTTTTCTGCATACTTGGTGAGCGCGGATCACCCAGGATAGAACGACCGCCCAGCGCGCGCGGACCAAACTCCATGCGCCCCTGAAACCATCCGATGGCCTTTTCATCGGCCAGCGCCTTAGCGGTTTCATCAATCATCTCGTCTTCACTGGCAAGGCGCGTGAATTTCGCACCGGCTTCACTCAGGCGCTTCTCAATGTCGTTGTCATCAAACACAGGGCCAAGGTAAGACCCCTTCATTGTATCTGTCTGGTTGGTGTTCCTGCGCTCCATATTGTGGTGCAGGTGGTAAGCAGCCAATGCCGCACCCAGCGAACCACCGGCATCGCCCGCCGCAGGCTGGATCCAGATATTCTTGAAATACCCTTCTTTCAGGATTTTACCATTGGCAACGCAGTTCAGCGCAACACCGCCCGCAAGGCAGAGATTGTCAATGTCCGGATGTTCGGCCTTCAGGTTTTTGACGATACGGCGTACGACTTCTTCGGTCACAACCTGTACGGATGCCGCCAGGTCCATTTCACGCTGTGTGATTTGTGTTTCCGATGTACGCGCAGGCCCGCCGAACAACTCATCGAACTTTTTGTTCGTCATAGTAAGTCCGGTGGCGTAATCGAAATAATCCTGGTTAAGGCGGAACGAACCGTCTTCTTTTACGTCGATCAGGTTGTCCATGATCAGGTCGGCGTATTTCGGCTCTCCATACGGCGCGAGTCCCATAATTTTATATTCGCCGGAATTCACCTTGAACCCCGTGTAATAGGTCATCGCGGAATACAACAGGCCGAGCGAATGCGGAAAGTGAATTTCTTTGGTAATCTGCAAATCCTTGCCGTTACCGACACTGACGGATGTTGAGGCCCATTCCCCCACGCCGTCCATGGTCAGGACAACCGCTTTGTCAAAAGGGGACGGGTAAAATGCGCTCGCCGCATGCGACAAATGGTGTTCGGAAAACAGTAGCTTGGACTTGATCAGTTTCTTCTGGTCTTTCGACGGCTTCTCTCCAAAGGCCGTTTCTGCCAGAAGGTCGGTCAGCATTTTTTTCTGGAACAGCTTTTCCTTCAGCCAGACGGGGATAGCGGTTTTAAACGACAAATATCCACGCGGCGCAAAGGCAAGGTAGGTTTCCATCAATCGTTCGAATTTCACGAACGGTTTTTCGAAGAAAACGATGTTATCGACTTCCTCCATGGAAACACCGGCTTGCTCTAAGCAGAACTCCACCGCTTTTTTGGGGAAGCTCGCATCGTGCTTTTTACGGGTAAAGCGTTCTTCCTGTGCGGCGGCCACAATGTCACCGTCGCGGATAATCGCGGCGGCGCTGTCATGGTAAAATGCTGAGATACCGAGTATGACCATGGGTTTAGAACACAGTATAGATAAACGGTGCGACGGCAGACCCCTTGGACAGGACAATCAGCCCGCCGAACAGAACCATGATAAGAAAGATCGGCAGCATCCAGAATTTTTTGCGTACCTTTAAAAATGTCCAAAGTTCTTTGAAAAATTCCATGATGACCTCTTTGTCTTAGAATTGATATTTCATCGGGTTTTCGATGTCGGTTGTCTCTTTTTCGACCCAGTATGTCTTCGCGTCTTTATCAAATTTACGTTTCATAGGGTCGTAACCGATCACCTTCATAATCAGTCCGGCAGGAATAAACGCGACGCAGAACAGCAAGAACATGATGACCGGATTGACGATATGGAACAGGATTTTCGCCAGCCCCATCCAAGCTTTATTCAGCGGGGTGAGCAGGTCAGGTTTGAGCGCCGCACCGGTAATCAGAACCGCGGCAATAGTGAAGAAAATCCCGGCAAGGACAGAAAAGCTGAAAAACGTAACTTTTATGAGTCCGATCGCGCCGAAAATGCCGCCGACCGTAAAACCAAAATTTTTGTTCGAAGGGCCTTTGACTTCATCATATTCGATATAAGCCTCGTGGGTTTGCCCTTTGCCTTTAGCCATAATAACTCCAAATTCCGTTCTGAATAAGGTTTTAGCGGATCACAGCCCGTTGGGCAAGCTAGTAAAGCCCGCCAGTCCCCGTAAAAGTGTTGTCTGGCTGCTGTTGTTGCGGCCTGTCCTGCGGGGGTTGCTGCTGTCCGCCCGTATCCCTGCGCCACGGGTTGGGATTGGTCGGCTCATACGGAGAATCGCGCCATCCCAGATTGGGGTCGCCCTGCGGTTGCGGCAGCCCCAGCCCGCCTGTTCCCGTTTCATCATCGGGAATATAGTCGCCGTAGCCAAAGGCATTATAACCATACGGGTCCTGGTAATTACCGTTGCCGTAAGGGTCGACCAGCCCGCCGCCTGAAATCACGTTCGTATCCAGCACGTAATCATCAACGTTGGGTTCTGTTCCGGTGACAAAGGATTCCCAGATCACATTTTCATCGCCCGGCATGGCGGAACGGCCCGTTGCTGCGTTAATGCGTACCTGTTTGATACCTGCAGGACGGCGGAACGGAACGGGCGGTACGTCCTTCAGTGCAGCTTCCATGAATTCTTTAAAAATAGGTGCGGCGACAGAAGACCCCGTTTCCCGCTTGCCCAAAGATTTTGGATCGTCAAATCCGACAAACACCCCGACAACAAGGTCAGGGGTAAAGCCCATAAACCAGGTGTCTTTGGATTCGTTGGTTGTTCCTGTTTTACCGCCCATGGGACGGTTCAGCTCGGCAAGCCTGCGTGCTGTTCCTCGCTGGACTACGCCTTCCAGAATAGACACGATCTGGTAAACCGTGCGCGGGTCCGCGACTTGTGAGCGATTGTCCGTAACTTCAGGTGTTTTTTGTCCGTCCCAGCGGATCAAATCACCGCAGTTCATACACGGGCGCGTGTCATGTGCAAAAATTGTTTCCCCGTAACGGTCCTGTATCCGGTCCATAAAGGTCGGTTCAATTTTTTTGCCGCCATTGACCAGCATCGCATAGGCGGTGGTCAGGCGCAGCAGCGTGGTTTCGCCAGCCCCAAGCGCGTAGGATAAATAGGGCTTCATCTGGTCTGCAATGCCGAAGCGCGTGGCGTATTCAACAACCTTTTCCATGCCGATATGGTCGGCAAGCCGCACGGTCATCAGGTTCCGTGATTTCTCAATGCCGACACGGATCGGCGTCGGCCCGTAAAATTCACCGGAATAATTGGACGGCTTCCAGTAATCACCCTGACCGGGGTTTTGTTCAATCACAAACGGCGCATCCAGCACCAAGGTGGCAGGTGTAAATCCCTGGTCGAGGGCGGGGAGGTATACAAACGGTTTAAACGCGGACCCCGGCTGGCGGTAGGCCTGTGTTGCGCGGTTGAAGACACTGTCGCTATAATCCCATCCGCCCTGCATCGCCAGCACGCGGCCTGTATGCGGGTCCATGGCCATGATAGAACCCTGAACCGCAGGAACCTGCCGCAGCACATAGGCATCATCGACCAGTTCGACCATAACAACATCGCCAGCTTTTACCACCTGACTGGCCGATGTGATTTCGGGGCCGAGCGCGTAACAATCCTGCTGGCATTCCCGCGCCCATTGCAGGCCGGCAAGCGGCAGGTTGGCTTTGCTTTTATCCGCGAATCCGATTTGCGCCTTGCTGGAACCGGCATCAAGGACGACCGCAAGCTTCCACCCTTCCAGCATGCCTTTTTGCTGCTGGATGTCGCCAAGTTTCGCCGCCCAGTCATTCATGCTGTCAAACTGCGCCACCGGTCCGCGGTAACCGTGCCGCTTGTCATAGGCCATCAGCCCGTCGCGTAAGGCGTTCTGGGCAATCTCCTGCATTTTGGGGTCGACTGTTGTGCGCACGGCCAGCCCCCCTTTGTACAGGGAATCCGGTCCGTATTTTTCATCAAGAATCCGCCGGATTTCTTCGGAGAAATAGGGTGCTTCGACCCGTTCTTCGTTCTCAGGAGCAATCATCCGCAATGGCATGGCCTTGGCAAGGTCGGCCTGACTGTCCGTGATGTGTCCGTCTTCGGCCATGCGCTCGAGAACCCAGTTCCGGCGCGATAACGCCGCTTCACGGTTACGTATGGGATGATAATTGTTCGGCGCTTTCGGCAGCGCGGCCAAATACGCCGCTTCGGCGTAGGTCAGTTCGTCCAGAGCCTTGTTGAAATAGGTAAGGGCTGCCGCCGCTACACCGTAAGCACGTTGCCCAAGGAAAATTTCATTGAGATACAGCTCCATGATTTTTTCTTTGGGCAGGGCTTTTTCAATACGTGTGGCAAGGATTGCTTCACGGATCTTTCGCTCATAACTTCGTTCATTGGTCAGAAGGAAGTTTTTCGCGACCTGCTGCGTAATCGTCGATCCGCCGATTTTCCGCCTGTCCGTGCCCGCATTTTTCAGGTTTGTCACCATGGCGCGGGCGATGGCATATGCGTCCACACCTTCATGCTCAAAGAAATTCTTGTCTTCGGCGGACGTAAAGGCCTGCACAACCTTGTCCGGGATAAAGGGGTAGGGGACGAAAATCCGGCGTTCTTGCGCATATTCGGCCATCAACCGTCCGTCACCGGCGTAAATCCGCGTCACGATGGGCGGTTCGTAGTTTTTCAGCTCTGTATGGTCGGGCAAATCCTGACTGTAAAAGCTGATGACGAATACAACGATAAACACCCCGGCAATAATACCGAGGAAGCCAAGAGAGGTCAGGGCGATGATGGTGTTCCAGAACCAGCGCATAGTGGCCTTTATGGCACAGCTTTTTGGCATGATAAAGGCGTAAAATTTGCCTAGTGGCGGGGGTTAAGCAGCAGCGAAATTCTGGTGTTTGGTAATCGGCCCGTCGGCGCGCCCGTGAATGAACTGGTCAACATACGCATTGCCGCTGTGATCAAGGTCTGCAACAGGGCCGCACCAGATGATTTCTCCTTCGTAAATCATCGCCACATCATCGGCGATTTTCCTCGCGCTTGCCATATCATGGGTGATGGATAGGGTAGTAGCGCCCAGTTCCTTCACATTTTCGACAATCAGGTCGTTAATAACGTCCGCCATGATCGGGTCCAGCCCCGTGGTCGGTTCATCGAAAAAGATAATTTCCGGTTCGGCAGCGATGGCGCGGGCAAGGCCTACACGTTTTTGCATACCCCCGGACAGTTCGGCCGGGAATAAATCCGCCACCTGCGGCATCAGGCCAACGCGGCGCAGCTTCTCGATCGCTATCTCCCGCGCCTGCTCACGGTTCATTTTCTGCGCGTGGAGAAGCGCAAAAGACACATTTTCCCAGACAGGCAGGGAATCGAACAGGGCCGCGCCCTGAAACAGCATCCCGAATTTTTTCATCAAATCATCGCGCTCTTTGCGCTTCAGGCCGACCGTTTCCATGCCATCGACAAGGACTGACCCCGAATCAGGATGTATAAGGCCGAGAATACATTTCAGTGTCACGGATTTCCCGCTGCCCGATCCGCCGATAATCACCATGGATTTGCCGGGTTCAACGGCCAGGTTCACACCGTTCAGCACGTGTTTTGACCCAAAACCCTTGGTCACATTCGACAATTGTATTTTCGGGTTCGTACCCGCGGATGCCGGTTTCATCATCATGAGAACAACACCTGCGTCAGGATATAGTTAAAAATCAGGATCATGATAGAGGACGAGACAACGGCGTATGTTGTAGCCGCGCCAACCCCTTGCGCCCCGCGTCCGGAATTAAAACCGTGATAGCAGCCCATCATCGTGACGATAAACCCGAAGGCACCCGCTTTGATAAGCCCGGACATGACATCCATGGTTTCAAGGATATCCCATGTCTGTGTCAGGTAGCTGCCCGGCGAAAAACCGAGGTTGTAGATGCTGACAAGATAGCCGCCGAACACGCCGACAACATCGCCGATTAGCACAAGCACGGGCAGCATGATCGTGCCCGCAATAATGCGCGGGGTAATCAGGTAATTCACGGGGTTAACGGACAGGGTGGTCAGCGCATCAATCTGTTCCGTCACCTTCATCGTGCCGATTTCAGCGGCGATGGACGCCCCAACGCGCCCTGCGACCATAAGGCCGGCCAGAACAGGCGCCAGTTCACGGGTAACGGACAGGACAACCACACTGGCAATCGCGCTTTCCGCATTAAAACGCGCAAAACCGGTATAGCTTTGCAGCGCCAGCACCATCCCGGTGAACAGAGCCGTCATGCCGACAACAGGCAGGGAATAATAACCGATATCAATGAATTGACGTATCATCAGGCGCGGATACCACGGTGGAGTAAAGCATTTACCGACCGACAATCCGATAAACATTGCCAGTCGCCCCAGCGTTTGCAGGAACGACATGATGGAATGGCCGATATTTTCGCATATATCCAGCAGCAGGCTGAATGGGTTACGCGTTACGGCCTGTGTCTCGTTGTTCTGCATATGAATGGTATCTTTGCTCATACGGGTCTATAAGATCTTGTTTAGACTTCTTTTTCTAGCCTATCTGCGGCGCTAAGAAAAGCCCCTAACTCCGATAGTCCCGTGTATATCTTTCGCCCAGCGATGTCAGGATTTCATAGCCGATGGTTCCGCATGCCTGCGCCAGCGTATCGACGCTCTGGTTTTCGCCCAGAACTTCCAGCCAGTCACCGGGTACGGGCGGTGTTTTCAGCGCCGAAACGTCCACCGTGACAAGGTCCATGGATATTCGCCCGACAACAGGGCAGGGCTGCCCCTGCCAGTACAATTTCGCCGCGTTGGAACCGGACCGCAGGAACCCGTCCGCATAACCAAGGGAAACCGTGGCCAGCAGCGTATCGTGGTCGAAACTGTGACTGGCGCCGTAACCCGTGGTTTCCCCCTTCACCGCCGTGCGTAATTGCAGGATGCGGGTTTTTAAATGGACGACCGCACTCATCGGGTTCGGCGCTTCGGGCGTCGGGTTGCCGCCATAAAGACAATAACCGGGACGCACCAGGTCATAATGATGCTCAGGATAGCGGAAAATACCGGATGAATTGCACAGCGATTTCGGCGTATTAGGAAAATGCGTGGCGATGTCTGCAAACCGCGCAATCTGCTGCGCGTTTAAATCATGCTCCGCTTCATCTGCACAGGCAAAATGGCTCATCACGTATCGAATATCCAGCGCCTCGTGAATCTCCTCCAGTTTACTCAAAACACCTTGGGCTTCTGCGGCATCAAAGCCCAGCCTGTTCATTCCTGTATCGAAATGTAAGACAGCCGGAAGCGGTTGGCCCAGATCGTTTGCGCAGGACATCCAGCGTTTCAGTGTATCGACGGATCCGATGACAGGCGTTATTTTCTGCGAGATATGTTCGTATTCTGCATTATGAAACAGTCCGTTCAGTGTCATTATTTCGCACGTGGAATCCAGTGCGCGTAACGCCAGTCCTTCTTCCAGGGTCGAAATAAAAAACGTCTGGCAGTTCCATTTTTTTAAGGCCTGGAAAACTTCCGCCACACCCAGCCCGTAACCATTGGCTTTGATAACGCTGGCGACATCACTGGTCGGCGCTTGCGACTGCACAAGCCGGAAGTTGGATTCAAGGGCGTTCAGGTCGACGCTCAGAATAGCCGAAGCCGTTTCAGGTTTAAGAGCCATACCGCGTATCAAGGTCAGTAAAGCGTGTGTAGTTGGAATCAAAGAACAGCCGGACTGTGCCAATCGGTCCGTGACGTTGCTTGGCGACGATGACTTCGGCGACATTATGCACGCCGTTCATCTGTTCCTGCCATTCGCCGTGTTTGGTGGCGTCGTTCATGTCCGGTTCGCGCCGCGACAGGTAATATTCTTCCCGGTAAATAAACATGACGACATCCGAGTCCTGTTCGATGGACCCTGATTCCCGCAAGTCAGACAGCATCGGGCGCTTGTCTTCGCGTTGTTCTACCGCGCGGCTAAGCTGGGACAGCGCAACAACCGGGATACCCAGTTCTTTCGCAATGGCCTTTAAGCCACGGGTGATTTCGGAGATTTCGAGCACGCGGTTTTCGGATGATTGCCGCGATCCGGTTCCCTGCAGCAACTGCAAATAGTCAATCATCAGCATATCCAGCCCGTGCTGGCGTTTCAGCCGCCGCGCCCGCGTACGCACCGCACCGATGGACAGGGCGGGGGTATCGTCAATATAGAGCGGGACTTGTGATAATTTTTGCGAGGCTTCGACAAACCGCCGGAAATCAGACTCTTTGATATTCCCTTTGCGGATATCGTCCCCGGAAATCTCCGCTTCATCAGCCAGGATACGGGTGGCGAGCTGGTCTGCCGACATCTCGAGCGAGAAAAACCCGACGCGCCCGCCTTCTTTCCCGCCTGTCTCTGCGTATTTTTTCGCCGCGTTATAAGCAACGTTGACGGCCAGAGATGTTTTACCCATGGACGGGCGTGCCGCCAGAATCAGAAGGTCGGAATTGTGCAAACCGCCAAGCTTGGAATCGAGATCGCGCAGACCGGTGGTAACACCCGTCACATGACTGTCGGCTTTATAGGCCTTTTCCGCGATTTCAATGGCGGTGATAACGGAATCTTTCAAGGTCACAAAGCCTTGACCCATTTGTCCGGTTTCGGCGAGGGAGAACAGCTTGGCTTCCGCTAGTTCAATAGCCTTGGTGGCATCACGGTCGATTTTTTGCTCATAAGCGTCGGTCACAATGTCTTCACCAAGGCTGACCAGCTCGCGGCGCAGGAACAAATCGTAAATCGTCTGTGCGTAATCTTTTGCATCGTTCAGCAGCGGGACTTCGCTGGCCAGTTCGGCAAGGTATCGCGCACCGCCCACATCTTTCAGCCCGTCATCTTTTTCAAAATATCCTTTTAAGGTAACGGGGGAAGCCGATTGCCCGCGGTCCACCATCGTGTTGATGGCTTCGAAGATACGTCCGTGCACCGGTTGAAAGAAATGTTGCGGGCGCAGGAAGTCGCTGACCTTTTCCAGGTGGCGGTTATCAATCAGCAGCATGCCGATTAAACCCTGTTCCGCATCAATGTTATGCGGCAGGGAACGAAAATCCGGGTCGGCAGCCTCATCATTGGACGGCGCGTAATGTGCTAAATCAGAAGGACTCATGATGGGTACAAGCCTATACGCCTTTTCCGGTTTTGCATAGTCCGCCGCCTTGTGGATTGCGGGCATAAGAATAAAAAAACCCGCCGTTTGACGGGCGGGTTCTTTGAATTTTTAATTGAATAAGCTTATTCGGCTTTTTCTTCGCCTTCGGCATCTTCCGGGGCGGATGCTTCTGCAGCATCACCGGCTTCTGCGGCTTCGGCCTCTGCCTCGGCTTCTTCTTCGGCGGCCTTGGCAGCTTTTTTCTCTGCGCGGGCAGCTGATTTCTCTTCAGCTTTGGCAGCTTCTTCAGCAGCTTTTTCAGCTTCTTCCGCTTCACGGGCCTTTTCAGCTTCCAGCGCGTCTGCTTCCATCAGCTCTTCACGGGCATCGGCTTCTGCGGCAGGTGCTTCGTCTTCCTGATCATTTGAATCATCAGTGATCATCGCTTTACCTGTTTTCGCCTGAATCTCGGCTTCATCCATGGAACGTGCGATGTTGACCATCACTTCCACTTTGACTTCCGGGTGCAGAACAACATCAACCGGGAACAAGCCGATTGTTTTGAAGTTCTGGTTCAGCGCGACCATACCGCGTGTAACAGATTCCTTGGATTGCTCGGCCACGGCCTCTGCAATGTCACGGGATGTTACAGAACCGTACAGCTGACCGCTTTCGGACGCCTGACGCACGATAGCGACTTTAACGCCGTCCAGTTTCTTGGCCTGCTTTTCAGCTTCTTTTTTCTTTTCTTCATTGGCTTTTTCCAGAGATGCTTTTTGCGCTTCGAAATAAGCAATGTTGTCTTTCGTCGCACGCAACGCCTTGCTTTGTGGCAGCAGGTAGTTACGGGCGTAGCCCGGCTTCACATTGACGACTTCGCCCATGTTGCCCAGCTTTTCGATCTTCTCCAAAAGGATGACTTGTGTTGGCATCGTTCAGTCCTTTCTTATCGGCTGTCGCCGTCCTGGCGTACGTAAGGCATCAGCGCCATATAACGGGCGCGCTTGATGGCTTTTGCCAGTTCGCGTTGTTTCTTGTTGCTGACCGCTGTGATGCGAGACGGCACGATTTTACCGCGCTCGGATACGTAACGGCCAAGTGTCTTGATGTCTTTCCAGTCGATGGCAGGAGCCTCGTCACCGGAAAACGGACATGTTTTTCTGCGTTTGAAAAACGTTTTCTTCATTTCAGCCATTATGCAGCCTCCTTCATATCGGCCTTGTCGCCACCTTTATCAAGGATAACGGACTGGCCTTCGCTTGCTTTTTCAAGCTTGATTGTCATGTAACGCAGGACATCTTCGTTCAGGCGCAGCACGCGCTCCATTTCGATGATGGCCGGGGCCGGTGTGTCTGATTCAATCAGGACATAGTGGCCTTTGCGGTTTTTATTGATACGGTAAGCCAGTGTGCGCAGACCCCAGTTTTCGACCTTCAGCACCTTACCTTTTTCGTCTTTTATGATTTTTTCGCAGGTTTCCGTGATTTCCTTTACCTGGGCATCACTCAAATCCTGCCGTGCGATTAACACGGTTTCGTAGATAGGCATATTTGCTCCTCTCGGTTAAGCGCCTGTTTTCACAGGCAAAGCCGATACAACATTGATACCGGCGAGGTTTCGTATGCCGCTGTTATACGGATTTTAGCTGTATATGCAAGCAAATAACGCAGTTTAGAGGGCAGGCGGCCTGGGTTCATAAAGAACCTGCGCTTTCGATGACCGTAAAAGCGCAGGCTTGAAAGAATTGAGGAAGGCTGGGATCTGGTTAATTCACAGCTATCGCATCATTGGTGTTCGCATACTTCTCCAGATAGTTGGCCATGAAAACAGACCACGGGGTCTTACAGCTTCTACGGGCTTCCCTGCGTGTGGCTTTACGCAGGATGCGGCACAAATCGTCATAGCTGAGATTGGGGTCTTTCAGGGCCATTTTGAAAGAATCCAGTGCCTGACAGCTTGCGAACTCGGCAAAATCAGCATTGCTGTGCGTGTGTTCGCAGTTCAGCGTATAGGCAAAACCTGTTTCTTCCAAAACACGTCTTATGACTTGTTTACTTTCAGTTTTAATTAAAGAGCTCATCGTCATCTCCTCACGATTATTATTGTGTTACAATGAGCCCTCTACACCATCCCGTTAAATCATTACTCTTTGAAATACTATTACTTTAGCTAAAACTAAAGTCCCAAAACCGCTTTTTCATCGGTTGTTGTTGCAACGCACTGGTATTTTTCAGTGAACTAGAAAAATAATAATACATGATTCGCGCAAAAAAGCTACTATTATTTCCTGATTACTTCTGTAGGCGGTAATTTTCGGCATTGTTTCAAAAACATCGTTGCGGGATTGACGATGTACACACAGGCATGCAATCTGTTGCCGTTTTTGAAAACATGAAAAGAGAACAATGAGTACAGCATTTATTTTTCCCGGTCAGGGATCGCAAGGCATCGGCATGGGCAAGGACCTGGCCGAAAACTTTTCCGAAGCACGTGAGTTGTTTGAAGAGATTGATGATGCACTGGGTCAGGACTTATCAAAGATCATGTTTGAAGGGCCGGAGGATGATTTAAACCTCACGGAAAACACCCAGCCAGCATTGATGGCCGTATCCATGGCCGTGATGCGCGTGCTGAACAAACAGGGCGGCATTGAACTGCCGGAAGTGGCCTCTTTTGTTGCCGGTCATTCGCTGGGCGAATATTCCGCGTTGACGGCGGCTGGCGCGCTGGATGCGGACAAGACGGCAGTCCTTTTGAAAACCCGCGGGCAGGCAATGCAAAAGGCCGTACCGGTCGGCGTTGGTGCAATGGCTGCCATCCTTGGTCTCGATTTAAGTGATGTACAAAGCATTTCAAAAGAGGCGACGGAAAAAGCGGGCGGCGAATTTATTTGCGACGCCGCCAACGACAACTCTGTCGGACAGGTCGTGGTGAGCGGTCACAAGGAAGCGGTGGCAATCGCCATTGACCTTGCAACGGAAAAAGGCGCGAAAAAAGCGGTCGCGCTTCCCGTCTCCGCGCCGTTCCATTGTTCGCTGATGTCCCCGGCGGCGCAGCGCATGTCGTACGCCCTGGCCGATACCGATATCCGCGTGCCCAATGTTCCGGTCGTAGCAAACGTTACGGCGAAGGCGACAAGCGACCCGGCGGAAATCCGCACGCTGTTGGTCGACCAGGTAACCGGCATGGTGCGCTGGCGCGAATCTGTTTTGTACATGAAGGAACAGGGCGTAACCCGCATGGTTGAAATCGGTTCCGGCAAAGTGTTGTGTGGACTGGTCCGCCGGATTGATAAGGACATCGAAACCATGAACGCCGGAACCCCGGATGAGATTGAAGCTTTGATCGGAGTTATTAATGGATAAACTTCGATATGTTCTTTTTATTCCTGCCGCTTTATTAGTTTCAATAGTTTGCGGTGTGTTTGGAAACTGGCTCGGGAACTTTGGAATTTGGATATTAGAAGGAAATGAAATTCTAGGATGGATACTAAGTGGTGCGTTGTCAGGTGTATTTTTTGTTAATACAGGCATGCAAGTCGCCCCTAATGCAACAAAGACCATAAAATGGATAGTGCTTTCTGTTCTTTTTTTTCTCGGCGGTTTATCGGCTTTAAGCTTTTTTGTAAGCGATGGTTTGTCTTTTATTGCCGGGATAATGATGATTCTAGTGGGATTAATTTATTTAAAGCTTCAACCAAATGAGATGATTTTTTAATTAATGGAGGTTTATATGTTCAATCTATCAGGAAAGACAGCACTGGTAACAGGCGCAACTGGCGGGATCGGCGGTGCGATTGCAAAGGCACTGCATGCGCAGGGCGCGACAGTCGGTCTATCGGGCCGGAATGAAGACAAGCTGAAAGCACTGGCTTCAGAACTTGGCGACCGTGTGCATGTCTTTGCGGCAGACTTGTCCAACAGCGAAGCGATTGACGCGCTCATTAAATCCGCTGACGAAACAATGGGGCAGATTGATATCCTGGTGAACAATGCCGGCCTGACGCGTGACAACCTGTCCATGCGGATGAAGGACGAGGAATGGCAGGACGTTCTGGACGTGAACTTAACGGCGCCCTTCAAACTGGCGAAGGCGGTACAGCGTGGCATGATGAAGCGCCGCAGCGGGCGCATCATCAACATTACATCGGTTGTCGGCACGACCGGCAATCCGGGGCAGTGCAATTACGTGGCGTCCAAGGCGGGCATGCAGGGCTGGACCAAGGCAATGGCGGCAGAAGTCGCAAGCCGCGGCATCACAATCAACTGTGTCGCGCCGGGCTTTATCGCCACCGCAATGACCGATGCGCTAACGGACGACCAGAAAGAAAAAATTAACGCCACCATCCCGATGGGGCGCATGGGAAGCGATGCAGACATCGCATCCGCCGTTGCCTATCTGGCCAGTGAAGAAGCCGCTTACGTCACCGGCACGACTATTCACGTCAATGGCGGCATGGCAATGGTGTAACAGTCTGCAACCAGACTTTATTGTCTTTTTCGTCGTTAGACCCATATGGTATGGGCATGAACACGAATTTTGACCTCATCATTTTTGACTGCGACGGAACGCTGGTGGACACGGAGCCGCTGTATGCGGGAATAACCTGCGACCTGTTGCATGAAAACGGGCTGACGCAATATACGCCCGAAAGCTGCTTTGCGGAATTCCACGGCACGGCTTGGAGTCATATCCGCAAAACGCTGGAAGACCGTCACCAGACAAAATTATGCGATGATATTATCGAGCGGTATATCCATGTGTCCCGCGAACGGATGAAATTGTCCCTGCAGACAATTCAGGACGCGATGGACGTCGTTACGGATGTACATGGCACGCACGATATTTGTGTCGGATCGAACGGGGAGCGGTACAACGTCCTGCAGAGCCTGAGTATCACAGGACTGGACAAATATTTCCCCGAAGAAAAGGTTTTCACGAAAATCCAGGTGGAACGCCCGAAGCCGCATCCCGATTTATTCCTGTATGCGGCCACCCAAATGGGCCATGCCCCGGAACGCACATTGGTTATTGAAGACAGCATCAGCGGCGTCAAAGCAGGCGCAGCGGCGGGCATGCATGTGATTGGATTCACCGGCAGCGCGCCCGACCCGGAAGCGGCGGAGCAGAAATTAAGGGATGCCGGCGCACATACCATAATGCAGCAGCTTATCCACATCCCGGACTACCTTAAGTAATTAAAAACATTCGATAAATGCGACGAAATATTGTAAAGCAACAAAATGGCTTGCATTTGGGTTATGGATTGGTAAAGTCCTGCGAGTTTTGAATACATAACAAATAACAAAGGAAGAGCGATGAGTGACATTGCAGACCGCGTGAAAAAGATTGTTGTAGAACATCTTGGCGTTGAAGAAGACAAGGTGAGTGAAGGCGCAAGCTTTATTGATGATCTGGGCGCTGATTCTCTGGACACAGTTGAGCTGGTTATGGCGTTTGAAGAGGAATTCAAGGTTGAGATTCCAGATGATGCCGCAGAAAAAATTCAGACTGTTGGCGATGCCGTCAACTTCATCAAGGAAAACGCTGCTGAATAGTGGCGTTTGATGACAAGAGGCCGAAACCCCGGCCTCTTTTTTCACCCGGACATATATCATGAGACGCGTTGTCGTTACTGGACTTGGGATGCTGTCACCGCTTGGTGTCGGTGTTGATCACAACTGGTCGGAAATCACCAATGGCAAGCAGGGCATTCGCCGGATCGAACATTTCGACCCGGCCGATTTCGCTTCGCAAATCGCAGGTGTGGTTCCGAAATCCGAAGATGAAAGCCCGGCCGGCGGCGCGTTCAACGCAAACCTGTTCGTGGAACCCAAAGAACAACGCAAAATCGACCAGTTCATTATCTATGCGCTGGCCGCTGCGAAAGAAGCGGTGGAAGACGCAGGCATTGCCGGTTTAAGCGACGAAGATAAATTGCGCGCCGGTGTGATGATCGGCTCTGGTGTTGGCGGCCTTGGCTCCATGTATGAAAGCTCGCTGATCCTGTATGAAAAAGGCCCGCGCCGTCTGTCCCCGTTCTGTATCCCGTCGATGCTGATTAACCTGGCGTCCGGGCATGTTTCCATTAAATACGGCTTTAAAGGCCCGAACCATTCCGCTGTCACCGCCTGTGCCACGGGTACGCATGCGATTGGCGATTCTGCGCGCCTGATTGCGCTGGGCGATGCTGATATCATGGTTGCCGGCGGCGCAGAAGCAGCCGTGACCCCGTTGGGTGTTGGCGGATTTGCCGCCGCCCGCGCACTGTCCACGAAATATAACGACACACCGGATAAGGCCTGTCGCCCGTTTGACGAAGGCCGCGATGGGTTCGTGATTGCCGAAGGTGCGGGCATTGTCGTTTTAGAAGAATACGAACATGCGAAGGCGCGCGGCGCAGACATTTATGCCGAAGTGATCGGCTATGGTTTGTCCGGTGATGCGTACCACATTACGTCCCCTGCCGAAGATGGCGATGGTGGTTTCCGTGCCATGAGCGCCGCATTAAAGAACGCCGGGATTAATCCCGAAGATGTCGATTATATCAACGCACACGGTACATCCACGCCCGTTGGCGATGGCATTGAATGTACAGCTGTGAAGCGTTTGTTTGCTAACGCGCTGGACAGCGTGTCCATGTCTTCCACCAAATCCGCAATCGGCCATTTGCTGGGCGCTGCCGGGGCGGTGGAAGCAATTTATACGGTAAAGGCCATTCAGAGCGGCGTTATTCCGCCGACCCTGAACCTTGAAAACGTATCGGAGCCATGTCAGGGCATCGACCTGACCCCGAAAGTGGCAAAAGAAAAGAAAATCACCACGGCCCTGTCCAATTCTTTTGGTTTCGGCGGCACAAACGCAACGGCCATCTTCCGGGCGGTTTAAATGATTACCCAGCTATATCTCGCGCTGTTCGGCTTCGCTTTGTGCGGGCTGTATCTGAATGTGGTGCGCCTGCGGATTAAAAACAGGGTATCGCTGGGCGATGGCGGAGTGGATGATTTACAGCGCGCCCGTTCCATTCACGGAAATTTCATTGAAACGGTTCCGGTTATTCTCGCCATGATGTTTTTCATGGAGATTGAAGATCTGCCGCCCGTTTTGATCCACAGCTTTGGTATCCTGATGATTGTCTCCCGCCTGTGCCATTTTCATGGAATTCTCACGCATAAATTCGCCGCCGGACTTGCCCGCAGGCTCGCGGGATTTATATTCCTTTCACTGGTGATTGCAGGTTCCATTATATTGCTGTTTAAATATTTCGTATGACAACAAAGCCGAATTCATTCTTAGCCTTCCTCTCGACACTGTTTATTTTTGCCGGACTTGCTGCTGCTGGAGCTGGATATGGTTATTACATGTTCATGCAGCCCGGCCCGTTACAGGAAAGCAAATTCGTAATGATCGAACGCGGCATGGGCGTATCGTCTATCGCCGAAAAACTTGAAGACGAAAACGTCATATCCTATGCCCTGATGATGAAAGTCGCCGCGCGGTTAAAACGCAGTAGTCTGAAAGCCGGTGAATACGAATTTCCCGCCCGCGTGTCTATGGCGCAGGCCATGCGCATGATGGAAAACGGCGAAGTGTTCGACCGTAAGATTACAGTGCGCGAAGGGCTGACATCGTACGAAATCATTGTCCTGCTGAACGAAAACGAAGACCTCGTCCCGCGTCATGCAAAGCAATTGCCGCCGGAAGGAATTTTCCTGCCCGAAACCTATCACTATCAAAAAGGTGAGGCGGTGGACGAGGTAATGGACCGTATGGCGGTTCAGATGGCGGGCGTAATTGCAGAGCTGTGTGAGGTGGATGCCGCCACCATCAGCATCAGTGAAATTTATGATGGCGTCTATGACACGATGCCGTGCGTGGGCCTGTCCGAAACATCGCCGCTGAAAACGGTGAAGGATGTGTTGGTTATGGCGTCAATCGTTGAAAAGGAAACCGGAAAGCCGGAAGAACGTCACCGCGTTGCAGGCGTTTTCATCAACCGTTTGAAAAAAGGCATAGCCCTGCAAACCGACCCGACCGTAATTTACGCGATTACCAAGGGCGTGCATCAAAATGAAGGCAAGGGGCCTCTGGGCCGCCGCCTGCTGAAAAAAGACCTGGAAATCGACGACCCGTACAACACCTATAAATTTCCCGGACTTCCGCCGGGGCCGATAGCCAACGCTGGCCGCGCATCAATCGAAGCAGTGCTGCATCCCGAAGAACATGATTACATCTATTTCGTCGCGGACGGTACAGGCGGACATATTTTTGCGAAGACATTGGCCGAGCATAACAACAACGTCGCCAAGTGGCGTAAAATCCGCAGATCTCAATAATTAGCGTTTATCGTCGTCGTCCCTGCTTTTTCGCGCTGATCCTGGCGGTGGGATCATCCGGCGTCTGCGCCCGGAACTTGTCGTACTGCCGCCCATGCCGCCCGGCCCCTTTGGCCCTGGTGCGTGACTGATCGTATGTTCAATTTGCGCCGCAATGCGCGGTCCTGCATCCATGGCCATTTCCCGCGACAGCTGGGGTGAGTATTGCAGGCTTTTGGGATTAACGCCTTTCAGCACACTGCCCACCGATCCTTCATCTCCAAAATCGGCGCGGTGCACGGCCTGTGCGAAGGTGCAACGTTTCATAAATTGTTCAAAGCGCAGGATAGAGCGCTGCCCGCGTCCGGTATGTGCCATATCGCCAAACTGTCTGCCATACGGATCGTTCAGGTAAAGCAGGGAAACATCGCTGTGATCGGCGACTAGACCGTCCTCCATCATCGCAACCTGTATGCGTGGGGAGAACAGGAGCTTTTCCTTATGTTCTTCCTCCACCGGGATATTCAAATGCAGCGTTTCTTCTGTTTCAGAGAATTCAAGGGTCATGGTATTGGTTTCTGCATCCAGAATAACGCCGCTCGGCATCTCCGGCAGCGGGCGGTCTATGACTAGTCCGGATTCCCCATGGTCTGTTACAAAAAGATCAATGTTCACATTTACGTCCACTTCAGGCTATAACACTTATTCTATCAAAGGGATCATTTCCATACAATTAAGGCTGATATGTGCGGAATAACAGGATTTTTCAATATAAAAGGTGACATGG
>JAUHXT010000105.1 GCA_030426925.1 Alphaproteobacteria bacterium | reverse complement strand
TATCATTATGATGACCCTGTTGGGTGTTATGGCCTTTGCGGCGTTTTTCGTCCTGTCGGCCATGGCAGACCGCTGGACATCGGGCCTGGAAAACAAGGCGACGGTGGAAATCCCGGCACACAACACCGAAGGGGAGCCGATAGAACGCGAGCAAATCAATCAGTTCGCGAAAACCATACTGGTTATCCTTCGTAACAATCCGGCCGTTTTAAACGCACAAATTATGACTCAGGAAGATATACAAAAGCTGGTGTCCCCATGGCTGGGCGAAAACACCAACCTTAACGATATTCCCCTACCCGGTCTTATATCCGTTTCTTTCAAAGAAACCGTGCGGCCTGACGTCTCCGCGCTGGAGCGTGAGTTACGGACCGTCACCAGCCTTGCGCGGATTGACACGCATCAAAGCTGGCTGACTGATGTGCTGCGTTTTACCGGCGCTTTAAAATTCGGTTCTGTCCTTTTGCTGAGCGTTATCGGCCTGATTA
Organism: Alphaproteobacteria bacterium; assembly: GCA_030426925.1. Classification (GTDB taxonomy): domain Bacteria; phylum Pseudomonadota; class Alphaproteobacteria; order Micavibrionales; family Micavibrionaceae; genus JAUHXT01. Next base: position 3,529 of record JAUHXT010000105.1, on the reverse strand, counting down.
CGGTCAGCGCTGTGGCCGGCGCTGTGAAGTCCCGCATTGCCGTTCATAAGGATGAAGTGGAGTTACTGCACCTGATCGGCGCGACTGATCATTACATTACGGGACAGTTCCAGAAACATACGGCCTTTATGACGCTGCAAAGCGCCGCAGGCGGGACGCTGGCCGGGCTTATCGCGCTTTTTATTATCGGCAAAATCGCGGGCAGCATGGATATGGCGCTGTTACCAGATTTTTCCATGAATACCGGCCATCACCTGACGTTACTGGCCCTTCCATTATTCATAACAGGATTATCCGCGCTCACGGCACGCATCACGGTCTTGCATGCCCTGCGCCGTATGCCGTAAAACTATGCCTATGATTAAAAAACTGATCACAGCCCTGCTGGCCTCCTTTGGCACGCTGCTCCTATTATGGCTGGTGGGGTGGCTGTGGTTTGCGACGCATATTGCCTCTATCCAACCGCAGGCGCTGAATGAAAAGACAGACGCCATTATTGTCCTTACCGGTGGCAAGCACCGTATTGATACGGGCGTTGAACTGTTAAAATCCAAAAAAGCAAAATCCCTTTTTATTTCTGGCGTTCACAATGACGTCAAGGTTGAAGACCTGGTCCAGGACCGTCCGGTTCCGTGCTGCATTACACTTGGATATGAAGCGACGGACACAGTGCAAAACGGATCGGAAAGTGCCCAGTGGATCAAGGACAACGATATTCACTCTATCCGGCTTGTGACGTCCAATTACCACATGGTGCGGGCGGGCGTTATATTCAAACACCATGTTCCGAACATCAAAATCATCATGCATCCGGTGGAAACGGACAATTTCCAGACATGGAGCAGAAAATTTATTGAAACAACCTTTGGCGAATACAACAAAACGCTGGCAACATGGGTCAAACTCTCGCTCGACCAGGAAACAAGCGGCCCATGATTTTTATCCGTTCCCTTTTATTTAATATCGCGTTTTACGGTATGACGGTGATTGCCTGTATCATCCTGCTGCCGTGTTTGTTCCTGCCACGTGAAGCGGGGCTTGTGGTGGCACGCCTCTGGACACGCATGGGGCATTTGATCGAAAAATACGTCCTGGGACTGGATATCGAAGTGCGCGGGCGAGAACACTTGCCGAAAGATGGAGCGTATATCGTCGCGGCCAAGCACCAGTCAGCGTACGAAACTATGAAGCTGCATTATATTTTTGACGATCCGTCCATTGTGTTGAAAAAGGAGCTGTACAACATCCCTCTGTGGGGGCCATTCCTGAAGAAGGTTGACATGATTGCGATTGACCGGAAAAACCGGGAAGAAGCGATGGCGTCAATTGTCGAAGGAGCAAGACGCATGAAGGAACAAGGACGACCGATTGTGATTTTCCCGCAAGGCACACGCGTTGCTCCGGAAATCTCATCCGTCAAGAAACCCTATAAGGGCGGAATTGCCAAAATGGTTGAAAATACCGACCTTCCCGTTATTCCGATGGCGCTGAACAGCGGTATGTTCTGGCGGCGCAATGCCTTTTTGAAGTATCCGGGCAAGGTTATCTTTGAGTTCCTGCCGCCGATTGACAACGCGCAGGACCGGGATGCCTTTATGCAAGAGCTGGAACAAAAGCTGGAAAGCAAATCCATTGAACTGATGCAGGAAGCCAAAGCCGCCCACCCTGCCCTGATCCATCAAAGACTGCCGGAGCTACCGCCCTCATGAGACTGGAAAAAAAGCACTGGATCCATTTTTCAATCTCGGCATTTTTTATGGCGTTTTTCTTTTACTGCCTGGCATGGTTTTTCCTGTTCCAGAAAATGGAAGATAAGCTGAATGACTTCGTGGCCGATGCCTATATGGACGGCATTGTGTTTGAACAGGGAAACCCTGTTGCCGGCGGTTTTCCATTCACACCAAACGTAAGGTTCAGCGGCACTGTCCGTTATCAAGGCATTCCCGTCATTATTCCGGAATTAAAGGTTTCCAGCTTCCTTATCGGCGGCACGCCGTTTTCTATCGACATGCCATACGGCTTTGCGCTGGGGGAACCGTTTAGTGCGGAAATTTTTTCTTTCGATAAGGTTTCCGTCAATATGGTAACGCCCAGCAGTATACCGGGCCAACTGTCGGAACGCGACCTGATAGCATGGAAACGCAAAGTTGGGGTCTTGACGTTTAAATCCTTTAATGTTCGCAAAGGAGTCATTCAGTTTAATGCCAAAGGATTCGTCGCGCTGGACAGCGCCCTTCAACCTGTCGGCAAGTTTGAAACCAAAACACGCGGATACCAGGACCTCATCGCTATTTTGCAACAGACACAAGTCCTGCAACAATCCGAAGCCGGAATTATTTCCGTTGCGCTAAAGGGCCTGTCACAGACAGACCCCTTAACCGGTGAAGAGGTTTTATCCCTGCCCGTTACTCTTGAGAACCAGCGGCTTTTTTTGGGGCCGGTGCAGGTGGCGCGCCTTCCTGTTTTTGCGTGGGATAGACGTAGGTCGCCTGACCAGCATCAACGATCGCACGACGGATTGCGCGGGTTTCAGAGAAAGTTCGATAAAGATACTCCCCGTCGCCCTTACGAATAGCCTTTTGCAAGCCGGTTAAATCTTCGGTGAAACGCTGCAACACTTCCAGCACCGCATCCTTGTTGTTCAGGAACACGTCACGCCACATGGTCGGGTCGGACGCCGCGATGCGGGTAAAGTCCCGGAAACCGGAAGCAGAAAATTTAATGACTTCGCCCCTTATATCATCTTCAAGGTCGGTGGCCGTGCCGACGATTGTGTAAGCGATCAGGTGCGGTAAATGCGATGTAATACCCAGCACCAGGTCATGGTGTTCAGGGTCCATGATTTCGATTTGCGAGCCGCACGCCTCCCAAAATGCCGTTACTTTCTCCACCGCACGGATGTCCGTATCGGACAACGGTGTCAGGATGCACCAGCGGTCCCTGAACAGCTCCGCAAAACCATTTTCAGGGCCGGAGTTTTCCGTCCCGGCAATCGGGTGACCGGGCACGACATGCACGTGATCCGGTAATTCCTGCTGCAAGGCCAGCGCGACCTGCGTTTTGACGGACCCTACGTCGGTGACGATCGCCCCGTCTTTTAATCCGGACGCGATGGTCTTGGCGACGTCACGCATGGCGCCTACCGGGGTTGAGATGATAACCAGATCACTGTCTTTTACGCCTTCGGCCAGGTCGGTTGTTACTTCATCGGCCAACATGTGGACCTTTACGGTGATTCCGACTTCTTCGCTGGGATCGGCACAAACAAGCGTTTTGCACAGGTTGTTTTGCTTGATCGCGCGCGCCAGCGACGAGCCGATCAGACCAAATCCAATTATAGTAATACGTTCAAACATGGGGTTATGCCCTTTTCTTAAGGTGAAATATCAAAAATCGTGGGGTGAAAAGCAATAGAAAATATGTATCCCTAGCAGGGATAGTATGGGCGGGCATAAGGGGCTGAAATTGCTCTTACATTCATCATAAGGCATTTAGAACACACCATTTTCGCAAAGTCCAGCGACATAAA
>JAUHXT010000035.1 GCA_030426925.1 Alphaproteobacteria bacterium | reverse complement strand
AAATCTTGAAGCGCTTCTGGATTCTTATCTTGGTCATGATACGGGATCCCGCACCTACACGGCCTTTCGTGGGTCGCTGCGCCATATGCACTTTGACCAGGCAGGGCAGAAAATTGCCACCGCCATAAAGGAACATGCTTTGAAAAAAGGACACTTATTCTGCAAAGATCGCTCTGGTGAAATCATAACACTGGCCAAACACATCATTCACCTTCTGAAAACCAATCAGGAGGAGTTAAAACGTGAAGAAGACATGGCGCTTGATTCGTCGGAACTACGTTTGTTGTTTACCTTGCTGCATACCAGTGAAACCCGCGTACAGAAGTTCATTGATAAGTATACGGCAGCCTATCTAGCGTTCCAGTTTCAGTTCTTGCTGAAACAAGCATTCCGGCTGGGTCAGATAGGGTCTTTCGAAAGATTGTTCGTGCTCCATCAGGCGTTAATAAAAGGAACAGTCACGGCATTTCATCAGCCCAAAGAGCTGCAGGATTTTGAAACCAACATATTACGGCGCGCGGAATATATCCTGTCCTCACGTATGGTAACCATTCCAGACATTTTCGATCAGGTCGAAGTGGCACAGGCGCAGCTCTATCAGGTTCTGCAATTAATCCACGATTGTCACAAGCCGGCAGAATAAAGGCCTGATTTTTCTGAAATTTCGCGCTATATTATTGATATCAAATCAAGAGGTTATCTTATGGCTATTGAAAAAGTTGCAGTCATCGGTTCGGGCGTCATGGGAAGCGGCATCGCCGCACAGGTCGCCAATGCCGGGCTCCCCGTCGTGTTGCTGGATATCAAGGTAGAGGGCAAGGACCTGGCCGCGGATGCGGTCGCCAAAATGCTGAAAACCGATCCTGCGCCTTTTATGCATAAGAAAAATGCAAAGTTGATTACTACCGGCACAATCGACGATAACATCGATATGATTGCCGATTGCGACTGGATCATCGAAGTCGTTCTGGAAAAACTGGAAATCAAACACGCCACATACGAAAAAATCATCGCGCATAAGAAAAAAGACGCGATCGTTTCCTCCAACACCTCGACCATTCCGTTGAAACTGTTGGCGGAGCCGTTTGATAAAGACTTTAAATCCAAATTTATGATCACGCACTTTTTCAATCCGCCGCGCTACATGCGCTTGCTGGAACTTGTAACAAGCGCTGACACGGACAAGAAGGCCGTCGAAACCATCCGCGATATCTGCGATATCAAACTGGGTAAGGGCGTGGTGGTGTGTAACGACACACCGGGCTTTATTGCCAACCGCATCGGCACATACTGGCTGCAGGCCGGAATTAACGAAGCGATCAAAGGCAATGTTCCTATTGAAGTCGCAGACGCCGTGTTGTCCAAGCCTGTCGGTATCCCCAAGACAGGCGTCTTTGCGCTGATTGACCTTGTCGGTATTGACCTGATGCCAAAGCTTGCGGACAGCCTGCTCTCAACATTGCCAAAGGATGATCCGTACCGCGATATCGCCGAAGATTACGCGTTCGTGCACCAGATGATCGAAGCAGGCTATACGGGCCGCAAAGGCAAGGGCGGGTTTTACCGCCTGAACCCTGACAAGCCGGGTGCAAAGGAAAAACAGGCACTGCGTCTGGATGCCAAGAAATTTGATGAAGGCCGGTATGAATTGGCTGACAGGCCGAAGCTGGAGTCTGTGGATGCAGGCCGCAAGGGCCTGCGCGCCGTTGTCGAAACAGACGATCAGGGCGGCGACTATGCATGGAAAGTATTAAGCCAGACATTGGCTTACGCCGCGTCCCTTGTCCCGCAAATTGCTGATACAATCACAGACGTCGATGAAGCCATGAAGCTCGGTTACAACTGGAAATTCGGCCCGTTCGAAATGATCGATGCGTTGGGGCCCAAATGGTTCGCTGACAAGCTAGCGGCAGAAGGCAAAGCGGCTCCTGATCTTCTTTCCAAAGTCGGCGATGGAACATTCTATAAAATTGAAAGTGGAAAAGCCCATTTCTTCGGTACGGATGGCAAATACCATGAAATTGTCCGTCCGGAAGGCGTGTTGCTGTTACGGGATATCAAGTTGGCGTCCGAACCGGTGATCAAAACAGCCAGCGCGGCTGTCTGGGACATCGGCGACGGCGTTCTGTGTTTCGAATTTACCGGCAAGATGAATGCGCTGGATGACCAGGTGTTCGATGCCTACCAGAAATCAATCAAACTGATTGGCGATGGCAGCGGCGATTACAAGGCGCTGGTCATTCACAACGAAGGCACGCATTTCTCCGCCGGTGCAAACCTTGGCCTAGCCATGTTCGCTGCCAATATCGCCCTCTGGCCGCAGATACAGGCGCTGGTCGATGGCGGGCAAAAAGTTTATCAGCAATTAAAACACGCGCCGTTCCCGGTTGTGTCTGCACCGTCCGGCATGGCATTGGGCGGCGGCTGTGAAATCCTCCTGCACTCCGACCATGTGCAGGCGCATGCCGAAACTTATTGCGGATTGGTGGAAGTTGGCGTCGGCGTCCTGCCTGCCTGGGGCGGGTGCAAGGAGATGATCCTGCGCTATATGGCCGAAGAACAAGATAATTACGATAAAGCCACGGGCGGCAAGACCCTTTGGTTTTCGCCGAAAAACACGCCGATGGGCGCAGTGCGCAAGGCCTTTGAACTGATCGCCATGGCAACTGTCGCCAAAAGCGCACAGGAAGCCAAACAATATAAATACTTGAAAGACACCGACGGCATCACTATGAACCGCGACCGCCTGTTGTTCGATGCCAAGCAAAAAGCGCTGGAACTGGCGAAGGACTACAAGGCTCCTGAAAAAGTGGAAGACATCCGTCTGCCCGGTCCGGGCGGCAAAATGGCGCTCGATCTGGCAGTGGACGATTTACGCACATCCGGCAAGGCCACACCATATGATGTGGTGGTGTCTGAATCTGTCGCCCGCGTGCTAACCGGCGATCAGGCTGACTGGACACAACCCGTCAGCGAAGATCATATCTTAAAGCTGGAGCGTGAAGAGTTTATGAAGCTGGTGAAAAATAACGGCACGATGGACCGCATCGAACATATGCTCACCACCGGAAAACCGTTAAGGAATTAACCAACAAAAAAGGCCGCGTTATGCGGCCTTCTTCTTAAATTCTGCGAAACGAACTACTTCGTCAGGCGGGAATCAAACATCGTGTCCGCTGTTCCCTGAACTGGCTCACTAACCGGTGCCGGCGCTGGCGCTGGTTCCGGCTCAGGGCTTGGCTCTGGCATTGCGCTCTCGTCAACCGGGGTAGAATGTTTAAATGTCTCGCTGCTGGATACTGAAACTGTTCTTTCTTCGGTGTACGGCCCGATTCCACAATCCAGGTCGTCAATACATTTATCCGGTCCAGCGCAGGCTGCAAGGCTCACGGTTGCGGCGGCAAGCGCGCCAAGGGTCAAAATCTTTCTCATTTGGGCCATCCTCATTTATGTTACTATAGGCGGCAGTATAGGATGTTTTTTGCAAGACTCAAGTATTTTTCAATTATAACAAATGGATAGTTTTATCGATATTTATTGTGAACGGCTGGGACCGGGCTTACTGGCGGAACCGGTGAACGCGCTCACCAACCTTTCCTTCTTTATTGCCGCTCTGCTGTGCTGGCGTGTCGCGCGGCAAAAAGGGCCGGTGGATATTCGCACCGCAACTCTTTTGGTGTTGATTGTCGTAATCGGGACAGGCAGCACATTATTCCACACCACGGCAACATACTGGGCAATGCTGACCGATGCGCTGCCAATCCTGTTCTACCAGATTGTGTTCCTGCAATTCTACGCATCACGGGTGATGAAATTACCGGCCGCATACAGTTTTGGTTTGCTTGGCCTTTTTCTTGTAACGGTTTTTGTGTTTGGCTTGTTGCCGCAAAGCTGGCTGAACGGGTCGATCAGCTATTTTCCGGCCCTGTTGTTTTTATATGGCTTGTCATACTGGCACTGGCGCTACGCATCACTCGGACGTTTTCTACTGCTTGAGACTGCTGGGATTTTTACAATTTCATTGTTGTTTCGTTCCATCGATATGCAAATATGCAACGCCATGCCGCTGGGTACGCACTTTCTCTGGCACTTACTCAATGGTATAGTTCTGTATTATACGACTTGCGCGTATATCCTGAACAAGAAAGGATGATCCCATGTTCTGGAAGAAAAAGAAGAAAAAAGAAGTCCCTCAGGAAGCAACGCAACAACCTATGACCCGCGAACAGATTATCGCGCAGGCAAAAGCAAATGCCGCTGCCGCGCGTTCTGAAATTGGCGATGAAACGCTGGACAAGATCAAGGAAGCCATGATGAAGAAGGAAAACAATCCCTTCGAACAAGCGAAGCGCAAGGTCAAGGCAATGGATAAACAGAAAGTCGCCGACAGTGTTTCCGACTGGATGCGCGAAAAAGATTAATTTTTTGCCCCCATTTGGGCATGGAATTTCCTATTTTTGTGCTATATTTATATTATAGATCAAAAGATTAGAGGATTTCTCCTATGCCTGTATATTCCGCTCCGATTGATAATATCCGCTTTGTTCTGCATGAAGTGCTGGGCGCCGAAAAGCTGGCGGCGTTGCCGGGTTACGAAGATACGGCCACGGCTGACTTGATGGACCAGATCCTCGAAGAAGGCGCGAAACTATGCGAAGAAGTCCTCTTCCCCGTCAATCAAAGCGGCGATGAAGAAGGATGCACCTACGAAAACGGCGTTGTCCGTACCCCTAAAGGGTTCAAGGAAGCATACCAGATGTTCTCCGAAGGTGGCTGGTGCGGTGTTTCCGCTGACCCCGATTACGGTGGTATGGGCCTGCCGATGTTGGTCAACACGGTGATGCAGGAAATGATCTGTTCTTCTAACATGTCGTTCGGCATGTATCCGGGATTGAGCCAGGGCGCATACGAAGCCCTGCACGTGTTCGGTACCGACGAACAAAAAGATACATACCTGCCCAAACTGGTGTCCGGTGAATGGTCTGGTACGATGTGCCTCACCGAACCGCACTGTGGAACTGATTTGGGCCTGATCAAAACCAAAGCTATTCCAAATGATGACGGTTCTTTCAACATAACAGGAACGAAGATTTTTATTTCTGCCGGCGAACACGATTTGACCGAAAATATTATTCATTTGGTTCTTGCCAAATTACCGGACGCACCGGACGGTGTGAAAGGTATTTCCTTGTTCGTGGTTCCGAAATTTATGCCAAACGATGATGGCGGCGTAGGGCAACGCAATGGTGTAATGTGCGGGTCGATAGAACATAAAATGGGTATTCACGGAAATTCCACCTGCGTGATGAATTTTGACGATGCGAAAGGCTGGCTGGTCGGCGCGCCGCATAAGGGCCTGCGCGCCATGTTCACCATGATGAATGCTGCCCGCCTCGGCGTGGCGATGCAGGGGCTGGGCATTGCCGAAGTCGCCTACCAGAACGGTGTCAATTACGCGAAGGAGCGCCTGCAAATGCGCGCGCTGGATGGGACGAAAGCACCGGACAAGCCGGCAGATCCGATCATCGTCCACCCGGACGTGCGGCGCATGCTGCTGAAATCCAAGGCATTCTGTGAAGGCTCCCGCGCCTTGTCATACTGGGTTGGTATGAACCTCGATATCTCCATCAAAAGCGAAGATGAAGCGGAAAAACAGGCAGCCGATGATCTGGTCGCCCTGCTGACCCCTATCATCAAGGCATACCAGACCGATATGGGTTTTGAAATCGCCAACGAAACCATTCAGGTGCACGGCGGCCACGGCTATATCCGCGAATACGGCGTCGAGCAATATGCCCGTGATGCACGGATTGCACAAATCTACGAAGGCACAAACGGAATTCAGGCGCTTGATCTGGTTGGCCGTAAAATGGGCGCGCATATGGGGCGTTACTTACGCCGTTTCTTCTACCCGGTATCCGAATTTATCGAAGACAATCAGGCGGACGAATCGATGCAGGAATTTGTTTTCCCGCTGGCCAAAGCCTTTGCGAAGCTTCAGCAATCGACCGCGACAATCGCACAAAAAGGGCTGAAAGACCCGGTGGAAGCGGGCGCCGCGTCAAGCGATTACCTGCGCCAGTTCGCGCTCGTCGCACTCGCCTATATGTGGGCACAGATGGCGAAGGTCGCGCTGGAGAAAAAAGACGATGCGGATGGCAAAGCGGATTTCTACGAATCCAAAATCCAGACGGCGCGCTTTTTCATGGAACGTGTCCTGCCCGAAGCCGATGCCCGTTTCAAAATGGTCATGGCCGGCGCGGACAGCATGATGGCGATGGACGAAGACAGTTTTTAAATCGGTAGTATATGAACATCCTCAAAACGCATGATGAACTGAACGCGTACCGGGGCACCGTCCGGGGCACGTTGGGGCTTGTTCCTACAATGGGCGCGCTGCACGACGGACATATGGCGCTGGTAAAGGCCGCACGTGAACAGTGCGACACTGTAATCGCCAGCATCTTCGTCAATCCCGCGCAATTCGCGCCACACGAAGACCTGGACACCTATCCCCGCACGTTGGAAGAGGATATCAAAAAGCTCGAATCTGCCGGATGCGATGCCGTATGGGCGCCGGGCGTGGAGGAAATGTATCCCGGCGATAATATGGACAGCGATATTGTGCCTGCCGCCGTGTCCCTGCCGCTGGAAGGCGAACACCGCCCGCATTTTTTTGCCGGAGTTGTGAACGTTGTGTCGCGCCTGTTTGATCAGGTAAAACCGGATAGCGCATTTTTCGGTGAAAAGGATTACCAGCAGCTTCAGGTTATCAAACATATGGTCAAGGACTACGACATCCCGGTGGATGTCATCGGTGTGCCGATTGTGCGTGATGAAAACGGCCTCGCACTGTCCTCACGCAACAGGTATTTAAGTGCGGAAGAATATGAGGTCGCAGTACATTTAAACCGCATCCTGTTTGCTATGGCGGAAAAACTGCGGCAGGGTGAAACGATACAGGACGTTAAGGCCGAAGCCTTGCTGGAATTGCAAAAAGCAGGCTTTGATTCGATTGATTACTGCGCCGTACGCGATGCTGAAACACTGCTGCATTCTATTCATCATCCGCTGCGTATACTGGCCGCCGTGAAAATCGGCACAACAAGACTGATTGATAATGTCGGCGTTTAATTTTATGGTAGAAGCCTGAAGGAAAGGATACATAAACCCATGTCACTGGAAAGCGTAACGGAACAGATAAAACAAAAAATTGACCTTGCCACTGGATTTGATGCCAAGGTGAAATTCGATTTTGGTGATGACGGTATTATCTTCGTTGATGCCACAGAAAACCCGGCATCTGTTAGCCATGAGGACGAAGAGGCCGATTGTACGCTGCGCTGTTCCATTGATACGTTTCAGGGTTTCCTTGATGGAACACAGGACCCCAACATCGCTTTTATGATGGGTAAGCTAAAGGTAGAAGGCTCCATGGGTCTGGCCATGAAGCTCAACGGCATTCTCGAAGACTAGAACCGGAATTTAAGTGCGGCAGACAAAATCCCGACGCTGCCGTCTATTTCTCCAACAGTATTGGTTACAACGCCGGTCACGCCGTTCGTTTCCGTCAGGTTGATTTGCTCTTCATCCACGTGAACGTAAACGCCGGCCAAATCCAGCGTCCACACATCATTGATGTCATAGGTGGCACCGCCGGCAAACCACATCCGGTCACCATCTGGTATACGTGTCGACCGGTGGGCATCGACGGTCGGGGTCTGGTCAAACTGGAAACCGGCTTTTAGTTCCAGATCGTCAGAATACTGATAGCGCGCACCGACGGCTACGGCGAACGTATCGTCATATCCCTGTGTGACGCTTGTAAATCCGGCTGGCGTACCGATGGGAATATCATCGAAATTCGACCATTGGAAATGTGTCAGGCTACCGAGCAACGTCCACTTTTCTCCGACTTTTTGCGAAATTCCGGCGCTTGTCATATCCGGCAGGTCCAGCTCCGCCTGGCCGGGCAGCCGCACGAATGTACCGCCAAGCACTGGTACGTCTGATGGAATTTTGTTGATGATACGTCCTTCCAGTGTATGGCTGATGCCTTGTTTGTAATGAACGCCGATTTTCGTACCGTCTGCCGGTGTGACAATAACGCCTGCATTAAACCCGGCAGTGACATCGTCGCCGGACAGGTCGGTCAAACCGTCAGTGGCCACGGTCGGCCCCCCGACAGTCGCGGGGGAAGGAATGGCGTTTTCAAGCTTGGCATCGGCGTGCTGTATATTGATGCCCATGCCAACGGATAGCCAGTCTGTCGCCTGCCACGCCAGTGACGGCGCAACATCCATAACACGCAAAAAGTTTTCGGTAGAGTTATACCGCCCAACGAAATTATCACCGTATTTATTTTCAAGGCCGAACGGGAATGTAACACCAAGACCGCCCCACCATGTTTTGTTGTCATTAAGCGGGAAAGCAAAGAAAGCATTTGGCACGGCTGCAGGGTCAAACGGGTTGCCACCGTCATCGCCACTCATCGGGACAAACGCATTCCCTGTGGCAAGCCCGGAATTCACCGTTGATCCGCGATTGTCGAAATTCGCGTTGGGAATCAGGATATGTGTTCCAATAACGGCTTGCCGTTCTTTCAACGCCGTCATGCCAGCTGGATTATAATAAATTGTACTCGCATCCGGTGTATCGGCGACGGCTCCGGCAAACGCGGTTCCCAAACCAGACACAGACTGCTCTTGTATATAAAAAGAAGCTGCCAGTGACGGCGCGACAGAAAACTGAAGAACAGCAGCGGTGCATAAAGCGATTTTGGTAAGGTTTCTCAAAGTACGGCGGTGCATGACGGTCTCCTTTACCTGTATGATGACAGAAATAATTTACCCGATTTTCTAAACCGTCGATATGCAAATCTATGATGCGCCGCAAAAGCATGCAGGAACGAATGTGGAGAACTAACCCTGAGTGTTTTTTTCCTGCGCCATCCATTTGCGGATATCTTTTATCATATGCTCTGCACCGTCATCTATTTTATAAAGGCTGAGAAGCTGCCCTTCCGGGTTCAGGAAATAGATGTAGGAGCTATGGTCGACAGTATACTCACTTAAATTCGGATCATCGACCTTTGCGGAATAAACTTTGTAAAGTTTTTTGATATCGTCAATTTGTTTTGCGGTTCCGGTATAACCGATAAAGCGCGGATGAAATAATTCCAGATAACTTTTCAGCACGTCCGGTGTGTCGCGTTCCGGATCGACTGTGATAAACAGCGGCTGGATATCATTTCCCTCATCGCCCAACTGGTTCAAAACGTCTGTTATTTTAGACAGTTCGGTCGGGCAGATTGCAGGGCAGTAGGTGAACCCGAAATAAATAAGCTGATATTCCCCCAAAAGGTTTTGCTCACTCACCGGCTCACCGTCCTGATTTACCAGTGTATAAGCGCCGCCAAAACCGGAAACGCTGACGGGCGTCATTTGCCCGTCATGCCGTCTTGCTGTTATGAGTGAAAACTGCAATGCGATAAACCCGATGATGAGGGCCGCACTGACCGCCAGAGAAATATTACGGCTGAGGTTTTTCTTGTCCATGATGGATAAGACTATAAATCAAGTCCACAATGTTGCAAATGCTTTATAGAACGTCCAGCATTTCCGCGACCAGCGGGTGACGCACAATATCCTGCTGCGCCAGCCGTACTACCGCGATGTTTGGTACGCTGTCGAGCCGGTCGGCGATATTGGAAAGACCGGACATGCCGTCCAGCAAATCTGACTGTCCCGGATCGCCCGTGACAACCATGGTGGAATGCCAGCCAAGGCGGGACAGCAGCATTTTTAATTGTCCGTAAGTGCAGTTCTGCGCTTCGTCAATGACCACAAAGGCGTTGTTTAACGTGCGTCCGCGCATGAACCCGACAGGTGCAATTTCAATCGTACCGTCGTCGATCAACTGACGGACTTTTTTGCCGCCCATCCGGTCGCCCATGGCATCGTATAGGGGGCGTAAGTACGGCGCCATTTTATCGTTCATATCACCGGGGAGGTAACCAAGGGATTCCCCGGCCTCCATAGCAGGGCGGGACAGGATGATGCGCTCCACGCGTCCGGCCTCCAGCGCTTCGACCGCTTTGGAAATCGCGAGATAGGTTTTACCGGTTCCCGCAGGCCCGATGGCAAGCGTGAGATTGTAGGAATCAATGGCTTCCATCAGTTCGCGCTGCCCGTCTGAGCGCGGTTTGATATTCTTGACAAATTTTTTGTCGCGGCGCCCGTCTATCTCCTCGTCCAGCGGATGCCAGCCTTGCAAGTCTTCAAAGACCGGGTGAACAACGTTGCTTTGATAGTGCGAACTTTTGCTGTTTTTTCTCGATTTTTTAGACATGAAGGCCTCCTAGACAAGGGGTTGCGGGATAATAAAGACGTAAAAAAAGCCGCACGGGAAAGAGCGGCTGAACGGTATAAAAGCGAAAAAGGAATGCTTCGGACGCTGCGGTGAGCGTAAGGATCGTCTGGGTTTCGTCTATCTGTATGATAATACAAGGGAAATCCTTGAAAGAGATAATTTCTAATAACCATAGTACCAAAAATCGTGGGTGTTACCAAGATAAACCGTACGAATACACAGGAAAATGGCGAATGGACGCAGGCGTGACGACCTTTAGGCCGTTTTCCCCCGCATCCGTTCTTCCACGATTGTTTCCCCGTGCATGGCAATGTCGAGCCCGTTTGTCTCGGTTGTCGCCTTCACACGCAGCCCGCCCATGATCGTGCGAACGAATATGAGCAGAACGAACGTCATTATTCCGGAATAAGCACATGTCACGACGATGGAGGCAAGCTGCGCCCAAAGCTGGGTTGTATTGCCTTCCAGCAGGCCGGACGCTCCGCCGATTGCACTCGATGCAAAAACACCTGTCAGCAGCGCACCGACAATACCGCCGATCCCGTGAATACCGAACACGTCCAGCGCGTCGTAATCGCCAAGCCACGCTTTCATAACCGTGATAATGGTGTAACACGCTGCGCCCGCAGAAAAACCGATGAACAGCGATGCCCCGAAATCAACAAATCCGGCGGCCGGTGTAATGGCAACCAGCCCGGCAACTACACCGGACAGCGCACCGGCAACGCTTGCTTTGCGTTTATGCAGCAATTCAACAACAATCCATGTTACCGCGGCAGTTCCCGCCGCTGTATTGGTTACCAGCATCGCATAACCGGCCGCTCCGCCGGCGCTAAGCGAAGACCCGGCGTTGAAACCAAACCAGCCGACCCACAAAAGGCCCGTACCAATCACGCTCATCACCAGGTTGTTATCTGTGGATGGCGGACGATCGCGCAAGGATCGGCCCAATACGAACGCGGCGACAAGTCCGGCAATACCGGAGTTGATGTGGACCACTGTCCCACCGGCGAAATCGAGCGCTTCGCCAAACCCGAGAAAACCTTCATATCCTTCCAGGCCGACACCGCCGATAAATCCGCCCGGCCCCCAGACCCAGTGGGCGATAGGTGCATAAACAACGATCATCCAGAGCGGCGCGAAGACGAGCAGTGCCTTGAACTTCACCCGGTCGGCCACCGCGCCGATCAACAGGGCCGTTGTGATAATCGCAAAGGTCATCTGGAACATAATAAAGACGGTTTCAGGAATCGTCCCTTCAGCAGAGTCCGGCGTCACGCCGCCCAGCATGAATTTCGACAGGCCGCCGACAAAACCGTTCCCTTCGGTAAAGGCAAGGCTGTATCCGATGATCGGCCAGCACACACTGATAATTGCGCAGGCCGCAAGCGATTGCATGAGGGTAGAAAGCACGTTGTCTTTTTTCACCAGGCCGCCGTAAAACAGCGCCAGCCCCGGCAGCGTCATCATCAAAACCAAAAGGGAGGAAACCAGCATCCAGGCGGTATCACCGGAATCAAATGCGGGAGCCGCGGCTTCCGCTTCTTCCTGCGCCAATGCGGGCAAGGTCGGCATGAGTGTGATCAGGAAAACGGATAAGGAAGACAGGAAACGTGTCATTGTTAAAAACTCTCCTTGGACGGGTGAAACTCAACTCATAACTATCCATAATTTGCATGGCAGTCAATACCTTTGGACATAGGTGAGTGGGGGGATCGGGCCTTCAGTTCGTTGCAAAACGGGGCGGTTTTAAAAATTAAAACATTGATTTTTAATGATTTTCTTTCAGTTCGTTTTGCGCGGCCCTTTGCCCGTACTGCCCCGTGCTGCCTGTGTATAGCAGGGGAAAAACGGCAGAAAGAGTATAGGATATTATTCCTGATATGTCACGGATATTCCCCGGTTGCAAGCAACCGCACAACACAAGAATATTGACATAAAATAAAGTTCTATGGCTTATGTCAGGAGCAAAAACACAAGAATAAGAGGGTATATTGTGGCCTTTATAAATTTCAGAGAACAACGTACCGGCAGAATTTTTCAGGCCGACGCGCGCCGTTTGTCCCTTTCACGCTTTTTGCCGCCAATTACGAATAACAAGGATGTCCCGATCGATCCGGACTATAAAAAAAGAACGGATTATATGCGCCAGGAATTTAACGATGTCGTCACACTGAGCGACAGGGACTACCATTTAAAACTGGCAGAAATCATTCTGGCCTGTGTTAGAAACGATATTCTTCTTCTATCGGACGGGGACGGCACGGGCGCGGTTCTGGAAGCTGATGCTTTTGTGTCGCGCCTTGAACCCGGATACCACGATGCGATGGACGTAATTGCGCGTACGGGTAACAGCCGTTCTTACCTGATTACCGGCCGGCATGAAGAAGCGGCGTTTTCGATTATCGCCGACGAGTTGAAATTCCCGGTTATTTGTGACCACGGCGCAGTGTTTCTGACTCCGGACGGCAAGGGCAGCAAAATCGAGTTGACGCCCGCGCAGGAAGAATTCGTCCGGCGCGCCCACCAGCTTGCCCGTCAGATCGAACAGCAATACCCGGGACTGACCGTTCAGTTAAAGTATAGCGGCATTGATATCAAGGACGACAGCGGCTTAAATATTGAAAATATTCGCCAGCGTTTACACGGCCTTTGCGCGTCCGGAGGAAATCCTGTGATTGATGGCGGTAGAACAGCATTCAGTGTGTATGACGGCGAGGGATCTGTAGAAACCAGCATCCGCTTCAACGGTGTTGATAAGGCCAAATCATTTGAAATATTTATCCTGCCGTCCCTGAATGACGATGTGCCGCGCCTGCCGGTCTTCCTTTGCGATAGCCTGGGGCCGCACGGTACAGACAGGCGTCTTGCCGAAATGGTGCAGGATATGGGCGGCATCGTGATACAGGTGTTGAATGACCGTCCCGACTGTATGCCCGAAGAGGGCAGCACTTTTAAACCTGATTTGATTTTGCCGAACCCCGGCGCGGCAAGGTTGCTTTTACAGCAGATTTCAACAAGGCGTGCAGACTTGCAGCAACCCATTACAATTCCGGGCCGTGATAACAAACAGTGCAGGCCGTCATAAGAAAAACCGGCTGGGGGGATCAGCCGGTTTTCAATAGTACTAAGTCGGGAAAACTTATCGTACAAAGTTACTCTGCAGCATCCGCCGCCTTTGCGGCATTGCTCATATTCTCGTTGCCTTCTTTGTGGGCATAGTTCCCTTCAAAGACATCATCGCTAAACACGTCTTCCCATGACCCCTGTGTCGAAGCCTTGGAATATTCTGTCGCGCGGTTTTCGAAAAAGTTTGTGTGTTCGGCGCCGTTCAGCATTTCATCCATCCACGGCAGCGGGTTTTTCTCCACGCCGTAAATCGGCTCCATGTTGAGCTGTTGCAGGCGGCGGTCGCCGATATAGCGGATATATTGTTTAACATCCTCTGGCTTCATGCCTTCAATCTCACCCATTTCAAAGGCAAGGTCGATAAAGGCGTCTTCGTGCTTCACGGTGATGTCACAGCACTCCGCAATCTCGCGTTTCAACTCATCATCCCAGATTTCTTTGTGTTCGGAGATAAACGTATTGAACAATTTAATCATCGACAGGCAGTGCAGCGTTTCATCCCGCACAGACCATGTCACGATCTGTCCCATTCCCTTCATTTTGTTAAAACGCGGAAAGTTCATCAGGATTGCGAATGATGCAAATAGCGCCAGCCCTTCGGTAAACGCACCGAACATGGCCATGGTCTTGGCAATATCGCGCGGGTTTTCCATGGACACGTCCTGCATATAATCGAACTTGTCTTTCATTTCCTTGTATTTCAGGAACGCGGAATATTCGACTTCCGGCATACCGATCGTATCCAGCAGGTGAGAATAAGCCGCAATGTGAATCGTTTCAATATTGGAAAAGGCAGACAGCATCATTTGCACTTCCACCGGGCCGAACACTTGCGAATAGTGTTTCATGTAGCAGTTGTTCACTTCCACATCGGCCTGTGTGAAGAAACGGAAAATCTGGGTCATCAGATTTTTTTCCGCTGGGCTCAGCTTTTTCTTCCAGTCGCGCACATCTTCCGCCATCGGCACTTCTTCAGGCAGCCAGTGAACCCGCTGCTGCGTCAGCCATGCTTCATAACACCATGGATACAAAAACGGTTTATATACGTGGCGTTCCTGCAAGAGGGGGGATTGTGATTTTTCTGCGCTGTCTAAAGCCATAACGATTTACTCCTTATTATTTTGAGTCTCACTGTAGAGCGATTCTGTGGTGTCCAGAGTCTTTTTCAGGACTCTTCCACAGATTCTCCGTCGGGTTAAAATGAAAAAAATTCATGCGGCAGGTCACCGCATGAACCTAATATATAGTATGTATATTGTGTTTTCAAACACAATATATGGTGTTATTCGCTTTTTTCGGCATTTTTGAACAGGACAAGGTATTCACCGTATCCGCGGGACTCCAACTCGGCTTTGGGAACAAAATCCAGCGCCGCCGAATTAATGCAGTAGCGCAGGCCGCCTTTGTCCTTCGGTCCGTCAGGGAAAACGTGCCCAAGGTGGGAATCGGAAGCCTTGGAACGCACTTCCGTGCGGGTCATGCCGTGGCTGCTGTCCGTATTCTCACCGACCATGGCTTCGCTGATCGGCCGGGTAAAGGACGGCCACCCGGTACCGGAATCAAACTTGTCGGTAGAGGAAAACAGCGGCTCCCCGGAGATTATATCGACATAAATGCCTTCTTCCTTATGATCCCAGTATTCGTTCTTGAACGGGGGTTCCGTCCCGTCATGCTGGGTGACGTAGCGTTGCATGTCTGTCAGTTCTTTTTTGTCCATTGCCGTATTATCCTGTGCGTGAGAAGTCTTGTATACCGCCAGCCCGCCGATGAGGGCGAACAAAGCAAATAATGCGATCCATTTCATTGCCAGCCTCCTTTATTTATATGATCTAATTCGAAGGCAAGAGCGCAATGGTTACAAGCTTTTTTTAAGAAGCGATAGAGCGGCGTTGACAGATATTGGTAATTTTCTTTTCCAGTTCTTTCATGGAAAACGGCTTTCGGATATAGCCGCTGACGCTGTTGTTCTTGGCTTCGACAACCGACGCCGTATCGTTGCGCCCCGTTACCATCAGCACAGGCACATTCACGCCCTTGGACTTCATATATCTCAGCAGTTCGATCCCGGTAAGGTTTGGCATGTTCCAGTCGCTGATAACCATGTCAATCATGCTGAAATCGATGTCTATGAGGTCTTTCGCGCTTTGTCCGTCTTTGGCTTCGAAAACCTGGTTAATTCCCATTTCCGCCAGCATGGCGCGGATCGTCGCCCGGGTGTTCTGTTCGTCTTCTACCAGCATAACACGCAGATTATCGAGTCCCATTGGACACTCCTTTGCGTTTATTTTCATTCGCAATTGCAACTGCCTTGAAAAGTTCTTCCGATGTAAAAGGTTTGCTCAGGATGTGGTCGGCAACTTGTGAAGCGGCTTTCAACATCATTTGCGCATCCATGGCGTAACCACCGCCGGACATGGCAAGCACAGGTGTATCGACATTCATGATCTTAAGCGCAGTCATCAGTTCAACCCCGTCAACTTCGGGCATCATAATATCTGTGATAATCATGTCATAGCCTTGGGGATTGTTCTGAATCTGGTTGATGGCGTCCGCACCGTTTTTGGCTTCTACTACCTGATAACCGCCTTCCTCAAGGATGGCGCGTAGCGAAATCCGGACTTCAAGCTTGTCATCTATGACTAAAACCTGGTTCATGCAGCTTTTACCTCGCTTGTTACAGGCTTGAAAATTGTAGGGTCGGTTAACGGAAAGAACAAGCGGAATGTCGATCCTTTGCCAATCTGGCTGTCGACAGTGATCGCGCCACCAAGATTTTGCATGATGCCGTAGACCGTGGAAAGGCCTAGTCCTGTGCCTTCGCCAACTTCTTTTGTTGTAAAAAACGGATTGAAGATCTGGCTTAAAACATGCTCCTGCATGCCGGGGCCATCATCTTCTATTGCAACGACAAGATAGTCACATTCCACGAGATTGTTATCGATGGCAAAATCGGTATCGATCGTCCGTGTTTCAAAGGAAACGGCAATATTTCCACCCTCCGGCATGGCTTCGGACGCGTTTTTCAGCAGGTTGGCCATAACCTGCGCGATCGCGGTTTTATTCACGTAAATATGCTGGTTTTCGATTCCGTTCATCTCTCCAACGTTCAGGTTGATTTGGTCGTTGACGATTGATTTGTTCATATCAATGGCCTGTGTGAAAATCTCACCCACTTGCGCGATTTCATTTTGCGCGTCCTGTCCGCGGGCGAACGCCAGAACATTTTGAACTATTTTCCGCGCATGCATCGAGCTTTCATGGATGATTGTCACGAATTCAGCCAGATCAGGATGTGAATCTTTCAAGCGCTTATGCAGAATTTCACTCATTCCAATGGAGGGCACAAGCGCGTTGTTAATTTCATGAGCCAGCCCACCGGACAATTCACCAAGCGCGGCAAGCTTTTCCTTGTTCTGTTGCTGGCGCAACGTGTGGTTCGCCAGTTTTAGCTGGGCGTTCCGCTTTTGGATATTCGTGATCATCGGCTGGAATATAAACACGCTTTCCAGTATGAGCAGCCCCAGCGTGATCAGGAAAAACGCCCGTTTCACTTTCTTCAATTCCGCGATCTTTGACTCACTCTCGGCCTGATACTGCAAAACGACATCGTTCAATGCCGGCAGGAGACGGTCATGATAATGATAGGCCAGATGCTGGATAACGGGATTGTCCTGGCGCATCTTGCTATCGGGCAGGATCATAATATTCTGAGCGTCTTTTATATAATGCATGACAAGATCGTTCAGGCTGGTCCTTTCGGTATAGCCGTGCGAATTAATTTCCAGTTGGTTGCCAAAATACAGATGGTATATAGAAGGGGAGATAGACCCGATCAGTTCTTTTTCGATTTGCTGCCCGGATAAAAGCATGTGATTGGACATCATTTCATGCGTGGCATCGGCAAGCGCCTGCTTCGCCTCCTGCCGTTTTTCGGGGATTGTGACATGAATGGCCAGAAGGGCGATACGCTGGGACAGCATAGGTTGAAGCCCGGAAATATTGATAACTTTCGCATCATAGGCCTGTTGGGTCACAATCGATCCCATCATGACATAGGATGACGCTACCATCAGCGCAATAACGCCCAGCGCCAGGATATACATAGCGCTATAAGAGTTCATCAATGAGAATTTATTTACAAAACCCATATAAACCGCCAAATCTTTCAAAAACTTTCACAACGATCGCAGTGTAGTTCAACCAATGGATGTGCAAAAAGACAGTCTGTACCCAGTTTTTCACGTTAATAAATTAGAGGGTACTAATTAATTCTTGTTAAAAGGTTAATATGTGGTGACGGTAATGCCGCGAGTCAGCAAATCATCGTCCGTACAGGATTGAAACGCGGAATCCATTGCTGAACGCGGGGTTGGGATGGTGTCCCAGCGGTCTTCCCCAACCACGCGAACATGCGAAAATCCCGACATACGGAAGCGTGCAAGGGCATCGCTGGCCAGAATACGGTTGGTGTAGAACCCGCTGGTACGGAACAGGGTTGTTTCCCATATAGACTCCGGAAACCTCAGGTTGTTCAACGCATGGTTCAGGTGATCCTGGAAATCGATGACATGGGACGCCCGCCCCGAAGGCTTGAGAATCCGCTTGAATTCGGCCTGTATGGCGTTGAATTCGTCTTTCCAGACATGTTCCAGCACCGCCTGCGACCAGATCATATCGACGCTGTTATCCGGGATCTGGCGCAGGGATTGAAGCCCTCCCGTCTCATACTGCGCATGGCAGGCATCCATCATATCCTGCAAGGTGCCGGCCTTCGACAGGTCGGGGATTTGCGGATAGTCCCCGCGCAGTCTCTCTGCTGCGTCCTTGTAAAACGCCGTATCCGTACGGGCGAACTGCCCCGCATCGATCAGCCAGATTTTCCCCGCGCCATAGGCCGATGCCATCAGCATGGAGGCAAGGCTGTCACCCGGCCCCAGTTCCAGCGCGGTAAACCCGTCCGGCAGCCCGTCGGGAAAGCAGATATTCTTGTGATGTTCGAAAACCTTCATCCCGTATTGCGGGTCTTCCATGAAGCCATGTTGCATACACCCCAGCTTCGTCTTCACCCGGTAGGGAAGCGGCAGGTTGGACAGGACAAGTTTTACAGCGATTTTCAGTGGCCACATAGTCCCGTAAAGTGGCGGATTTTGAAGGTACAGGCAATAAAAAAAATCCCCCCGGAACTTTCGAACCGGGGGGTATTGTTGAAGCGACACTTACTAAAAAGTGCAGAGGGTTATTCGGTTACTGACAGCTCAGGCATTCTTCGTAGTTGTTGCTGTTGTCTGTCTGATCGCCCAGTTCCGGCTCGCGGCCCTGGCTTTCACGGCTGCGAATCCACGAAGCGTTGCTTTCCGCGCGCTGGATCGATTTGGAACGGCAGTAGTACAATGACTTCACGCCTTTCTTCCAGGCTTCGTAGTGAATACCGTGCAGGTCTTTCTTATGCACGTTTGCCGGAACGAAAATGTTCAGTGATTGTGCCTGGCAGATATGTTCTGCGCGGTCACCGGCATGTTCGATCAGCCAGCGCTGGTCGATTTCAAACGCGGTTTTAAAGACGTCTTTTTCATCCTGTGACAGGAAGTCCAGGTGCTGGACAGATCCTTCATTGGTGAAGATGGATGACCATGTGTCTTCATCGTTAAAACCTTTTTCTTCCAGCAATGCTGTCAGGAACTTGTTCTTGACCGGGAAAGAACCGGACAGTGTTTTGTGGGTGTAGGCGTTGGCCGCAATCGGCTCAATCCCCGGGGAAGACCCGCCACAGATAATGGAGATAGAGGCCGTTGGTGCAATCGCCATCTTGTTGGAAAAACGCTCCATGATACCGTAATCGGCGGCATCCGGGCATGCCCCGCGCTCTTCCGCCAGCTTGCGGGACGCTTCATCGGCGCCGCGCTTAATGTGCTGGAAGATTTTCTTGTTCCAGACTTTGGCCATCACGCCTTCCATCGGGATCATTTTTGATTGCAGGAAGGAATGCCATCCCATCACACCAAGACCGACAGAGCGCTCACGCATCGCGGAATACTTGGCGCGTTTCATACTATCCGGTGCTTTCTTGATGAAATCGGACAGCACGTTATCAAGGAAACGCATCACGTCTTCGATGAACTGCTCATTGCCTTCCCATTCCTCATACTTCTCGAGGTTAAGCGAGGACAGGCAGCAAACCGCCGTACGGTCATTGCCCATGTGGTCAACACCAGTCGGCAGGGTAATTTCGGAACACAGGTTGGACATCTTCACGTTCAGTCCGGCCATTTTGTGGTGGTCCGGAATACGGTCGTTCACGTGGTCGATGTAAATAATGTACGGCTCGCCCGTTTCAATACGCGCAGTCAGCAAACGGATCCACAGGTCGCGGGCATTGACTTTATCGATAACGGAACCGTCTTTCGGCGATTTCAGCGCGTATTCCTCGCCATTTTCAACAGCGTGCATGAACTTGTTGTCCACCAAAACGCCGTGGTGCAGGTTCAGTGCTTTCCGGTTCGGGTCACCCCCGGTCGGGCGGCGCAGTTCGATAAACTCTTCAATCTCCGGGTGCCAGATCGGCAGGTAGATGGCGGCAGAACCCCGGCGCAAAGACCCTTGGGAAATCGCCAGTGTCAGTGAATCCATCACGCGGATGAACGGAATAATGCCGGAGGTCTTGCCGTTACGGCCGACTTTTTCACCGATGGAACGCACATTGCCCCAGTAAGAACCGATACCGCCGCCAAGAGACGCCAGCCAGACATTCTCATTCCACAAAGACACGATATCTTCGAGGCTGTCCTGCGTTTCGTTCAGGAAACAGGAAATAGGCTGACCGCGGTTCGTTCCGCCATTGGACAGAACAGGCGTTGCAGGCATAACCCAAAGATTGGAAATATAATCATACATGCGCTGGGCGTGGTCGCTGTCATCGCCATAATACATGGCAACGCGCGCGAACAGGTCTTGCGGCCCTTCCTCAGGGAGTAAATAACGGTCATACAGGGTTTCAATCCCGAATTGCGTGAGGTTTTCATCGCGGCTGCGGTCTATGCGGACCCGGTTGCCACCTTCTATTTGAGCGTAATCGAACATGCCCTGACTCCCTAAAAGTTCAAGCGTTGTAAATATAACCTGGTATGTGAATAAAGCTGTGGAAGCTTTTTTGGATGACACCACTATCCCTAGCGGTGAAACTTCATATATCATACTACATCATGTATTACTGTCCAGCAAATTCAGCAATTTTTTCCCGGCCAAAAACGCCTAGAAGACTCTGCATGACAGCCCTGTCAAGACTGTTTTAGAATAAAAAAATGTCATGGAATTTGTTCTTAGATATCGTCTTTGCCATCATCGTCCTCGGTGCGATTCCCGTTATCATCTCGCTGGAGTATTACTGCCATAAGACCAAGGTTTCTGCGGTTTCCAGCGTTCCGTGGATGCGAAAGGCGGTGTTAAAATGTTTAAAGGAACAGCTTTGCAACCATAGGGCGGATTCGCCGCAAGGGGAAGGGCTTGTCATTTACGAAATGGGGTCCGGTTGGGGTCCGCTCGCCGTCGATGCGGCGAAGGCATTTCCAAAATCGAAAGTCATCGGCCTGGAGTTCTCCCCCATCCCCGTTTGGTTTTCCAGAATACGTGGGAAACTCTTCGGGCATAAAAACCTTACTTTTAAACGCGCGGACTTTTTCGAAGAAGATTTGCGCGATGCGGACGTCATCCTTTTGTATATGCTGGAAAGCATCCTGGTGAAATTAAAGCCCAAATTCGAAGAAGAACTAAAACCCGGCACACTTATTATAAGTAACACTTTTAAAATTAAAGGCTGGGAACCGGTCGCGGTGGAAGAGGTGATGAAAAAGCCGCTGGAGTTAAATGTCTATATATACAAGGTCCCGGCCGGGTGAAGGGACCCAAATAGCCGGAACCTTGCTACGGACAGCCGGCTTAGTGGCCGCCCGTAATTCTCATTTACTCGACTGACAGTTTGGCACCGCCGCGCAAACCCCCGCTGCTTTCCGCGCCAAGGTCACCGGCCGCGCCGTCTGTATCGGCGCTGATTCCCGTACTGTGTTCAATATCGGCGTTAATCCCGTCCTCGGTATCTGCTGCAACGCCGCCTTTGCTGCTCCCTGCGCCGGGTTCAACGTTATTGTTCATGTCCGCCTCCGTTTTGCCTTCGGCTTTCAGGCCGGCCGGTGAACGTGTATCGACATCCACGTTGGTATCGACATTCGCATTGGTTTCGGTGCTTGTGCCCACTGGCGTTTCAGCATGCGCGGTCATTGTAGGAACCATCAGGGTCAGAATAAGTGCGGTACTATATAATGCATATCGTGTCATTTTATATGGTCCTTTCAAAAACCTTGTAAATTACAGTGGCCGCCCAACGCACGGGTCCGCGAAAAAGTTCCGGCAGTTTAGTCCATGGGATAAAGAACAACGGCATCCGGCGGGTATTGCCGCCGCCGCTGCTCGAAAACCTGTTTGCGCGTGCGCGGGGGATCGCTGAGCCGGGCGTTCATACGGTTTAACGCCTGTACATCACGCGGCATGCCGGCCGGGGCAATGCGGTTGTCGGTTATGATGCGGTCCGATACCGCCCCTTTATTAGTGGTCAGCCTGAAATTCGATACGTTCCAGATAGCTTGTACCGTCCTGTGCGAAGGCATTTGACGGCATAAAGCTTAAGGCCGTTGCTATTGCCAGGGCCGTGCAGTTTATTTTCATAAGGGTGTCATCCAAATTCCACATTTCCATACCCCCGCCAACGCACAGGTCCGCAAAAAAGTTCGGTGAAATATACAGAACAGTTAGAAGGGGCTTGAACATTCCCCGAAAACTGCGATCATGCCCCTTATGATTAGACGATACAGACAGACCAAAATTGTAGCCACGATTGGCCCGGCATCGGGTGATGAACCGATGTTGCGAACATTATTTGAAACAGGGGTGGACGTGTTCCGCCTGAACTTTTCCCACGGCACGCACGAAGCGCACGCCGCCAATGTCAAATCCATTCGCAAGATAGAAGAAGACCATG
>JAUHXT010000034.1 GCA_030426925.1 Alphaproteobacteria bacterium | reverse complement strand
AACCTTGAAAATCTTGGCACATTTCTGGGCCATATCCCGAATTGTAAGGAAGTCTCCATCGGCCACGCCATCACCGACGATGCCCTGAAAATGGGCTGGACAGGTGCGGTAAACGCCTATTTGGACGCCATCAAAAACAGCAGGTAAATCATGTCCTACGCCCTGACCCTTGTGACCGCTGACAAAACCCTTTCCGCCGGGGTACTGGCGGAGGTGGAAGCATACCTTGATGAACAAAAACTGGCGATTGAACGCAACCCCCGCTGGCTGTCCGAACACAAGGCAGCGGATATTATTATTTCCGACTGTATCAATCACGAACAGATGACGGCCCTGCGCGCCCTGCGCGACGGCATGGACGTTTTTTGCATCTCCACAACAAACCGCCGCAAACAGCTTTTATGTGCCGACATGGAAAGCACCATCATCGAAAATGAAATGCTGGAAGAACTGGCGGAAGTTTTAGGGATAAAAGAAAAAATCGCCGCCATCACCGCGCGCACCATGAACGGCGAAATCAATTTCACACAAAGCCTGATTGAACGCACGTCCTTACTGGAAGGATTGCCGGAACAAACACTGGCCGACTTTCTGCCGAAACTTAAAATCAATGACGGCGCAAAAACTTTTGTCCGGACCATGGCCGCGAACGGCGCCACATGCGTTTTGGTAACCGGCGGCTTTACTTTTTTCAGCGAACCGATAGCAAAAGAAGTTGGCTTTCACCATTATCATGCCAATGCTTTTGATATTGACGGCGGAAAGCTGACCGGAAAACTGGAAGGCGATATCCTTGATCCGCATGCAAAACTGTATTTCCTGCAATCTTACGCCGAAAAATTAAACATCAAAACCGGTGACGCCATGACAATCGGTGATGGCGCAAACGACCTGCCGATGTTGCTGGAATCCGGTTTCGGCGTCGGATACCGCCCCAAACCCGTCCTTCAAAACGAACTCATCAATCAAATCCGCCACACGGATTTCACCTCCGCTCTATACGCGCAAGGCTACTCACGAGAGGAATTTGTTAGCGATTAACTCCGCAAACTGCAAAGAAGATGTCGGGTCCTGCTCGTCCATCGCGCACCAACAAGCCGATAGCATGGCATGACAAAACGAAAATTGCCGTAACCTTTCTTTATCAAGTTCCAGAACACGGCAAAAGATAGTTTCAATTTTTTCAACGCGCGCAGGATTTAGAATATCCGCATACCCGGTTGGGTTTAGAAAGAACGTCGTACATTCATAATGACGGTCACCGACAACGGGTTGCGGGTCAATAACCAGCCAGCCACGCTCACTTTTTAAAATATTCATATGGTGAATATCACGGTGAAGAACACGAATATCGCTATCTTTTTGCGTATCTATCAGGGCACGGAAAACCTTTTTTGCTTGAGGAACAAACGGATGAAAAGAATCATCTGCATCAAACAAAGCGGCTGCATTACGTTCCATCGTCCAGAATTCGGATGGGATATCACACCCCTGCCCGTCATGTAATGCCCGGATAACATGAGCCGCCACCTCCGTCGCATCATCATCACGCCCCGCATCCACCAGCGCTTTTAACTCCCCACCGCCCGCATATTCGAGCAGCAACGCACCATCATCATGCTTGTATACTTGTGCGGCGGCGGCATCACCAACGTAAGACAGGTAAGCCGCACCATATTTCTCAAATTCCCTGCCAACATCGTTTAGGTGTTTCAAAATACAAATACGACCGTCGGAATCAGCGACCTTGTAAACATCGCTGGTAAAAGTTTGCGCGTTTTTTTCCGGCTGCGTTAACTCCCACAGCGTCAGATAATAAGAAAGGTCATGCATGAAAATCAGGAAGCTTTAGATGATTTGGAAGTTTTTCCCGTCTTAGGCACGGGCATTTTTTCGATGATATCGGCCACCAGTTCGTCGGTCAGCACTTTATGCTTACGCGCACGGTCCGTCACCATCAGGCGGTGACGAAACACCGGAGTAGCCATCGCCCGCACATGTTCAATGGAAACTTCCTTGTCGCCTTTCAACCACGCAAACGCGCGTGAAGCCTTGTCCAGCGCAATGGACGCACGCGGTGATGCCCCGACACTGATATAACTTTTTAACTCGTAATTTATCCGTTCGGGGAAACGCGTCACAAAAACGAAATCAATCATATACTGCAATACATGGTCGGGGACGGTGACTTCATCAATCTCACCGCGCGCATCAAAGA
Organism: Alphaproteobacteria bacterium; assembly: GCA_030426925.1. Taxonomy (GTDB): domain Bacteria; phylum Pseudomonadota; class Alphaproteobacteria; order Micavibrionales; family Micavibrionaceae; genus JAUHXT01. Next base: position 20,429 of record JAUHXT010000034.1, on the reverse strand, counting down.
TAATTTTCTGCGACAGCGGCTTTTCTTTTTTTGTTTTTGTTTTTGTCTTGGCCTGCTTCTGCTTGTTTTCATTGCGGACAAGTTTCACGACTTCCATTTCCGCCGCTTCGTCCGGATAATCCACGCGCACATTCATCAAAAAACGGTCTTTTTGCGCTTCCGGCAACGGAAACACCCCTTCCCCTTCGGCAATCGGGTTCATCGTCGCCATCACCATGAACAGTTTTTCCATCGGGTATGTTTCACCCGCAACCGTCACCTGGCGTTCTTCCATCGCTTCCAGCAATGCGTTTTGCGTCCGTGACGGCGTACGGTTAATTTCGTCAGCCAGGACGATATTGCTGAAAATCGGCCCTTTGACGAACCGCATCATACTTTCTTCCGTATCCGGATTTTTATAACTTTCCACGCGGCCGGTAATATCCGCAGTCTTCAAATCCGGTGTAAACTGAATCCGGCTGAAATTTCCTTCGATATTATTGGCCAGCGCCTTGATCGCACGTGTTTTGGCAAGACCCGGCATACCTTCGACCAGCAGGTTCCCGTTGGACAGTACAGACACCAGGATCATCTCCAGAATCTCCTTCTGGCCGATGATGGTACCTTCCATCGTTTTCTGTAGTTCCAGGATGTCCTTGCGAACGCTCATGATATTTGCCTTTTTCTGGGGCCTCGTACGATAATGATAACACGCCTTCTGGGCATTTAACATTTTTCACGATAGACTAGGGATAGATAATAAATCGTTAAGGGCTTGATTTTGTTATGGTAAAAAGGTTTTTGGTCTCTGATGAGGACCTTGAGGAGCTGATTCACTCTTACTGTCGTGATTTCACGGAACTGGCGCGTCAGGGCCGCTATGACCCCATTACCGGCCGGAATGACGAGATTGAGCAGACCATCCTCGTACTACTGCAGCGTGGCCGGAAAAACGTCTGTTACCTTGCCCCTGCCGGGGTCGGTAAAACTGCACTGGCCGTCGGTCTGGCCCAGAAAATCGTGGCGAACGAAGTCCCAAAATACCTTGAAAATGCCCGTGTAATGGAACTCGACCTTGCGTCCATGGCATCCGGAACGTCTGGAGCCGCAGAATTTCAGGAACGATTTGTGCCGATCTGCCGCGGTTTTGCCGAACGCTATCACGACCCGAATTACCCGAAATTTATCATGTTTATCGACGAAATTCATACCATCATGCCAACAGTGGCCGGCTCGGCCTATCGTGGCTTGTCGGAAGTCATGAAACCGTACCTGACCGTCGGTGACCTGCATGTCCTTGGCGCTACTACGTCCGATGAATACCGCATCTATGTGAAGGAAGATGAAGCACTCGACCGCCGCTTCCAGAAAGTTCACTTGCGCGTACCCAACGATGATGAAACGTTCACCATTCTGCAAAATATCCGTCCGGGCTATGAAGAACACCACCAGATAAAAATTGAGGACGACCATTTACGCGAAATCGTAAATCTGACCACCCGCCATATGCGCAGACGGAACCAGCCGGATAAATCCATCATCATGATGGATGCATCCATGGCCCACCACGTCATGCACCATGGCCGCGGCGGAACCATCAGTATGGATTCCGTTTACATTATGGTGGCGCGGGAAACGGGCCTGCATCCCGGCTCTCTGTCCGATAATGCGCCGATGTCTGTCGCCGTCCGCACAACAATGGTGGACGAGGAAAGCGCAAAAATGGCGGAAGAAGAAGACGAACCGAACCCCTACAGCTAAAACCCGCGCATCAGCGAAATTGTATCGGCATACGCCGCATCGACAAAATCAGGTATATCATCAGCCTTCGCCCCGTGATGGATCCACGCTGTTTGCAAACCCATCTCCTTGGGGATACGCAAATTACGCGTCAGGTCATCGACAATCAGGATATTATGTGCGGGTAAACCAAGTTTTTCGAGCGCGATTTCAAATCCCCGCGGCCCGCGCGATTTTGGCTGAAAGTCTGAATCTTCCTGCGCGATAATACGGTCGTCGGAAAACCACGGATCAAGTCCCAGATGCTTTAACACCCGCTGTGCCCAGCGCCGCGAAGCATTCGTTAAAATAACATGCGGCAAAGTCACGGCGGCCAGCGCCTCCTTCATGTCTTCATTCGCTTCGATTATTTTCTCGTCGATGGAATCGTGGAATCTAAAATGATACTCCTCGAACGAAATCTGATACTCCTCTTGAAACACATGCCCGCTATAACCGTATTGTTCGAACGACCCTTCCGCCACGACCAGCGCCTCTTTCATCGTCAGCTGAACACCAAGGTCAATCGCCGCACGCGCGGATGCAATGTTGCAGGCATGCTCAAACGCATCGTCAAAACGGTACAGGGTATTGTCGAGGTCCCAGATTATGCCCTTGATAGAATCGAACTGCAGGCCGGATGAAGTCATACAGCCTTGGTAATCTTATTCCAGATAAAAATCAATCGTCGAAACCACGCGCACGGTCTTAAATTTCTGTGCGCTTTCCGGGATGGTATAGGTCTCATCGCGCGGCAGAATCTGGAACATGCCTTGATAAGCTCGGCGAATTCCTGTGACCGTCTGCCCGGAATCGTTTGCAAACTGGTCGGCGGCATCACGCGCGTTTCTGGTCGCCTCCGCAATCATCGCAGGTTTAACATCATTAAGCTTGGTAAATAGGTAAGTCGGACCGGTGTTGTTCGAATTATTCTGCTGCGCCAGCACGACACCTTTTTTAATCAGGTCGCCGATATTTTCTGCCGCTTTTGAAATCGCGGCAATATCCTCGGACCGCACAATAACGGTTTGCGTCAAAATAAACCGGTTCTGCGACGCGTTATTCTGTCGGTACGACTGCGCCAGCAAGTCGACAACCGAAATCTGCTGCTTTTCAATGTCATCATCGGCAATACCGCTATCTTTCAGGAAGGCCATGACATCTTTTGTGCGGTCTTCCAGCACGCCCTGCACAACAGCCAGGTCGTCCCCGGTAACCACATGCGCAATCGGCCACACCGCTAGGTCCGCTTCCACATCACGCATGGCCAGCCCCTTCACGGTGACATAGTTATCGTAACTACGGAACTGCGTCAGCCCGTCATGTATTTTCAGCCCCGCGAACCCGATACCGGCGGCAAGGATAAAAAGCGAAACAATAAAAAACAAACCGGCTGAATGTGATTTGCAATCTGGTGATGTCATCAAAATCTCCTGGTAAATAAATGTAGTTTCATAACGCACCGGAAATATGGCTATTTCAGGGACTGAATTATGGTGATTTAACGTGTATCGCCGTAAACCTTGTACCCGCCCTCTTCCATCAGTTTTTTCGGATCGGCAAAATACTGCTTCATAATACTTTCATACGGCAAATGCGCATTGGCAACCATATACAGCTTGCCTCCCGTCTTTAACGATGCCGCCGCCGTCCGGATAAAATATTTTCCAAGGTCCGGTTCCGTACTTTTCCCTGCATGGAATGGCGGGTTCATCACAATCCAGTCAAGCGCCGGTAACTTCCCCGACGGCGCGCGCAAATCATGCCAGATCGGCTCCACACCCGGCACATTTTCTGCGCACAATTCAACCGCACGGTAATCTTCGTCAATCACAAACAACGTGTCGATATCCGGATTGCGGGCCATGACTTGCCGCGACAAATACCCGTACCCGCATCCGAAATCCGCGCCGATGCCTTTTAATTCAGGCAGGCAATTGATCAGCATTTCCGATCCCGGGTCTTTGCGGTTCCAGCTGAACAAACCTGGCTGGCTTTTGTAAATTTCCCCGTCGATTTCCACGTCCTGTACATCGCCCTGGTTCATATACCGGTCGATCACGCTTTGATTAACGTCCGTCTTAAAACCCCAGACGACACGGGCTTTGTGTTTGGACTCGCTTTGCACCGGGATACCCATTTCTTCGAAATACGGCTCCAGCCGCTTTCCGCCGGCATCATTGGGCGCGGCAGCGATCAAAAGTCCGTCCGGTTTCAATGACTCCGCCGCCAGTGCCAGAAAATACAGCGCTTCATCTTTTTGCTTCGGCGGCAGACACAAAGCAAAATCGCACGTTCTTTTTTCTAATTTTTCTTTAGCTTCCGGAAATCCCATCGCGCGAATTGAATCATCCGCAATCTTGCTGTGCCGCCATAAATGCATTTTACATTTGCTCAGCATTTTTAACCCGGCGCACCCCTCGGCCATGACAAACAAACCGTGATGGTTCTCATTGGGCCAGTTCAAAAGGCCTTGATGAAAGGGATAAAATAAGGTTTCGGCGGCAGAATTAGGCATATCCGGTAAAATAGTAATTTCAATATCTTACGATACACCAAAAGCCGCATACTGAACATGAAAATCGCGGACACATAAAAAACGGGCCCGCGTAACTGCAGGCCCGTCCCTACCCGTTTTTCCCACCTGGGGGCTTAAATAACAACGCTTTGGTCGACGACCAGGTTACCGTTGCCAATCAGGTCTGCCATAGTATCGGACCCGACACCGCCCTGAATAATGGCCAGAGCCGCAAAATCGCCGCCCGTACCATCCACGTCGACAGACAGGACGGCATCGCCGTTACCGTTATCCGTCAACTGGACGAAGTCCAGGATATCGTCGCTGCCGGAATCATATCCTTCCAGGATGTCGGTAATGTTAATCGCATCGCCGCCAACACCGCGTTCAAATCCGTAAATCGTATCCACACCGCTTACCGGCATATCGTACAGGAAAATATCGCTGCCGAACCCGCCATACAGGTCGTCATCGCCGTTGCCGCCAATCAGGATATCATCGCCGCCTTCACCATGCAGGATGTCATTGCCATCGCCGCCATTCAGAATGTCATCGCTGACCTCTCCTTCGGTGCCGGTGGTTGTTTCAATGATATTCAAATCAAACAGAACGTCTTCAAAATCTGCATCGCCAAGGTTTGTTAAATCTTCGAAACCGATACGCAAGACATCACCGATTTCACCGTTCGTACCGGGCATCAAACCGGATACAACGTGAATGTCTTCATCCGCGTTCAAATCAGCCGAACCATCACGGGCTGTTGTGTGGAAAATCTGTCCCTTTACAGTGCGATCCGTCAGCCCGTCATCATAGATCGCAGTAATATCATCGCCATCATCGAAAATGGTCGCCGCACGTTCGTTCGCTCCACCATAATCGTAATAAAATTTGATATTACCTTCGGTGCCCGTATCGCTCATATTGACGTACTCGGAATTTTTCCGGTCACCGTCTGCTACGATAAAGAAACCGATTTCTGCAATTTCTGTCGTCGACGGAAGGTCAATAATATGCGTTACATCAACGCCGGCATCTTTCACATTTTCCCAAAGCAGATGCGCACTGTGAATAGTGCCGTCTGTTCCGATTGCGTACACGCCAAGGGAGTTGTTGTATCCGGCGTATCCAGTGCGGAATGTAATTTCAGCCTGCGCGGAAAAACCAATGTCCAGGTTGCCGTCAACCACGCCCAGCGAAGGATCACCCGGAGGAACCAGCGTCGTAATGTCCTGGCCTTCTGTAACACCCGGGAACGTAATGTTATCGGTAAATTCCTTGTCCAGTGACACCAGAATCGTACCGGTTCCATCGCCGCCGTAAATAACATCATTACCGCCGCCGCCGTTTAAGACGTCCGCACCAAGTCCACCGTAAATAGTGACACCGGTAAGATATGTGCCGTTACTCAAATCAACAACATCGTCACCGTTTCCTGCATTAATCTGCTCAACATCAATAACACGTTGTGCAGATGAAGCAAAATCGTTCAGCGGATTGATCGCATCAGTCAGGAACAAGGCATCACTGCCGTCTGTCATTTGTATTGTGTCAAAATCATCACTGCCGTTGAAAACGTCATGTGTCTGGTTTTTTCCGCCCAGATCAATGTCAGCGGAAAAGCTGGCCGTTGATCCCAAATCAGCGCTTGTCGTGCCGGCCGTCCAGCTGGCATCCGCATTGTAATAAAGCACATCATTGTCCGCGCCACCCAGCAGCACATCGGCACCCGGGCCACCATCCAGCAAATCATCGCCGGTCAGCCCGTCAATATAATCATCGCCTGTATTGCCCCATATGATGTCACCTTCCGCGCCACCATTAATAATAATGTCCGCCAGTGTAATGACACTGTCCGCCAGAATGATGACGTCGCCGCCATTGCCTGCCTGTATAATCTCGACATTCTTCAGCAGAGAGTTCCCTGCACCGTCATTAATGAAAAATGCATCACCGACATCGGACATGATGAGAAAATCATTCCCGCCCAAACCGTCATAATTGCCGGTATTGATGTTGTATTCATCGTCAATAAAAAGAGAATACCCGGAATACGGGTTTGTAATAGTCATGCTCAATTGGCCCAATTGTCCTTGGAATATCAGGAAATTATTGCCATTCGTACCAGTAACGTCGTTAAACATTGTATGCCCCAACCTTCAGTTTTTATTCATTATTATTATAGTGGGCCCTAACCCCGCAGCCCTATATTACATAATCACATTAAAAAGTTAACATTTTATGTAATTTAAATATGAATATTAAACTTTTTTGATCTATATTTAAAATATTGTTATTAAATGATTTTATTGGTTTTTCAGGGGTGTCTATTGACCTGGAGCGAGCCAGAAATATTTATGAGAAAGTGACTCGGATTCTGTTTTTTTTGCGTTTATAACAAAAGTCGTTAACAACAAGTCCCCCTTCTGCGTCAAAAAGGATACTTCATGTCTGATACATATGATCAGCCCGTTACAACAGGGAAAAAGAAAAAATCACCCGTTCTGTGGATTTTATTGATTATTATCATAGGGTTAGTGGCTTTTACGGCCTTCACACTGTTCCAGCGTTTTCAAATGTATGCCGCGATGATGACACCGCCGGAAGCAGGACCGACCAGCGTCATAGTCACAGTCGTCGAACCTGTTGTTTTTGCAGACAGAATTGAGGCCGTAGGGACGGCCGAAGCCGATGAATCAACCACCATTTCCGCCGCAGAAACGGAAATCATCGAAAAAGTGATGTTTGAGGACGGCCAGTTCGTCAAAGAGGGCGATTTACTGGTCCAGTTAAAGGACAGCGAAGAAAGCGCGACATATAGTGAAGCATTAAAGGCTTATAACCGCTACAAAGCGTTGGCTGAAAACAACGCTGGCAGCATCGCCCGACGCGACGAAGCCAAAGCCTTGATGCAGGTGGCCTGGGCCCGTGTTGCCGACCGCAAGATCAAGGCGCCGTTTGACGGTATCCTCGGCATGCGCGAAGTCAGCAACGGCGATCTGATATCCCCCGGTACGGTCATCACAACAATTGATGATATCGACCCCATGAAAGTGGAATTCAGCGTCCCTGAAATTCATATTTCAAGGCTGATTCCCGGCGCCAGCATCGAAGCAAGAACAGAAGCCTACCCAGGCAAGATTTTTGAAGGAACAGTAAAAACCGTCAATCCGCGCGTTGACGCCGTCACTCGTTCCATCCGTGTTAAAGCGGAAGTCGCCAATCCGGACTCCATGTTGCGGCCCGGCCTGCTGATGAATGTAGAAATTGTTCAGAATAGCCGTACGTCATTGGCCGTACCGGAAGAATCCGTCATGTCCGGCGCACAAGGCAAAACAGTCATAAAAATAACGCAGGACGGCGACAACATGGTTGGTACGCCAACACCTGTGACCATCGGCACACGCCGGGCAGGATACGTGGAAATTACGTCAGGCCTGACCCTTGGCGACAAGGTTATCACTGAAGGCGTATTAAAGGCACAGCCGGGCGCGCCGCTAGCCATTGCGGAAACACGTACCATTCAGGATCAGATCAACAAGGCATTGGAACAATCCAATCCGACGAAGCAGCAAGAACTGCAATATATGACACAGCAAAACATCTCGGACGCTCAGGAGTCTGCCCCTGAAGCCGTGGAAGAAAAAAACCGTGAAGAAAACTCCCCCGGCAGAGATGAAGAAGATAGCGATATCTCGGACGACACCATGACGGATGACGGGGAAGCACAATGATTTTATCAGATGTTTCTGTTAAACGGCCGGTCTTTGCATCGGTCTTAAGCCTTTTGATTGTTCTGACTGGTCTGCTGGCCTATCAAAACCTGCCGCTGCGGGAATATCCTGATATCGACCCGCCGGTCGTATCAATCACCACGACCTATCCCGGCTCGTCCGCCGATATCGTTGAAACGCGGGTCACGCAAATTCTGGAAGATATCATTAGCGGGGTGGAAGGAATTAAGTCCATCGACTCCAAATCCGAAGACGGCGTGTCCAACATCACCATCGAATTTAATCTGAACCGCGATGTCGACGCCGCCAGCAACGATGTTCGTGACCGTGTTGGCCGTGTTATTAACTTCCTGCCGGACGAAGCCGACGCGCCTGAAATTTCAAAACTGGACGCCAACACGCAGGAAGTGGTCTGGCTGGCCCTGCAAAGTGAAACGCGCAACGGCCTTGAACTGACTGATTACGCCGACCGCTATATTATCGACCGTTTATCCGTTGTGGATGGCGTCGCACGTGTGCGTATCGGCGGCGAACGCCGGTATGCGATGCGTATCTGGCTCGACCCGCAGGCATTAGCTGCACGAAACATTACGGTTCAGGACGTTGAAAATGCCCTGCGTTCCGAAAACATCGAACTGCCCGCCGGACGCATTGAATCCCTGAATCAGGAATTCACTGTCCGCGTCGAACGCATATACAACAGGGCAGGGGACTTCGAAAATCTGGTCATCGACCGTGGGCAGGATGGCTACCTTGTGCGCCTGCGTGATATTGCCAAGGTAACCGTGGGTGCAGAGGACGAACGCACCGCCCTGCGTGCAAACGGGAAAAGCACCATTGGCCTCGGTATTTCCAAACAATCCAAGGCCAATACCCTCGCCGTTGCCAAGGCATCAAAGGCCGAAATGGCCAGGATTTCAGCAAGCCTTCCTGAAGACATTGAAATCAATGTTGCTTACGATTCCTCTATCTTCATTGAAAACGCGATTAAAGAAGTCTGGAACACACTGTTTATTACTATCGCGCTGGTCGTGTTTGTTATCTGGGTATTCCTGGGTGACTGGCGTGCCACACTTATCCCGGCTGTCACTATTCCTGTATCTCTGATTGGGTCGTTCATCGTGTTGGCCGCCCTTGGCTTTACCGTGAACCTGCTGACATTGCTTGCGCTTGTGCTGGCCATCGGTCTGGTGGTCGATGACTCCATCGTCGTACTCGAAAATATTTATAAGAAAATTGAATTGAACAAACCCGCATTGTCCGCTTCGTTTTTGGGTGTACGCGAAGTTTCCTTCGCCGTGATCGCAACCACGCTGGTGTTGATCGCCGTATTCGTGCCCATTACCCTGATGCCCGGCGACATCGGAAAATTGTTCACCGAATTCGCATGGGGTATAGCAGGGGCGGTGATATTCTCCAGCTTCGTGGCTCTGACACTGACCCCGATGATGTGTTCAAAACTGTTACACCGCAAAACATGTCAGGCGAAAAAAAATATCATCACACGCACCGTTGACAAATTTTTTGAAATCACCGAGGAACCTTACCGCTCCGCGCTGCGCTTCAACATGAAATATCCGTTCATTATGATTATCGTTGCATGTCTTCTGGGTGGCGCAGGTTTCTTCTTTTCAAAATTTGTTCCGTCCGAATACGCACCGGTCGAAGACCGCGGCGTGATTTTCTCGTTCATGATCGCGCCCGAAGGATCGTCGATGGAATACACCAAACGTCAGGTTGATGAGGTCGAAAAACCGTTTCTGCACTTACTGGATACCGGCGAAGCCGATAAAATCGTCACGATCATCCCCGGAAGTTTTACAGCGACCGGCAGCGTCAACACTGCCATTATTATCGGCCTGTTGAACCTGTGGGAAGACCGTGACCGCAAGGTACAGGAAATCGTCGGTGACATCGCCGGACAAATTTCCGGTATCCCAGGCGCGATGGCCTTTGCCCAGCCACCGCCAAGTTTGGGGCAGGACCCATCCGGCACACCCATTCAGTTCGTTATTCAGGGCACCAATTACGATCAACTGGCACAATGGCGCGACCTGATCCTTGAACGTGCGCGCGAAAATCCGAATTTCGTGTACATGGATTGGGACTATAAGGAACAAAAACCGCAACTGCGCCTGCAAATGGATCTGGACCGCGCAGCGGAACTGGGTGTATCCGCCCGCTCTATCGGCACTACGCTGGAAACATTGTTCGGCTCCCGTGATGTAACAACATACCTTGATGAAGGTGAGGAATACGACGTCATACTTCAGGGAAAATACGCAGACCGCCTGACGCCCGACGACATGAAAACCGTTTATGTGCGTTCTGACCGTACAGGTGAACTTATCCCGCTCTCCAACCTCGTAACAATCACGGAAACGGCAGCCTCCAGCACACTGAACCGTTATAACCGCCTGCGCTCTATCACCATTTCCGCCGTTGCGCCAATGGTTCCGTTGGGCGAGTCCCTTGATTTCCTTGATAACGCGGCCAAAGAGCTGCTACCCGCCGAAGCCAAAATCGACTACAAAGGTGAATCCAAGGAATTCAAGGATACCGGCGCAGCCATTTACATCACCTTCGGCCTTGCGTTGATTGCCGTGTTCCTGATTTTAGCGGCGCAGTTCGAAAGCTACATTCACCCCTTCGTGGTGATGACGGCCGTTCCGTTCGCCATCGTCGGCGCGTTGTGGGGACTGTTCCTGACAGGCCAAACCCTGAACGTTTATACCCAGATTGGTTTGATCATGCTGGTGGGCCTTGCCGCGAAAAACGGTATCCTGATCGTTGAATTTGCCAACCAGCTTCGCGATCAGGGCATGGAATTTACCGATGCGCTGCTGCAATCCTGCGTTCAGCGTTTACGCCCGATTTTGATGACCGCGATTTCCACCATGGTCGGCGCAGTGCCGCTCATCATGGCAACAGGCGCGGGTGCGGAATCGCGCATCCCGCTGGGCGTTGTAATCTTCGCCGGTGTATTGTTATCGACATTCCTGACCTTATTCGTCGTGCCGACATTCTATTCCCTGATGGCACGCGGAACAAAATCGCCGGAACACACCGCGCAGGCGCTGGAAAAGCAACTAAAAGAATTGCCTCAAGATGCAGAGTGATAAAAAGCCCGCGGCCAGAAACGGCAAAGGCGATTTAACGCAAGGGGATTTGACGCATCATTTGATCCGTCTTGCCCTTCCCATGACATGGGGTATCGGTGCAATCGTCAGCTTTCAGCTGGTGGACATGTATTATATCTCGCAGCTTCCGGGCACTGACCACCTCGCTGCCATCAGTTTTACATTCCCGGTAACCTTCGCGATTTTCAGCATCACAATGGGTTTTGGCATTGCCATGTCGTCTGTTGTATCGCGCCTGATCGGGGCAGGGAACAACGACATGGTAAAACGTGTCACCACCCACGGACTCATTCTCGTGTTCCTGATATCCGGCGCTTTTTCGCTTTTGGGATATGTGTTTCAGGACACGATTTTCGCCGCAATGGTGGCCAAGGAAGACCGCAGCCACATTCTGCCCCTCATCCGCGACTACATGTCCATCTGGTTTGCGGGCGCTGTGTTCGTGTCCATGCCTATGGTCGGCAATGCCGCCATCCGCGCCAGCGGTGATGCATTCGTCCCGGCGGTCATTATGACGATTGTCGCCGTGATGAACATGATACTGGATCCGATATTGATTTTCGGCCTGCTCGGTTTTCCGCGGATGGAACTGCAGGGTGCGGCACTGGCCACCGTTATTTCAAGCGCCTGCGCCATGTTTGCGGGCCTATACGTTCTGGGTGCACGGAAAAAAATGCTCTGCCGTACCAGCGCCCTGCATCTGGAAACATTTTGGGATTCCGCTAAACGCCTGCTGTTCATCGCCCTGCCCGCCGGCCTTGCCAATTCTATCCAGCCGCTGGTAAACGCGCTTATTATTGGCTTACTGGCAAAATACGGTACCGAAGTCGTCGCCGCTTACGGTATCGCCACGCGTGTCGAAGCCTTCGCGTTCATTATTTTAATGGGTGTCGCCGTCGGCATGGGTCCCATCATTGGGCAGAATTTCGGTGCAGGAAAATTCGACCGTATTCACGCCACATTAAAACGCGCCATAGGGTTCAGCGTCATCTGGTCGCTTTTTATCGCCGCGGTTTTAGGGCTGTTCGCCCCGCAGGTTGCCGGACTGTTCGAAAGCGACCCACAGATCATTCATTACGCCACCCTGTTTTTCTGGATCGTGCCGATCACATACATGTTTTCAAACCTGATCCGCGGCTGGGCGTCGGCCTTCAACGCCATGGGTAAACCGCAACGCTCCGTCATCATGATTATCATTGAAATGGTCTTCCTGATGATCCCGGCAATATATATCGGCGATCACCTGGGCGGGGTTGTCGGAATTTTTATTGCGATGGCTGTTGTGAATGTTCTGGCTGGTTCGATTTTTCATCTGTGGTCTTGGCGCAGCTGCCAAGAAATGGAAAAAAGCAGGACACAGACTGTCCGTCCGACTTAATCATATACACATTGTGGTCTTTTCTGTTCGGCATGCCTGGGCCGAACACGCTCATGGCAAACCATATCCCGGCCAGCATCACAAGGATAAACAGGCTGATAATAACCGACCGCAGGGTATTTTCCGATTTCGTTAACATGATGCGACTATAACACAGTGATTTGAAAAAATATTTGTATATTTTTCAACCCTTAAAAGAACGAACGGATTTTTTCAAAATCTTCTTCAAACCCGTACGGAGCATTAATCACAATCATCCCGCTGCCATCCATGCCCGGTCTGTCCGATAACACCGGGAACATAATGTCCTGTACAACCATTTTCGGGTATTCGGCCGCTTCCAGCTTTTTACGTACCTCTAAATGTACCCCGGACTCAAGAATAGGATACCAAAGCGCGATGATCCCGACCGGCCATTTCCGGTGCAGCTTCTCGATAAAACGCACCACGGTTTCATACTCGCTTTTCACTTCATAACTCGGGTCAATCAGAACCATGCCGCGCCCCGGCGTCGGTGGGCACAAAGACAGCACCCCTTCATACCCGTCGCGGTGGTGAACATGCGCACTGTTCCCGGCCATATTATCGCGCAAATGCCGGACTTCCTGCGGATGCATTTCCATCAAATGGATATGGTCGCTGTCCCGTAATCTCATCTGCGCGATCATGGGTGATCCGGGGTAATAATACTCACCATACCGGTCCCGAATTTGTTTCAACAAAAGAGCGTAAGAATAATCATCCGGAATAGACCGGTCCTTTAACAATGTTTGAATACCAAGTTTCGCTTCGCCTGTTTTTAACGAATCCGCAGATGTTAAATCATACAAACCGCGCCCTGCATGCGTTTCGAAATAGGTAAGGGGTTTGTCTTTTTGCAAAAGGATATCAAGCAACACGCACAGCGCCGCATGTTTATGAACATCGGCCAGGCAGCCAGCATGATAACTATGTTGATACGATAACATCGTTTATTGCCCCAACGCCGCAGACTGCACCACGGACCCGCTGTAAAAATACCACCCCAGCCCGATCAGGAACAATGAATTGCCATACAGCCCATGTTCAATCGTCACCAGCGCCAGCGACCGTGTTTTCGAATAAGTCAGCGCGAAAATCAGCCCGGCGATAAACCCGAGGCTCGGCGCAACCGGGTTGATATACAGCATATGCGCATAGGCAAAGACAACCGAACTGGCGATAATCATTTTCCACCCATTGCCGAAAAAAGGCGCATAACGGGCAAAGAAAAACGAACAGAACACCAGTTCCTGCGGCAAAGCCGATAAAATAGGATACCCGACCATCAGCGTCGGAATAATCTGCGGTCTGTGCTCGACCACGTAAAACAGGCGATCCGGATCATACCAGACAAGGAAAACATACATAAAAGCGCTCGCCACAGCCCAGCGGATCAAAATTACCCGCATATTCGCCCATGTGACGGCTTCCCACTTCCATAAATGGGTAAAACTCTCCCAATAATACCGCCGCAGGATAAAAAAGCCGTACAGTGCCGCACCCCACAAAAACGCGAACATAAACGGCGCCAGGGTGAAATAAATGATAATTCCCGGTATCACGATGCATAACAGCAGGAATTCGGTAAACAGCAGCGGGCGTTGGGAAATGGCGGCAATCATAAATAAGTGTTTCTTTTTTCCTGATAAAACAGTAAGACGTACGCCTACTTATATAAAGAATTTAGGAAGAGTGTAAATATGCCCCGGAATTTGCGGAATATCGCCATTATCGCCCACGTGGACCACGGAAAGACCACGCTGATCGATTCTATTATGAAGCAAAGCGGCATGTTCCGTGAAGGGCAGACCGTGGATGAACGCCTGATGGACTCAGGCGATCTGGAAAAAGAACGCGGTATCACCATTCTTGCCAAGCCGACCTCTATCAACTGGGAAGGCACGCGCATCAATATCATAGATACTCCCGGTCACGCCGATTTCGGCGGGGAAGTGGAACGCGTCCTGCACATGGCCGACGGCGTAATCTTGCTAACCGATGCTGCTGAAGGCCCGATGCCGCAAACCAAATTCGTACTGGGCAAGGCACTGGCACAGGGCCTGCGCCCCATAGTCATTATCAACAAAATTGACCGTCCGGACGGTCGCCCGGAAGAAGTGGTGGATGAGGTATTTGATTTGTTCGTTGCGCTTGACGCCAACGATGAACAACTGGACTTTCCGATCCTGTACGCATCCGGCCGCGACGGCTGGTGCACGCGTGAACTGGCTGATCCGCGTGAAAACCTGCACCCGTTGCTGGATTTGATTTTGGAACACGTACCCGAACCAAAAGTGGAAGAAGGCAAGCCTTTCGCCATGCTGGCCACATTGCTTGATTCCGATCCCTTTCTTGGCCGCTGCCTGACCGGCCGTGTTCTGCACGGGTCCGCCAAAATCAACGACACGGTCAAGGCCATCGACCTTGACGGAAAACAGATTGAATCAGGACGCCTGACCAAGCTTTTGATGTTTGAAGGCACCACACGGGTTCCGGTAGATGAAGTCCACGCCGGCGACATCATTTGTATTGCCGGCCTGACCAAGGCATCCGTGGCCGACACCATCTGCGATCCGGCGGAAAGCAAGCCGCTGGCGTCTACCCCTATCGATCCGCCGACCATGTCCGTGACAATTCAGGTGAACGATTCACCCTTCGCCGGAAAAGAGGGTAAAAAAGTCACCTCCACTATGATCCGTGAACGTCTGCTGGCCGAAGCGGAAACAAATGTCGCCATTACCTTCAAGGAATCCGATAACAAGGACAGCTTCGAAATCGGTGGCCGCGGCGAACTGCAACTTGGCGTATTGATCGAAACCATGCGCCGCGAAGGCTTCGAACTTACCGTTTCCCGCCCACAAGTGCTGTACAGGGAAGAGGGCGGTCAGAAACTCGAACCCATCGAAGAAGTCATCATTGATGTGGACGAGGAATATTCCTCGACTGTTGTCGACTCCATGAACCGCCGAAAAGCCGAAATGACGGACATGCGCTCCGCCGGTGCGGGCAAGACACGCATTACCTTCCTCGCGCCCTCACGCGGTTTGATCGGCTATCAGTCCCGCTTCTTAACACAAACACGCGGTACAGGTGTTCTGAACCGCCTGTTCCATTCCTATGCGCCTTATAAAGGCGATATCGAACAACGCCGCAACGGCGCGCTGATTTCCAATGAAACCGGAACGGCTGTCGCCTACGCGATCTTCAACCTGCAAGACCGCGGCGCCATGTTTATTGACCACCAGACCCCGGTGTATCAGGGCATGATCGTTGGCGAACATTCCCGTGACAACGATTTGGAAGTGAACGTCCTGAAAGGCAAGAAACTGACCAACGTCCGCGCGTCCGGCACGGATGATGCCGTGACCCTGACTCCCCCACGTAAAATGAGCCTTGAAGACATGATGGCCTACATCAATGATGATGAATTGCTGGAAGTCACACCGCAGAATCTGCGTCTGCGCAAAAAATTCCTGCTGTCTCACGAACGCAAGAAAGCGTCCCGCGAAGCGGGTTAATACCCCCGGCACCTCACACGGTCGCCGTCAATGATATCGCAGTCTTGGTATCGCGGACTAAGCGCGTCCCATTCCACCGCGCTCAAGGTGCTAAGGCGCTGCTGTTCCAGCCGCAGTTGATTGTATTTCCGTGCAAACATCATCCGCGCCTGGTTCTCGCTGATTTCGCCCTTATTCATGCGTTCGACAAGATATTGCCCGCTCAACACATATTCCTGCGCAAAACTGTCACCGCTTAAATGCGGCTGCGTTTCAACCATATTGCCAAGGCAATTGACTTCTTCGGCAAATCCGCTCGATACTGCCGCGCACCGGCTTTGAATATCCGCCGTCGTCGTACAGGCGGCCAACACCAAAAGGCTGAAAACAGGTAAAAGATATCTCATGGCAATAACATAGGCCGGATTACACCAAAAGCAAAGCGCTTAGCCGTCCGCAGCCTCCTTCATTTCTTCGAGCTCCAGCCAGCGGTTTTCATACCGTTCCATCTTGGCCTCCAGCTCCTGCATGCTTTTGGTAATGGCATGAAACCCGTCCGGATCGCGCTGATATAAATCCGGATCGGACAGCTGGTCATTGATCGCATCCAGTTCTTTTTGAACACCGTCAATTTTTCCGGGCAACTGTTTCAATTCGTGCTCCAGCTTATAGGTCAGCTTTTTACGGTTCTTCTTTTTCCCGTCATCCTGAGGAGCTTGCGACGAAGGATCTTTTTTTTCGCCTTTAGGTTTTTCGTTACGCTCGGGGTGATGTTGATCGAATTGCTTCATCGCCAAATAATCGGAATATCCGCCAATCACACTTTCAATTTTTCCATCGCCTTCAAACGCCAGAATTTTTGTGACCGTCTGATCAAGAAAATCCCGGTCGTGCGATACAACAATCAATGTGCCCTGATACTGCATTAAAATATCTTCAAGCATATCCAGCGTATCCATATCCAGGTCGTTGGTAGGCTCATCCAGTATCAAACAGGTTTTCGGATTGGCCAGTATACGCGCCAGCATCAACCGGTTTTTCTGTCCGCCAGACAACGTGGATACCTTGTCCTGCACCCGTCCCGGATCGAACATAAAATCTTTCAGATACCCGCACACATGGCGTTGCCTGCCCATCACGTCAATATAATCACCGCCAGCAGGGCATAATGTTTTTTGCAATGTCGCTTCCGGGTCCAGGTCTTCGCGCTTTTGATCAAAGTAAGAAAATTCCAGATCCTTTCTCCGCTTCACACTGCCGCCATCCGGATCCATATCGCCAATTAGCAACTTCAAAAACGTCGTTTTACCCGAACCGTTTTTACCCAATACGCCGATGCGATCACCACGCTTGATACGGTAATGAAAACCGTTCAGGATAATTTTCTTCCCATCATCGAATGTTTTTTGCGCATTATAAAATTCCGCAACGATTTTGGAACTATGTTCGACATCTTTTAGCGGCTCCAGCGCGATTTTTTTCGTCGCACGCCTGTACGAAGCTTCATCAGCCTTTAACTTGTCACGCATTTCACGCACCAATTCCAGGCGGCGTTGATTACGCTTCCTGCGCGCTTTAACCCCGCGTGACGCCCACTCCACTTCCTGCGCTACAATGGCTTTACGGTTTCTCAGTTCCCGTGATTCCTGATCCAGCAACATCTCCGACCATTCATCAAAATATTTAAATCCTCGCGGTGAAACTTTCAATTGCCCGCGGTCTAACCAAAACACCTGGTTCGTAATATTCGATAAAAACGTCCGGTCGTGGGAAACGACTAACAACGTACCGCGATACCCGTTCAAATACCCTTCCAGCCATTCAATCGCTTCCAGATCCAGATGGTTGGTCGGTTCGTCCAGTAACAGAATATCCGGCTCTTCAACCAGTGCCCGTGCCAGTCCCGCCCGCCGCACTTGCCCGCCGGATAAAGTCGTCATCTGTGCATTTTTATCGAGCTGCAACGCTTCGCAGACAATATCGACCTTGTATTCATACAGCTCTTTATCCTCGGCCTTGATTTCAGAAAAAATGAAATCAAAAACGCTTTCGCCTGTTTTCGGCACAATATCCTGCTGCAAATACCCTATGGTTAGGCCCTGTTCTTCCCACCGTTCCCCGTCATCAAGGTCCTGTACACCCGTAATAATGTTCATCAGGGTCGTTTTGCCGGACCCGTTCTTGCCAACCAGCGCAATCCGTGAGCGCGCGTGGATATTGAAGGCCAGGTTTTCAAAAACCGGCACTTCGGAATACCGCACCATGGCGTCTTTTACGGATAACAGCAGGGGCTGCATATCAGGCTTTGTCCTTTATTTTGTATCACCGCTTTTTATGGTCTTTACCCTTGATAAACAAGGAAAAAACGAAAAGGGGAATAGATAAAATTTTATCTATTTTTTTATATATGTTTACTCTGATCGCATAAAATTACGATGGAGGGATTTTATCCCGATTTAAAGGGAAGTAACAATGGTCGATAAAAGCAGGGAATTCCTGGACGCGGAAAAGGCCAATGAATTAATGACTTCCGTTCTGGAACACTACATTACACATCACAAAATTGTTGTTCAGAAGCTGGAGCACGCAAAAAATGCAACTCTAAAGGAATGTGGCGTAACCGACACATCGGAATATATCCGCGATAATTACATTCAGGAATGGGCCGACGTCATCGACGCGTTTAACCACAGCGGCCTTGCCGAAGAAGTCCTGTTCAAAATCGAACAGAGACTGGAACAGATCCCTAAGAAAATCTACCAGGCATATAAAGAACTTCTTGAAGAAGACGTGGAATTACAGGCTTTGATGAAAACACTGAACAAAGACGAATATCTGGACGCATTGGCGCAAGTACGCGAGATCCAATCACACCCGGATCCTATGTCAGGGCTGGGGCCCGAAGAATTCAGCGTTGCACCCCCTAAAAACAAACTCTGCATCTCAGAAGATAAACTGCTGCAGGATATGTAGCCTGCTCTCACCGCCAACATATAGTCGTTGAAATGAAAAATGGCGGACAGGGCGGGATTCGAACCCGCGTGAGGCTTGCACCCCAACACGCTTTCCAAGCGTGCGCCTTAAGCCACTCGGCCACCTGTCCTGATCTTGTACATTATGAAAACAGCAGGCTGTATTTCCAAATCACGCCGGACGATAGACAAAAGATGCGCCAAGATCAAGTGCTGCCTTTTCCATTCTCATTTTAACTGCTAGACTGTAAATATTATTGGTCAATTTCGCCTAGTATCAGGTGTACTTTCATGCGTGGAACAATTCTTCTAGTTACTTTTATCCTGCTTCTGCCGGCCTTTGGGGTCTTGGGGCATGATCTGTATATGGCCTATGGCGACAGCGACGAAAAAGTCGAACAGCTAAAGGAACTGGACGTTGATCCGAACGTCTTCGCTTTAAGCGATGTTGGCCGTTTGTGGATTGCGTACGCGCCGGACAGCCTGAACATGCTGCGGGAAAACATATCTCTGGCCACATGGGAAAACATTGTCGCCCCGCTGATGGAACAAACGGCCCTTCTGGTAGCGCTTGTTCCGCTGATGATTTTCTATCTATTCACCGCTATTTTCTGGGTTTTGGGCATCGGGCCGTTCACCGGCACACGTATGGTGAAAAAGGCCGGCAAAAAAGACTTCAGCGTCTATGAACGCCACAATAAGAAAAGCAAAACCAAGTACGGCCGCAAATAATTAGGGTTTTAGCCCGCACACCACCTGTACGCATTGATCGATAAGGACAAGGTCTTGAGGCCGTGACAACCTGTGATCACCGTCTTCCACCAACAGTACGTCAACATCATCCCCGGCAATGGCGTTTTTAATGCGGTGAGCATGTTGCCATTCCACATCGGCGTCTTTCATACCCTGCACCAGACGTACGGGAATATGCAAATCAATCCCCTTGTCGATGAGCAGATTATCCTTCCCATCATCAATCAAGGCCTTGGTAACCTTGTACGGAACGTCACTGTACTCGTTCGGAACATCCACATACCCATCGCGCCCTAAACGCGTACGCTGGTCGTCATTCATACGATTATGATAAATATCGAGCGTAAAGTCCGGCGCGGCGGCAATCCCCACCAGTCCTGTAACCTGTTTCCGTCTGGCCAAGGCCGTTAAAAACGCAATCCACCCCCCCATGGACGACCCGACAACGACGACATCCCGCCCCTTGGCGGCATGGTTCATAATATCAAGCGCGTCCTGTGCCCATAAACTGATGGTACCCTCGTTAAAATCGCCTTCTGACACGCCATGCCCGCTGTAATCGAAACGCAGGCAATCCTGTCCCCGCTCTTTACACTGCTCGGCCAGGTAAACGGCCTTCGTGCCCTCCATATCGGAACGGTAGCCCGGCATAAACATAACA
>JAUHXT010000033.1 GCA_030426925.1 Alphaproteobacteria bacterium | reverse complement strand
GAAGTTCAAAGGGAAATTCAAAAGCGGACCGTTAATCCCGAAACGCAGCCCGTACAATCTGGCCAAAGCAAACATCAAGGCCGATACTTTTGCCGCGACCTTGTGCGGTCTGCAAAATAACAAGGAAACCATTCACGAATTATCCAAACGCCGAGCCATGGATGTATTGACAGCCCATTCAGAAAAACGGGCTGAAGAATACCCGTTCGTTGTGGCCATGGAACCATCCGAATTCGCATTCACTGAAATCCTGCAATCCGGCATTTCAAAATCAAAATCGGTAGTGGAAGCACAAAAGGCCGCTGACGAAGTCGCATTGATTGTCGATGAAAGTGGCATCGGCATCGAACAATGGTGGAGCTTCGCCCGCCCGGCACAGGATATGGCATGGCGCGGCTACCCCGCCGAAGATATTTTAGGCGCGGCATTAAACACAAGTGAAGATCCCTACATCCGTGCGATTGGTTATCTGATTGCTGATGTCACCGGGGTTGAGCCGAAATCCGCCGTTGACCTGATGAATTCATACAACGCCTTCGCAAACATTGAACAAAACGCGCGCCTGCACCGCGACCTCGTGGACAGCGTGTTTGAAGAACTGGTACTGGCCAGCCTGAAAGAAGAAAGCAGCGACATCATGATCCTGACGGCCAACCAGCAAAACGAAAACCTGACGCACGGAAACATTCTCGGCTGGTGCGGATCGGCACTACAGGCCGCCGCCAATGCATTTGAAAAAGCCATGATACTGGGCAAAGAACCCGACCAGGCCGCGCGCATCGAATTTGAAGGCAACAAGGAACTGACCACATGGGACGCGATCCAGAACCTGGGTGAACGTATTATTGAACGCAAGCGCCTGGGATATGTCATCACTTTGGGGCATATTGCCGATCTTTGCGAAGAAATAGAAGATGTTTCAAGCGTCCTGCAATCCGTTCAGAAAACACTGCAGGACCCGAACTATATTCAAAAACTGGAAGCGGCCAATCAGATCAACGCAATCCCGAAAATGGGACCGCAGGGACCGGCGCCTGCCGCACCGGCGCCGAAAGTGGCACCTGTCCTGCAGCCCGCAATGGCGCCCGCAGGACCGGGAATGGGCGGAAGCAGCAGCATGTCACAAGCCGCTATGCGCCAGCGGGTCCTTCAGAACAAGAAATCGTCGGAAGACAAAGCAAGCTAGTCACAAAAAAGCCGCTGAACACCAGCGGCTTTTCGTTATTCCTTAAAATCCGGCGGATCAGTTTAACCGGAAATTTTCCAGGTTCCGTCCGGCTGGCGGCAAGCCACACCGTAACCGGTTTCCTGTTGGCCGCCGACATAAATTGTCTGCTGGTACTCACGGCAATATTCGCCGCTGTCCGCATAACCGTCACGCGTTGGTGTTACAACACCGTGGTTTCCGCTTTCCGGGTTGTTCCATGTAATACCTTGGCCGATTGGCGATGTGTGTGCTTGCTGGTTTGCGCGCTGCGCATACATCATATCGGCTTTATCCAGGGAACGGCCGACTTCACTACCGACCAGTGCGCCTAGCAGCGTACCGATACCAACGGCATACAAACGCCCGCTTCCGCCACCGACTTGTGAACCGAGCAAACCACCGGCAGCCGCGCCGCCGATTGTACCGAATGTTTGCTTGTTACCGCCCAGGGTTTCACAGCCACTCACGCTGATGGCCGCCAGGACTGCAAGCATCAAAACAAAATTCTTTTTCATGTTCTTCCCTTTCCGAAAGGTTTCTTGTCATTTTCGACCAGAGTCTTAAATTAGGTGCCAAATACGACAAAATAAAGACTCTGTTCAATAGGATTATACGAGAACATGACACAAACCCTTCGCGTAAAAAAAGACAATTTACCGGACGACCCTTACGAATTGTTCGGCAAGTGGATAAAAGAGGCAGAAAAACAAGAGCTTAGCGATCCCAACGCTATGGCGCTCGCCACTGCGGATAAGAACGGAATCCCCAGTGTGCGCATCGTTTTGATGAAGGGCGTGGATGAACGTGGATTCGTTTTTTACACCAATGCGGACAGCGAAAAAGGGCAGGATTTGGCCGAAAACCCTAACGCCGCCTTAAACTTCTACTGGAAATCCTTACGCAAACAGGTGCGCGTGGTTGGCACGGTGGAAACGGTGAACAACGAGGAAGCCGACGCCTATTATGATTCCCGGCACTGGAGCAGCCGCGTCGGCGCTTGGGCATCCAAACAGTCCCGCCCGTTGGGCAGCTACGAAGAACTCCAAAATTTCGTGAAAGAATATGAAGAGAAATTCGACGGTCAGGAACAAATCCCCCGCCCCGAATATTGGAAAGGATTCCGCGTCAAACCGCAAACCATCGAATTCTGGATCGACGGCGAATACCGCCTGCACCGCCGCTACCTTTACACTTTTGACGGTGGAAACTGGACAACCCGGATGCTATACCCATGAGCGATATGACGACAGATACAAAAATGAACTTCGATACCGATGTATCCAGATTGTTGGATATCGTGGCCAACGCGCTGTACACCAACCGCGATGTGTTCCTGCGTGAATTAATTTCAAACGCGGCAGACGCATGCGACCGCCTGCGGTATGAGGCGCTGAAAAACCCCGACCTGACCAAGGGCGACACGGACTTTAAAATCCATATCAAGGCCGATACGGACGCCAACACCCTGACCATCACCGACAACGGTATCGGGATGGACAAGGATGATTTGGTAAACAACCTTGGTACCATCGCGCGTTCCGGTACCGCCGCCATCATGGAAAAAATGAAGGAAACAGGCGGCGACATGAACCTGATAGGCCAGTTCGGCGTCGGCTTTTACGCCTGCTTTATGATTGCCGATACAGTCGATGTCGTCTCCCGCAAGGCCGGAGATAACCAGACATGGGTCTGGACGTCGGACGGAAAAACCGGCTTTGAAGTGCATGAAGCAACGGATGAACTGGCGAAGTCCCTGCCATCAAACCGCGGCACGGCCATCATTATCCATTTAAAATCCGGCGCTTATGATTTTCAGCTTGATGACAAGTTGAAACAGGTCATCCTCACTTACTCCGACCACATCAATGTGCCTGTTTATGTCGGCGCGGATGAAGAACCGGTGAACACCGCCTCCGCCTTGTGGATGCGCCCAAAATCCGAAGTCAGCGAAGAACAGTACAAGGAATTTTACCACCATATCGGTCAGGTATTCGATGAACCTTTGATGACATCGCACTGGAAAGCCGAAGGAAAAATTGAATTCTCCTCGCTTTTGTTTGTGCCTTCCATGCGCCCGTGGGATTTATACGACCCCTCCCGCCAGCATGTGGTGAAGCTGTATGTGAAGCGCGTTTTCATCACCGACAATTTAAAGAACCTTGTCTACCCGTGGCTGCGTTTCCTGCGCGGCGTCATTGACAGCGAGGACCTGCCGCTGAACATCAGCCGTGAAATGCTGCAAATGAATCCCGTTATCGACACAATAAGACGCAGCGTAACGAAAAGAATTCTAAGCGATATCAACAAGCTGTCCGAAAATGATCCGGCGGCCTTTGAAACATTGTGGCACCAGTTCGGCATGGTCATTAAGGAAGGCCTGTACGACGCCATCGAACACCGCGAAGAAATTTTCAAAATCTGCCGCTTCCACTGCTCGGAAAGCGACAAGCTGGTTTCCCTTGATGAATATATTGAGAATATGAAAGACGACCAGCGCTCCATTTATTATATGGCAGGCGACAACCTTGAAACACTTAAAAACTCTCCACAATTGGAAGGGTTTAAATCACGCGGCTTAAATGTCATCTTAATGACCGATACCGTCGATAATTTCTGGCTTCAAAATGTCATGGAATATAAAGGCAAGTTCTTCCAGTCCATCACCAAGGGCGCGATTGACCTTTCCCGCTACGACAAAAAGGAAGAGCAGGCCGAAGAAAACGAAACGGAAAAACCCGAAGACAAAGAAACGGACGGCGCAGTCGACACGTTACTGGCATTTTTCAAGGAAACACTGAAAGATCATGTCCACGATGTTCAGGTATCAAGCCGCTTAACGGACTCCCCCGTCTGCCTCATCGCACCGGACAGCGCCGTTGATATGCACATGGAATCCGTTTTGAAAATCCAGCAAAAATACGAACACCAGACAAAACCGGTGCTGGAGGTCAACAAGGACCACGCGCTGATTAAAAAACTCGCCGCTATCGGCGAAAGCGACTTAACAAAGGAAACGGCGTGGCTCCTGCTCGACCAGGCCCGCATCATCCAGGGGCAAAGCGTTCCCGACCCGGCCGCCTTCGCCCGCCGCATGTCCGCCGTCATGGAAAAAGGCCTTATCTCCTAACCGCCCTCAATTTTAACGAAGGAATTTTTCTTCTGACGAAAAACAAGGAGCGCCGCGTATAAACATACGCAAGCGACGCAGTGACGCTGTCAGAAGGAAAATTCCGAAGTTAAAACATGAGTTGGCTGTGGCGTTGCGCCATATCTTCTATCTCATCATCTGAGAAATCGAAGGTCTTGCCCAGTTCTTCGATAATCAACTCACGCATGACAAGCGTCAGGTCTTCGCCGCTTTCGCACCAGTAATCAAGGATGGAGCGGCGGAACAGGATCAAAAGGTCGTCATCGTTGGCGACCTTGCTTTCTACGCCGGGCGCTATTTGCTTGCCGCTGCGGTAAACGGCCAGAACTTCAAACGGATCATCGACGTCCAGCTCTTCTTCCAGAGCTTCATCGGGAATATCATCAACCTGAAGGCTGAGCCCGTCGCAAAATTCCAGAAGCTCTTCGGGCAGGCTCTCAAGAACGTCCTGCGCCAGCGCTTCCAAATCTTCTGCACTCGGCGGAACGGTATAATTCATTATTATTTTTTGACTCATGCCTTTTTGTCCCTAAACCTCTAAGAACACCACAACCCCAATACACCGAAATGATTCTGTAATATTAGAATAAATAAAAACGCGAATTTTGCCAATCAAAGACATGATGTGTCGCACACTCGTGCACAGAAATAAAACGCATACATACGTATCTTATGGTATAATGAGAGATGCGCCGCGCAATGATCGTTGAAAACTTAATGCTTTTTCTTTTACTTTTGTGCCATCAGCGATAGGCTAATAAAGGCTATGCTACTGATTTTAATATTTTAAGCTCACATTTATATGACATATTCATTAGAAAACGTGGCGGTTCTGATCGTCGAAGATATGCAGCCTATGATGGAATTGACACGTTCCATCCTGAATATATTCGGCTTTAAACGTGTCTTCTGCGCCCGCGATGCGGAAAAAGGGTTTCAGATTCTGCGCGAAGAAAACCCGGACATCGTCATAACGGACTGGTTGATGGAACCGATGAACGGTATCGACTTCATCAAACAAATCCGTAGCAGCGAAAACTCCCCCAACCCGTATGTGCCGATTATCCTGATGACCGGGTACAGCGACCGCGTGCGTGTGGAAGCTGCGCGTGATTCAGGCGTTACCGAATTCCTGATGAAACCCTATACGGCCAAGGACCTGTATAGCCGCATCGTCCAGATCATTGAAAAACCGCGGCAGTTTGTCGATTGCGGTACATTCTTTGGCCCCGACAGGCGCCGGCGCAAAAACTTTGATTACGACGGCCCATACAGACGCGCCGCCGACACTCCGGAAGGCGAAGAAGATACCGATGAAAAACGCAAAATTGCCAGCCAGATCCTTCAGGACCTGAGAGAAGAAACTGGAAAAATATAACATTTATAAGAGTAACGAATGAACGAAGTAACGGAAGATCCAAAATTTATTGAACCCCCGAACACGTTAAAGGTCAAGGTTGGCCACGGTGGCATCCCGCCCGAATTGCTAAAGAAAAGTCAGGAATTCATAGAGAGCAATCCGCTGAAATTCGAGCCATATGCGCAGGAATATCTTGATGAAATCCAGAACAATGTCGAAAAGCTGAAAACGCATCCGTCCCTGAAATCCAACGACGACTTTCTGGATGAATTCGCCCAACCGATCATGGGGCTAAAGGCCAATGGCGGCATGTTCAAATACCCCCTGATTTCAATGATTGCGGACGTTGCGCTCCAGTTCCTCGACCAGGTGGACGAAATTAACGATGACGGCCTCGATATCATTAAGGCCCACAACAAATCTATCTCATTGATTATAAAGGCAGAATTGACCGGATACGCTGGTCCGGAAGGCCAAAAAATCACCGATGAGCTGCAGGAAGCCTGCAAACGCTATTTCAAGAAGCACAAAGTGGCGTAAAAACCTGTATTTCTTTATTTTGCATTAATCTCTTCCATGCTACCATTATAGGTAGAAAAAGGAGTTTTCTATGACCGCAGCACTACCAGCAGGAATCGCAGCCCAACAGGCTCAGCTACAGGCCAACGTCGCTATGGCCGCATTAAAAGCATCCGCAAAGGCAGATCAGCAAATAGCAGCATTGCTTCAGGCAAGCATAGACAACGTGCCGGTTTCATCCGTACGCGGCTCCAACGTCAACACCAGCGCATAATCACGTAAAATTTTTAGTGTTTTTGAGGATATGGCACACGGTCCATATGATCGTCCACGTCCGCAGAAAACGGATATGAATCCTGTGTCCCTTCTTTGGTACAGGAAAGTCCGGCAGCAACGACAGCGCGATGCAGCGCATCGGCAAAGCTTTTCTTTTCATGGATAAGCGCGGCAAAGGTTCCGCAAAAACAATCGCCGGACCCCGTTGTATCGACAACTTCGTCCAGTTTCATACTGCTGACACCCCACGTTTCACCGCCTCTGGTCACAGCCACAAGCCCGTCTCCGCCCAGCGTAATGATACAATCAAGATTGCCAAGCTTTGACATGGCCGCAGCCAGTTTTTTCAGGTCAATATTCGGATCAACTCCCACGGACTGCGCCAGCTGCCGCGCTTCAATCTGGTTCACGATCAGCGTATCGACAAGCTTCAGCGCCTCCTGCGGAATTTTAATCGCCGGCGCAAGGTTCAAAATCACCTGCGCACCATGCTCTTTCGCGCGCTTCATAACATCGAGGTTTTCTGTAAAGGGGATCTCCATCTGCATCAGGACAATGTTTTTATCGTGCAGGATATCGTCGGGAACCTGATCGGCTCCCACTGTCGCGTTCGCACCCGACGCCACGACGACAAAACTCTGCCCCTGTGCGTTTTTCACCACCGACGCCATCCCGGTCGGCAGGCTTTCCGACCGCGCTACGCCAGAGGTCATAACTTCATTGCGCCGCAAATTCATCAGGATGCGCTGCCCCATGCCGTCGTCGCCTACCTTGCCGATAATAGCGGTTTTCGCGCCCGCCCGTGCCGCCGCCAGCGCCTGGTTTGCGCCCTTCCCGCCCGGCAATGTGTCATAGCGCGGAGACAGAACCGTTTCCCCCACCTGAGGCAAGGCATTGACAGTAAAGTTAAAATCCATATTGATAGAGCCAAAAACAACCAACATACGATGAAACATCCTTACTATTTATGCTGGTATTTATTATAACCTTGCTCCAGTATATTTGTGTAATAGATATTTAGCGGCACCGCACCATGAACAAATACGAAGCTATATTCGAACAGCGTATCCATGACTTAAAAGATGAGGGACGATACCGCGTTTTCGCGCCTTTACAGCGTATCTGCGGGGAATACCCGAAAGCCCGTTATCACGGCCCGGACGGGCGGCAAAGGGACGTCACCATCTGGTGTTCCAACGACTACCTTGGCATGGGACAAAACCCGGTCGTACGGGATGCGATGAAGGACACCATCGACACCTATGGCGCAGGGGCAGGCGGAACCCGCAATATTTCAGGTACGATGAAATTGCATGTGGATCTGGAATCCTCTCTGGCCGATCTTCACAACAAGGAAGCGGCGCTGGTCTTCTCCTCCGGTTATATTGCGAACGAAGGAACAATCAGCACCATCGCAAAACTTCTGGGCGATTGCATCGTCTTTTCCGATGAAATGAACCACGCGTCGATGATCCACGGCATCCGTTCCAGCCGCTGTGAAAAGAAAATTTACCGCCACAATGATATGGAACACCTGGAACAGCTTCTGTGGGAATCCGATAGGTCAAAGCCTAAAATGATCGCCTTTGAATCCGTGTATTCCATGGAAGGGGATATCGGACACATCAAAGAAATTTGCGACCTCGCCGATCAATACGGCGCGATGACATACCTTGATGAAGTCCACGCGGTCGGCATTTACGGGCCGCGCGGCGGCGGCATCGCGGAAAAACTCGGCCTGATGGACCGCATTGATGTTATCGAGGGCACATTTGGAAAAGCTTACGGTGTTGTCGGCGGCTTTATTACCGGCAGCGCCGCTCTGGTCGATGCCGTGCGCTCCTATTCTTCCAGCTTTATTTTCACCACGTCCCTGCCACCGGCCGTACTGGCCGGCGCGCGCGCCAGCGTCGAATATTTAAAAACATCGGAAATTGAACGCATGCGCATGATGCGCGGCACGAAACAACTCAAAGACGGTTTGGAACAAGCGGGCATCCCCTTTATGAAGGGTGACAGTCACATCGTACCCGTCCTGATTGGCGACGCCACGTGCTGTAAAATGATCACGGATATTTTGTTAAACGATCACGACATATACGTTCAGCCGATCAATTACCCGACCGTCCCGCGAGGAACGGAACGCATGCGCCTCACCGCAACGGCGGCACATAGTGAACAGGATATCGAAACACTGATACAAACCTTGCGGAACCTGTACGACGAAAACCACGCCTTCCAGCACGCAGTTGCTTAAGAAATCGGCGAATAGCCAAGTTCACGGCGTGAAATCTGCTCAACCCAGTGCTGCGCCCGCTTCGGAAAATCTGGAGCAATAGCTTTTTTCCAGGTTAATTGCGCCTCTTCTGGCAACAAACAACCGCGATCAATAACTTGTGTACTACCGGCTAAATGGTCATGGTAGGCAAAAGGAATCCAGGCAGGAGGAAACGAAACACCCGTCTCCATATAAGCGCTTAACATACTCTGCAACTGCCTGCCTGTTTCGTCGAATGTTACGACTGCAGCCACATCAACAACACGCAAGGCAAAAGGAAAAACAGTCGGCGCACCATTGTCATCACCCTGAAGATTGCTCATGCGCGCCATATGGCCGCAATATCTTCTGCCTTCAAGCACATGATCGTGTCTGGGGGTAAGACATGCCTCGATGATATTGCCGACAGCGTCAAAAAATGCAGGTTGTAACGCCTGTACAACAAAGGCTTTATGCATAACACACTCTCTACAGTTCTTATTATTTGCGGACGTATTACCCGCAAACATGTGTTATGTCAATTATTTTTCCTCTTCCTCCCACATTTTCTCCCACCATTTGCGGTCGTCCGTTTTTGGCTTGATGTCGAAGGATTGGCCGTTTTTGCTCATTTTCTCGCGCACTTCCTGTACGTCCCAACCGGTAAGGGATGCAAGGCTCTGTGCCTCACGTTCGAAACGCTGTGGTAAGGATTTGTAATATTCCTGCCCCGCTTCACAGGATACCGGCCCGTTAAACGGGTGGCGCATCACGTAACGCCCCTGAAAATTCTGGCGATCATTGGTGACTTGCAGCACAAGGTCTTCGGGAAATGTTTCAGCGTTATACCGCACATGCAAACGTGTCACGAACACATTCACGGGCGCAGGCATCGGCATGGGTGAGGGCATAATGCGCGGCTGCCCCGGCAACGGCACAGGCACAGGCACCGTGCTATCGGGCGATACATCAAGCCACCACGCGCCAAGACGGCGTAAATCATCATTTGGCAAAGGGTCCGCCGCACACGGGTCACACCACGCCATGTCCCATGCATATTCCAGGAACACGGCCTTCATCTCTTCTTTCTTGACCGCTTCACTGAACATCGCTTTGTAAAAATCGCCGAACGCGTCTTTCACATACAACGGCACATCGCTGTCGGTCGGGATCTTCACCGTGCGGTAATTGGTCGGCTCCACCCGCCCTTCCTTGGTCAGGGTAAACAGGATCAGTTCCTGATCTCCTTCCGCATTCAGCGTGCCAAGACGGATCGGCAGCATGAATTTATCATGCTCGTAAGCAACCTGTAGCGGGCGCAGCGTGCTGTAGCCGGACTTTTCAAATTCGGCGAGGTTC
Source organism: Alphaproteobacteria bacterium (assembly GCA_030426925.1). Classification (GTDB taxonomy): domain Bacteria; phylum Pseudomonadota; class Alphaproteobacteria; order Micavibrionales; family Micavibrionaceae; genus JAUHXT01. The sequence continues at coordinate 12,951 of JAUHXT010000033.1, read as the reverse complement.
ACCTTGGTCACAAAAAACTTCATGTCCTGCTTGATATAGCTTTTCAGGATTTTCTCGGCGCCCTTGGGCAGCTTGTATCCTTCCTGATTAAGCCACGTCAGCAACCCTTCGCTCTGCTGGGCATCCAGTACCTGAATGTCATATTCACCGACCGAGTATTCTTCCAGAATTGTCACACCCAGCGCTTTCGCATTCACCGCTGCACCATCAGCCACCGCCGCCATCGGCATAGCAGAACGCATCATCGACATTTCTTCCATCACGCGCATCGCGCACGGATCTTCGTCGTAATATTCAACCAGCCGCGGAGACGTATAAGCGTCAAGATGATCAATAATCTTTCCGTCGCTGACATTCACCTGCGATTTGGTAATCACGGCCGGAACGGGAATAACGATCGCAAAATCCTCAACATCGCCGTGGAAATCGTTGGCCATGGTAATGACCGTTCTGTTTTCGCTGCGGCTTAACACCACCTTTGACGCTTTGTTAAACAGGCTGGCATCGGCCTTCGCGACATAAAACCCGCAAAACGCATGAGCAGACGCAGGAACAAAAGCAAGAAGCGCAAAAACAGTAACAAACAAACGGATCATATTTTCCCCCATTGGTAACGGTAATCCTTCAATAAACTATCAATCACAGGCGTAAACAGACAGGTGACAAACAATGCGTAAAAAATACCTTCGCGCACCTGCAGGCCGTATTGCAACGTAAATCCGATCAAAGCGGTGATAGCTGCAAAAATCAAGCGCCCGGCCACATGGTCGGGCGTGGTTTTGGGATCAGATATCATAAAAAAGGCAAAAATAAGGAGTGCCCCACTTTGCATATTGTGAATCGGGATCGCCATCGGATCGCCCAGCCATAGCGCCCGCCCGAATGTCAGCGTCGCCCAGCTACCCAAAAAGAAAAGCGCAATATCTCCCCGTCGCGCACTGGACAGCACAAGGATGCCAAGACATATCAGCGCAAACCCCAGCCAAACCGTGCTCCCCCACTGTCCCGGCGACACCCACACATGATCGGGTAAAGCCGTTAACGTTACGATGATCGCGAAATTCGCCGGATTGAATATATGCTTGTCATTCGCCCGCAGCGTGAATTTCGATGCAATGGCCAGAAACGCGGCCAGCGGAAAAATCAGCAAGCTCGACGCTTTCAACAAAATGGACAGCGACAGCGCACTGATCAGCGGTGAACGAAAATCAAATTGCTGCAACCCGTAAATTTTCGTCAAGGCAAACTGCGTTGATAAAGTCGTGGCCGCCGTCAGCAAAAACACAAGTGGCGTCGGCCCGAAATCGCTCCACAGGATAATCAGCGTCAACAGGCTACCAAGCGATAAAATCTGAAAATGTCTGGGGTCTCTACACAAATAGTCAAACATGTCTGTTTTTTCACCAGGCGCAAGGAGCGCAGTGTATAAACGCATACATAAGCGACGCGGCAACGACGTGAAAAAGCAAACAGGGAAGACTAAAAACCGAAAGTGTTCGCGCATTGCTCAGCCCTGCCTAAATCTTTATCAAGGGCAGCCATGGTTTTACCCATGTCCGGGCTGTCGTCTTTCACCCATGACCGTAAGGCGTTCAGATAAACGGCTGTCAGCCCGGCAACCTTCGCCGCGCCCATAAACCCGTTTGTATCCATACCAGCTGCTTCCATCATCCACGTCATGGAACGGCATAAATGCGGCATGGATATGACGGCCTGTTTCGGGTCCATGCGAAAAGAATTCAGGATGGAAACAACGCCGTCACGGTATTCGTTCAAAACGTCGAAACGCTCCATCAGGATATCAAACAGACGATCGCGTGCGCTCAAGCTCTCGTCAACCTCCCCGACCGCGCTCAAAACCTTGCGGTCGATCATCCGCCCGAACGCGCACAAAATATCGGTTTTATCGTCGAAATGTTCATGCAGGTCGGCAAGCGAACACCCCGCTTCCCGCGTGATATCCTGCAATGTAACCTGTTCCCAGCCCAGATCGGCTGCCAGCGCCAAGGCCGTCAATACCGCATCTTCCTTCGAAAACGCCTTGCTTTTCGCCTTGGAAGCCGCCTTCTTCTTGGGGGCTGCTTTCTCCGCCATGCCATTTACCCTTTGTCTTTTGTTTATAAACAGATAATCTCTTTACGCTTATAAATCAAACAAGAGGTTATACAATATGTCTGATAAGGATTTGGGCGTCGTCGCCATCGGAAACGCGCTGGTGGATGTTCTGGCCCACGCCACGGATGAATTCATTGAACAACAGCAACGCGACCACGGCATGCAGCCCGGCGCAATGACACTGATTGAGCGCCTGCGCGCTGTCGAATTATACGGTATGATGGGGCCGGGAACGGAAGTCTCCGGCGGGTCTGCCGCAAACACAATGGCCGGATTTGCGTCATTTGGCGGCAAAGGCGGATTTATAGGCAAGGTCGCCGACGATCAGTTGGGCGAAATTTTCCGTCACGACTTGCGCTCCTCCGGCATCGAATTCGATACCCCGGCATTAGTCGCCAGCGAACCGACAGGCCGCTGCCTGATCCTTGTCACCGATGACGGCAACCGCACCATGAACACGTTCCTTGGCGCCGCCGTTGAACTGAATGAACACGACATTGACGAAGATATCATCAAACGCGCAAAGGTTTTGTACCTTGAAGGCTACCTCTTCGACCGTGACCAGGCGAAAGCGGCATTCCGCAAGGCCGCTGAAATCGCGAAGAAACACGGAACAAAAGTCGCACTCTCACTGTCCGACCCATTCTGCGTTGACCGTCACAAAGCCGACTTCATCGATCTGGTCGACAATCACGTTGACATACTGTTCGCCAATGAACAGGAAATCATGTCGCTTTACGACGTCTTTGAATGGGACCAGGTTCCGGCCATCATCGAACAAAAAGATTTGATCGGCGCACTGACCCGCAGCGAGAAAGGCTCCGTCATCATTGAAAACGATCAGATATTCGAAGTCCCGACCCCGCAGGTAAAGGTTCTGGATACGACAGGCGCGGGCGATGCCTATGCTGCCGGCTTCCTGTTCGGCTTTACCGAAGGAATGGATTTGTACAAATGTGGTGAACTTGGCTCCGCCGCCGCCGCAGAAGTCATCCAGATCATGGGGCCAAGAACGGATAAAAAGCTGGCGGAACTGGTATCCAGAGCCGCTTAGCCCGTCCACCCTAATTTTTTAAGGTGCGTGGCATAAATATCGACCATGCCGCGCTCTTTACATACAATCCGCACTTCTTCCGCTCCCTTGCCTTTTTCCAGGCTTTCAAGAATTCCGCGCAGCGCAAGCCGTGCGAAACGGATATGCGGAAAATTCAGCCGCCCGAAACCAAGCGCCGGAAACGCAATCGAATGTAAATCATTGTCCTGCATAATCTGGATAGCATTGCGGTAACAACGCAGCATCTGGCGGTCTTCGTTCTGCAACCCGTCTTCCCATTTCGGCAAAACAGCTAACATCACATGTTTATTCGGCATATTGAACGGCGGGCACAAAAATGTCTCCCCCGGTCTTGGCTGGATAACATTCTCTGCAATATAATCCCCAAGCTCTTCCCCCGCCTTCGTCAGATACGCCTTGTTCAACGGCCCGCCGAGGCTCAAATCGGCTGTAACGAAGCTGACCAGCGCATCACAATCTTCATGATCCAGGATTTCGCCATGAAACAGCCTGATTTTCTGTATATATTTAGGCGGCTTGGGCTGAAGCTTCTGTTTAAGGGGCTTTGCCTGGAACAGTCTTTTTGCTAGGTCTTGAAACATGCCATTACGTATTTTGTTTGTTTTACTCATTATGCTTTACTTGCCGCTGTCTTCGCAAGCGGAAGAAAACGCTCTCGAAACCCCACAGGAACAAGAACACCTCTTCGACTACGGCCTTGCCATGCATGGAAAGCCGAAATACACAGCCGAAGACACGCACCTCGATTACGCCAACCCGAATGCGCCAAAGGGCGGCACGTTAAAACAATCCTCCATCGGCACGTTCGATACGCTGAACCCGTTTTCGATTAAGGGCAAAGCCGCCGACGGGCTGGACGGGCTGTTCTACACCCGCCTGATGGGACGCGTCTGGGATGAACCCTTTTCCCTCTATCCGCTGATTGCAAAAAGCGCGGACGTTCCACCCGACCGCTCCTCGATAACCTTCCACCTCGATGAACGCGCGGTTTTCCATGACGGCACACCGGTGACAGCCGACGATGTCCTCTTCTCTTACGAAACCATGAAAGAAAAGGGCCGCCCGAACCAGCGCCGCATATACAAACTGGCCACGCCACAAAAAATCGACGACCGCACAATAAAATTCACCTTCGGCGACGGATACGATCAGGAAACATTCATGATTTTCGCCATCATGCCTGTCCTGTCAAAGAAATGGTGGGAAGGAAAAGATTTTGACGCAACATTGCTGACCCCACCGCCAAGCACAGGCCCCTACAAAATCGCATCCGTCGAACCAGGGCGCAAAATCACCTTTAAACGTATCCCCGATCACTGGGCAAAGGACCTGCTGGTCAATGTCGGCCATTACAATTTCGACCAGGTTGTCTTTGAATATTACCGTGACAGCGATGTCGCGCTTGAAGCCTTCAAATCAGGCAACCTCAACTTCCGCCGCGAATGGGACGCCAGCGCCTGGAACAACAATTACAAGGACGTGGAAAACAATCCCGATATCTGGCTCGATGAACTCGAACACGGCCGTCCCGATCGCGTGCGCGCCTTTATTTTCAACACACGCCGCCCACCCTTCGATGATATCCGCGTGCGCGAAGCGCTATCTCTGCTCTTTGATTTCGACTGGGTAAATAAAAGCCTGTATTACAATGAATATAAACAGATCGACAGCTACTACCCCAACACTGACCTCGGCGCGCCAAACCCCAAAAACGAAAAAACGGACTTACGCCTGCGCATGCGCGAAGCGGACAAGCTGTTAAAAGACGCTGGCTGGATCGTCAAGGACGGCAAACGCATTCAGGCCGATACGGGAAAAGCCTTCACCTTTGAAATCCTGCTCGATGACCCCAATAACGAAAAACTGGCCCTCGCCCTGAAACAAAACTTAAAACGCATGGGCATTGAACCGAATATCCGCTCGCTCGACAGCGCTGCCTTCCGTGGCCGCCTCAACGATTACGATTTCGATATGGTGCTGTATTACTGGCTGTCGTCCTTATCGCCCGGTACGGAACAATATCTGTACTGGAGCTGCGAAGCGGCAGACCAGCCCGCGCGCTGGAACTTTGCTGGTATCTGTGATCCTGAAATAGATGAGCTCAGCAAACAAATCGCCCGTACCACAACGCGCGAAGACCTGCTGGCCGCCACCCGCGCTCTGGATGCAAAGCTCCTCGAAGGGCATTACATGATCCCGCTTTATTACAACCCGCATGATTTTGTCGCCTACCGCGACGGAATCCAGCATCCGGAGGTCACTCCCCTTTACGGTATGGTTGTGGAAACATGGTGGAAAAACCCGTAAAACCAAGATTCTTGGGATTACCGCATACTAGATTTTGTAAGCCTTGCAGCTTCATGGTTTAATAGAGAAAGAGATTCGAATCTATCCACAGCTGTAAACTCATGAAAAAAACCTTTCTTCTTTCGATTTCCGTTCTGACGCTCGCCGCTTGCGAAACCGGGCCGACTTTCCGCGATGCCCAGTACTGGCAGCGTGAAGATACCACATCCGCCCTGTATCTGCAGGGACCGAAGGCTCAGCAAAGCCTGCATATGGACATTTCCCGCTGCGTAGCAGAGATTAATGAACTGAACCGCCTTGGTTCTATTCGTAAGGCCGTCCCGAAAGACCTTGAAAACGGTAAAAACACTGGCATGGAAGACTGGGATACGCCAAAGCGTGAAGGCTACCGCTACGCCGAACATCTGGATTATACCGATTTTGAAACCTGCATGCATGCCAAGGGCTGGGAACGTGTCGAACACCTGCCATACGATGTTGCCGACCGCTCACGTGAAAACTGGGTAGACACGATCGCGCAGGGCGACCCGAAGGTCAAAGCCCGCATGGAACACAAAATGGTCTACGAAAGCAAAGCGGAAGAGCGCGAACGCGACCCGTACAACACCCTGAACGATTAAGCGGCAAGCCTGCGCTTATAAAACTCGTTAATCTCGGTAATAACGCTTTTGACCGGCAGACTGAGCATCAGACTGCGGTTAAGTGTCTTGGGATCATACCCTTCAAAATCAATCAGTTGATCAAACGTCTCAGGCGTGCGGGCATAGGCAGTATGCTCTCCCCACGGCGCGTATAGATGCGGATAGCTTGGCCCGAACACGCCGACGGTCGGAACACCGGACGCCGCCGCGCAGTGCATCAGGCCGGAATCATTGCCAATATAAAAATCACAGCGTGCAATCGCTGCCGCCGCCTGCCCCGGATTGCCCTTGGCAATACAGTCAATCTGCGCTGATCGCGGAAACGCTTCCAGAACCGGGTGCGCCTGCTCTTCTTCCCCCGGCGCGGCAAACACCGCGATACGTGCGCCGGGAAAAATCCCGTCATCACCGCGCATCCATTCCAGGACCTTGATAAACCGCTCCGCCGGCCATGTCTTGCCGATCCAGTTGGCGGACGGGCCGACGCCGATCACCGCGCATCCTTTGGGGATCATCTGTTCCGCAAAGGCCTTTTGCTCATCGGAAAAATACAGCCTTGGCGCAGGAACACTCTCCAGCGCCATCACCTGCGCCCCCTGCTCCACCTTGTGTTTTGACCGGTCGATGCGCGGCCCGAAAATATAACGCTTCTTGGTAAAGATCAGCCGCGATACCACGCTGTTACGCAAATCGACAACAATGTCCCAGCGCGTTCCGATCACCTGCTTCCATAACTTGATCCAGTGCCCGCTGCGTTTTTCCTTTTTCATCGGAATCACAGCTTCCACATTGGGAAACCCTTCGAACAACGGAGCTGGCAGCCACCCGCAGGCGACCGTAACCTTGCCATCCGGGTGCGCCTGCGCCATATAGTCCAGCAAACCAGTGGACAAAACCGCATCGCCAATCCGCGTTGATGTGATAAAAAGGATCTTCATGAGTGATAGTTCTACCCCATATTGCATCAAACTGCCAGATAGAGGACTGATCCATATCGAAGGATCGGACCGCCATGATTTTTTGCAAGGTCTTGTATCCAACAGCCTGACAAAACTGCAAGGCGGAACAGCGCTTTACGCCTGCCTGCTGACACCGCAAGGCAAATTCCTGCACGACTTTTTCATCCATGATGGTGACGGCTTCCTGCTACTCGATTGTGAAGGCACAGCCCGCGCACAGGATTTATACAAACGCCTGAACCTCTACCGCCTGCGCTCCGATGTTCAGATATCGGTTGACGAACACAATGATGTTTATGCCGTCTTCGGCCTGCAAACAGGCGTGCCCGACCCGCGCCATGCCGGCATGGGATACCGCACATTTGAAAAACCGGATTGTGAAGACAAAGAATTCGCATTGTGGGACGCCCACCGTATCACCCTGACTATCCCCGATGGTTCCCGCGATATGGTTCCCGAACGCTCCACGCTGCTCGAATGTAATCTCGATAAACTGAACGCCATCGACTGGAACAAGGGCTGTTACATGGGACAGGAACTCACCGCGCGCATGCACTACCGCGGCCTTGCAAAAAAACATTTATACACCGTGCGCGGCGATGCGCTGCCCGCGCCCTTCACGGAACTGAATAACGGCGGGGAAATGCGCTCCTCCTGTGGCACGATTGGCCTCGCCCTGCTAAAAGATGAAGACACTCGTGCCCTTTCGTCATCCCGGCGAAGGCCGGGATCTTCCGACTTCTGGGTACAAGATCCCGTGGTCAAGCCACGGGATGACGGTGAACTTTTATGAACAAAATCAAATACGTCTTCTGGGATAGTGACAACACGCTGGTCAATACGGCGCAGCACCACTGGCGCAAGCATTTTGAAACGCTGGCCTCGCATGGTATCCACCTGGGCGATGAACACCGCACCCGCATTTACACCAACAACGGGGCGCAAAACTGGGAATGGATAACCGAAGAACTCGGCCTCACCCTCAGCAGGGACGAATACCTTGACGCCATCGACGCCTGGTATTTCGATCATATCGCTGACATTGAAATCCGCTCCGGCGTCATCGAAGCCATCGACCACTTCGCCGCGCAGGGAATCCCGCAGGCCGTGGTCTCGAACGGCCGCCGCCGCTCCGTCATGGCCGCGCTGGAGGCAAAAGACCTTACTCCCCGCTTTGAATTCATCCTGTGCAAGGAAGACTACGACGGGCGCAAACCCGGCCCTGAACCCTACTTGACCGCTTTAAAACGTATGAATGAACTAAAGGGAACAACCATCTCCCCCGCCGACTGCCTGGTGATTGAAGACGACCCCAAAGGCGTTGAATCCGGCATCGCCGCAGGCATGCAAACCATCCACCGCCCGATAGGGGATGATGACACTGCTTCATTTTTATTAAAGGTTAAACAGACGTCGCAGTGAAATGCTTGGACAGGAAATACAGCAATAAAGCGATAATAACGGCGGCGACAAGAATCACATCTTTGCGTGAAAAAAAGTGATACATGTCAAAGGTCTGCCCTTCTTCCTTCACCACTTCATCTTGTTTGTTATCTTCGCTCATGCTGCCTTTTTCTTTGTATCTGTGGCTTTAGACTTTCCCAGGCGTATCGCCTCCTGCGCAGCGGCCAGCCGTGCAATAGGAACACGGTACGGCGAACAGGACACGTAATCAAGCCCCACTTCTTCACAAAATGCGATAGAGGCCGGATCTCCCCCATGCTCCCCGCAAATGCCCAGCTTGATATCGCCGCGCGTTTCGCGTCCACGCTCGGCGGCAAGGCTCACCAGCTGCCCCACACCATCGCGGTCCAGCGTCTGGAATGGGTCTTTTTCAAAAATCCCCTTGCCGACATAATCGGGCAGGAATTTCGCCGCATCATCCCGGCTCATCCCCAGTGTTGTTTGTGTCAGGTCATTGGTGCCAAAGCTAAAGAACTGCGCGTCTTCCGCAATTTCCCCGGCCATCAGCGCCGCACGTGGCAGTTCAATCATCGTACCGACCATGTATTCGACGCTCTTGCCCTTTTCTTCGAACACGGCTTTGGCCGTATCGTCGATAATGGTTTTCAGGATCGAAAGCTCCTTCTTTCCTGCAACCAGCGGCACCATCACTTCCGGTATCGCATTGGTTTCCACGGCAGCCTCAAAAATCGCTCGCGCCTGCATCTCACATATTTCAGGATACGAAATCGCAAGGCGGCATCCGCGGTGGCCAAGCATTGGGTTCGCTTCGGATAGTTCACCCAGGCGGCGGCGAACGATCGCCTCGTCAATGCCCGCCGTTTTGGCAAAAGATACAATGTCCGCATCGCTGTGCGGCAGGAATTCATGCAACGGCGGATCCAGCAAACGAATTGTCACCGGCAAGCCATCCATGATTTTAAAGATCGCAGCAAAATCTGAACGTTGCGCCGGAAGTAATTTATCTAACGCCGCTTTTCGTCCTTCGACTTTTTCGGCAAAGATCATTTCGCGCACATTTTGTATACGCTCCGGATCGAAGAACATGTGCTCCGTGCGGCACAAACCGATTCCTTCTGCGCCAAAATCTTTCGCCGTTTGTGTATCCAGCGGCGTTTCCGCATTGGTGCGCACCTTCATGCGCCGCGCTTTATCCGCCCATGCCATCACTTCGGAAAAATCGCCGGACAGTTCGGGTTTGATCGTCGGCACTTCACCCAGCATCACCTCGCCGGTCGACCCGTCGATTGTAATGATGTCGCCTTCCTTGATCTCCTGCGACCCCACGCTCATAACCTTGCTTTTGGAACTGATGGCGATGGCTCCGGCCCCGGCGACACAGGCCCGGCCCATACCGCGTGCAACCACCGCCGCGTGGCTTGTCATCCCGCCGCGTGAGGTAAGGATACCCGCCGCCGCATGCATACCATGAATATCTTCGGGTGACGTTTCGGTCCGGCACAAAATCACCTGCTCGCCCTTACCGGCCTGCGCTTCCGCTTCATCGGCTGTAAAGACAACCTTGCCCGAAGCAGCGCCCGGCGATGCCGGCAATCCCTTCGCTATAATTGTTTTATGCGCCATCGGGTCCAGCGTCGGGTGCAGTAACTGGTCCAGCGCCTGCGGATCGAGGCGCATCAACGCCTGCTCCTCGTTAATCATGCCCTCTTTCACCATATCAACGGCGATTTTTAAGGCGGCCGCAGCCGTGCGCTTGCCCGACCGGGTTTGCAGCATAAACAGCTTGCCTGTCTGCACCGTGAACTCAATGTCCTGCATATCTGCATAGTGCTTTTCAAGGCGCTCGCGCACATCGCACAGCTGCCCGAACACTTCCGGCATCACTTCTTCCATGGCAGGCAGCGTAGAACCTTCCTTTTCTTTCCCCTTGATGGTGAGGGACTGCGGCGTGCGGATACCCGCCACCACGTCTTCCCCTTGCGCGTTGACAAGGTATTCACCATAAAAATAATTCTCGCCCGTGGATGGATCGCGGGTAAAGGCCACGCCGGTGGCGCAGTCCTGCCCCATATTGCCGAACACCATGGATTGCACGTTCACCGCAGTCCCCCATGTGGCCGGGATATCGTGAATGTTACGGTAGGTAACGGCGCGCGGCACCATCCATGATTTGAACACCGCGCCAATACCGCCCCACAACTGCTCCCACGGGTCCATCGGGAACGGGTGGCCCAGCTCGCGCTCGGCCATTTCCTTGTATTGCGCGACAATGGACTTCCAGCCCTCGGCCGTGATGTCCGTATCTTCGGTAATGTCCTCATCGCGCTTGTGCGATTCCAGGATATCTTCGAAATCATGGTGCTCAAGGCCCAGCACGACGTCGCCGTACATCTGGATAAAGCGGCGGTATGAATCCCACGCAAAACGCTCATCACCGGATGATTGCGCCAGCCCTTCGACGGTTTCATCATTCAAACCAAGGTTCAAAACCGTATCCATCATCCCCGGCATGGAAACGCGCGCGCCAGAACGCACAGACACCAGCAATGGGTTGGATGGGTCGCCGAATGTAAGGCCCATCTTGGCTTCAATCGCGGCCAAAGCGTCCTTCACCTGACCTTCCAGTTCCTTGGGATACTGACGCTCATTGTCATAGAAATAAGTGCAGACTTCGGTCGTAATCGTAAATCCGGGCGGAACCGGCAGGCCCAGTGAAGCCATCTCCGCAAGGTTGGCCCCCTTCCCCCCCAAAAGTTCGCGCATATCCGCGTTTCCGTCCGTTTGCTCTCCGCCAAAGCGGTACACCCATTGAGTCATAACCCGAATCTCCGAATACGTTAAATTTGGCGGGATTTAAGCATTTTATAGCAAAAAAAGGCAAGCCTTCTTTTGGCGGCATTGCAGCAAAACACCCCCTGTGGTAAGAGAGGGCAGAAAACGCTCGATATTTTCCAGAATACTGGTAAAACGGGGGCGAATTTAAGAGGTGTGAAATGTATTCTATAACAGATCTTCCGGACGAATTGGTTGCCGATGCGAAGGCGCGGCAAGATAGGCGGAACGCTTTCCGCGCGCAAATTGAAGCCGCAAAAGCCGAAATTCTTGGCCCGGTCCCGGAAAACAAATCCTTGGAAATCTTACATACGATGGCGACGAAACGTCTGGAAGACGATATTGCTGTCTTCGTGCCAGAACTGGAAGATTTGAAAAAAGCGGCAGAAAATGACATGCCATTTCACCTCTCGCACGACGCAAAAACGTTAATACGTTTGCATCAGGAATTTGATGAGTCTGCAGTGACCATTTTAGTACAATATGGAGAAAAACAAGCAAGAGAAAACGGTGTCGAAGACGCAGAAGGCTACTACGCCAGTATCGTTCAACGCTTCGAAACAAAATTCGCTAGGCTGTTTGAACTGGCTGCAAATCCTTCACCAGCATCAGGCACAGATCATCATCCACTGGCAAAACCTGCCCATGCTCAACCGGCTTTCGATCATAGCTAACCCCCTGCCCATCCGGTTGATAGCCTAAAGACCAGTACAAATGCTGCGCCGGACCATACGCAGCCCCCAGCCCAACACTTACGCCGACTTGCCCGTGCCCTTGGTTTAGGCTCCTGATCTCGCATTCAGTAATCAGGGTTTTTCCCACCCCCTGTCTGCGCGCATCCGGTATAACATTTAAATCCTGAATTTCGGGAATGCCGAGCTTCTGATAAAGCGCATAACGCGGCTTCCAGTTCAAAATACAAAACCCAGCTTCCTCACCGTTCAGCGACGCAATCATCAAAACACGATTGCCCGCTTCCTGCTCTTCAAAACACTTTTCAAAGTATCCGGCATCCTTCTGCCCCATTTGATCATACAGCGCATAAAGCACTGAAATATCGTCGGAAGACGCATCGCGGATCGATATGGTTAACGGCTCGTTCATTTTTTTTCGAAGGACTTTGTAAAATTATTCGTAATACCGGATACCACACTAGACCAAGGAGACGAACATGAAAAAGATCGTTTTATTAACCGCCGCGACACTCTTAACCATGGGTATCAGCACCAGTTTATCATCACAGGCCTATGCCCATGACTCTCATTCACACCGATATGAAAGCCATGACAAGAAGCATAATTATAAGCACAACAAACGACACAGCCACAACAAACACTTTAACCACAAAAAGCATAAAAAATATTCATTCCATTACAGACGGAAAAAGAACGGTGTTGTGGTTTACGACAGCTATCACTACCCGACTTATAACAAGGTTGTGTACTACTCGGAACCGCGACGTCCGTCATACAACCCGCCTGTGCGGTACGTGACTGTCCCGCGTGGAAACAGCCTCAGCCTGTCATTCAATATCCGGGATTAATCTTATAGTCCGTAACGCGACCAGGTGGCCCTGTCCTCAGCACTATCAAGGGCC
>JAUHXT010000032.1 GCA_030426925.1 Alphaproteobacteria bacterium | reverse complement strand
GTTATGCATGAACGATCTCATCCCTAATTTGTATCGGAGAGTACAATTTTCGCAGGAAAAGGCAAAGCGCTTTTTCCAGTGAGGTAATAGACTGCCGTCCCCACCCACTCTTTCACACTGGTTTCAAGCATGCGGACATTGCGGGTTATATTCGTTTTGCCAGACGGCCAGAGGTGGTATTTGAGGCTGGTGTTGTGGTCGGTCGGATACGGGATGACGTGCCAGCCCAGTTGTTCAAAAACCGCCACTGCGCGCGGCATATGGAAGGCGGAGGTTATGAGTACCCAGTTTTGACCGGCTTTCGGCTGCAAAAGATCAAGGCTGTAAGCGGCGTTTTGAAAAGTGTTCCGGGAGTTTTTTTCGAGAACCAACTGGTCCGTGGGCATGCCCATGTCCGCGAGAAACTGTTCTACGACCGGTGCTTCGATATAGCTTTGCTGAACCGGATCTCCGGAACCGCCGCTGAAAACCAGCTTTGCTTCGGGATGTGCACGGCCCAGACGAACAAGGTCATGTATTCTTTCCGCCGTTGAAAATGTTACGGGATAGCCGTGAACGTGGCTTAAATAGCCGTGAAACGTACCGCCAAGGACGATAATGCCGTCGATATGGGCGGGCAGAGTTTGCGGGCGTTCGTATTGACGTTCCAGATATACCATCAGGTTCGGCCCGACCGGCAATACGCACAGTAACAGGAACAGAGCGCAAGACAGTGTTAAGAGCGCCCTGCTCGCCTTTTTCCATTTCAGGCCCAATACGAACCCCAGAACCATAAGGATGGCCATCAGGTTGAGCGGTTTTATCAGGATCCAGAAGATTTTGGATAGAATAAAGAACATAGGTCATGTTCTAACAGAAAAAGCCTTTACTGCGACAGATGAAATCATTAGTGTCTGCATCGGTTTTATACCGCAATGCGGACAGTTGGCAGAGCGGTTGAATGCACCGGTCTTGAAAACCGGCATGGGTGCAAGCCCATCCAGGGTTCGAATCCCTGACTGTCCGCCATTTCCCCGCTTTTTTTGTTTTGTATTGTTTAGGCCAGCAGGTCGACGCGGTTTTTCTCAATGAATTCGTCGAGGAATGAAAGCAGCTGGTTGATGCCGCCGTCATTGATTTCCAGCGCTTCCAGCGTTTCATTCACCAAAGAATCGAAATTGTTTGCCGTTGCGTCGTAGGAATCGATGAGGTCCTGAAGCGGGTCACTTTCCTGCGCCACTGCCAGTGTTTCAGACGACGATACGTTCAGTTCGCTGACAATGATTTCGCTTTCCGTTGTTGTTTGTTCAACAGAGATGCTGCCGTCTTCACCGACCGACAGTGACGTGCTTTGTTCTTCAACCGAGATACGGTAGAAGGAGAAATCTCCTTCCAACTGACTGCTGTATGCCAGTGCACCGTCTTCGCCAACCGCCGCGGCGTTAAAGCTTTCAGAGAATGACCCTTGCACCGCTTCGATCGTGACGGAGCGTGAGCTGCTTTCGACCACGCCGCGGATATCACCGCCCAGACGTTCGATCTGGTTTCCGATATCGCTGATCCCCGAGCGCAGTGTGCCGGCCTGATCCGCGTTGGCGAATTCGAGGAAGCCGCGCAGGACTTCGATCTGTTCGTTCAGTTCGGCGAGTTGCTGTTTCAGGAAGCTGATGCGCTGCCCCTGTAAAATCTGTTCATTTTGCCCCAGTGCGTTTAAGGCGCTGCTGCCCGAATCCAGATATTCGCGCGCTTCCGGTGACAAGGACAGGCGGTCATAAGCCGATTGTCCGGATTTTGCCAATAACTGGGTTGTCGAGGATTGTGCAGAAAGACTCTGATATTGCAGGGCCTGAGAGGCCTGTGAGGATATGATTCCAACCATGCTTTCATCCTGAATTCGGGTTGTCGGTAAATTTTACTTATTTACACCCTGAAATTGTAACACGTGCTTCATTAACTGATGATTGATTTTTGCAAAAATACGAGATTTTTTAGTTAATCGTTTGCCAGCGCCTTTTGGACCTGAGTGCGTAATTCTTCAAAATCAACGGGTTTACCAAGATATGCAGTAGGTTTCAGGTGTTCCACCGCTTCCCTGTCACGAGCATCGGACAGTGCCGTCAGGAAAATAAAAGGAATATCGGCGTATTGCGGGTAAATCCCCCGGATGCGTTCCAGAAGGTCGTAGCCGGACATGCGGGGCATGGCACGGTCGCACAGGATTAAATCGGGATCGATTTCGTGAATACGTTCAAGACCGTGTTCGCCGTTGCGTGCGGTCACGACCTTATACCCCGCCTGGGCCAGTTCGTCCTGCAGCATGTCGCACAGGTCTGCTTCGTCTTCGATCAATAAAATCGTTTTTGGAGATTCTTCAACCATTCTAATCGCCGTTTTTGTCCTTTACGGGGAAGGTAAGATAGAAAGTCGTTCCCTCGCCTTCCACACTTACCAGTTTAATCGATCCGCCTAAAATATGCACGAGTTGCTGTACAAGATTTAGTCCTATTCCGGTTCCGGTAATTCCGGTGGTGTTGCTGGCCCGGTAGAAGCGATCGAAAATTTTAGCCTGTTCTTCGTCCGGGATGCCTATACCGTTGTCGTTAAATTGCAGCAGCAATAGCCCGTCACGTATATCGGCATTGATTTCTATGGTCGGATTTTCGCCGGAGAATTTCACGGCGTTGGACAAAAGGTTGCTGATGATCAAGGTCATCATCTTCCTGTCCAGTGTGATCATGCCCGGAATTTTATGAAGGTCTGAACTGATGATCAGCGCAGGCGTGAGGTCTTCCTGCTCCGCGCATAATTCATCTATCAGTTCTTTCAGGTCAAAGGGCGTTGAATCTATCGACATCGTTCCAGTTTCAATCATGCTGGAGGACAGAACCCCTTCCATCAGGCTGATAAGTCTGGAGACAGCGCTGCGTATTGTCTTGCTGCGTTTTTGAATGATTTCCGGGGTCAATTCGTCTGCCCTGCGTTCGAGAATCTGGGCGTTGCCGTCAATGATGGTCAGCGGAGTTTTGAATTCGTGGCTGACCATACTGATAAACTGTTTTTGTATTTCGCTGGCCTGTTGCTCTGTTTTTAGCAGGTTTTCAAGCTTCAGCGACTGTTCTTCCAGTTGCCCTTGTTGTTCGCGGTATTTCGTTACATTTGTCGTGATAACAGCTGTTCCCGCATTGTCAGGCAGTTTTCGCGCTGTCAGACGCACGGTCTGCCCGTTTTTCAGAGGAATTTCCGCGCTTCCTTTCAGGTTGTACCAAAAGTCCCGTGCGGCATCATATTGCGGGTCTCCTGGCTGTATTTCCTGTTCACGGGACATCAGCGCAAAGGCCTCTTCTACATGCATACCATGTATTACCAAAGACGAAAAAGACGGGTAAACCCGGCGGTAATGGTCGCTGGCGTATATGATTCGCTTTTTCTCATCGAAAATGATCATGGCGTCCGGGCTGACAGACAAAGCAGCCTGAAAATATGCCTGTTCCTGCTTTTTGCCCTGCTGCATTTGCTTGTTTTTAAGCTGTTTTATGATGGTGTTAAAAATATCGACAAATTCGGGGCGCTCCAGTTCATCTTCGTGGAAGACATAGGATGCACCCTTTGCCAGCATTTCCAGCGCGTTGGGTTCGGCGCTGTCGTCATAAATCAGAAAAACTATATAATCCTGTAGAGGAAAGTCATCTAAGTATCTGTTTTTACTTATTTCTCTTTCTTTTATGAATATGATATCTGTTGCTGTGTTGCCGTCATAAAATTCGGAAAAATCCCTGTAATGGGTGATTTTTATCTCGTGACGCCCAACGACAAGCCAGAGTTTCTCGGCCAGTTCGCTTTTTTCTTCGATATCAAAGGCGATGACACGGATATTGTCGTTATCCACGCGGACCTCCGGCGTGAGAAGAAAGCAATACAAATACTTGACAGGTGGGAAGTTTCATGTATATTGCGCGCATTCTTAATTATGGGCACATAAAGGCCAATAAACTCAAGTTTAACACAGTTTTAGAGGATATCCATGTTTGCAGTTATCCGCACAGGCGGTAAACAGTACAAAGTCGAGAAAAACGACAAAATCCAGGTTGAAAAGCTGGAGGAGAAAGAAGGCGCAACTGTCACGATTGATGACGTTTTGATGCTTTCCGATGGTAAAGCCCCAACCGTTGGTGCGCCAACAGTTAAAGGTGCAAAAGTCACTGCAAAAATCGTTGAGCATGTACGTTCATCGAAAATTGTGATATTTAAAAAGAAACGTCGCCAGAATTATCGCAGAAAAGCCGGGCACCGTCAGAACCTGACAGTGCTAGAAATCACTGATATTAAAGCGGCATAAAGAAACATTTTAAGACGAAGGACACTCGACAATGGCACATAAAAAAGCAGGTGGTAGCTCCAGAAACGGACGCGATTCAGAAGGCAAACGTCTTGGCGTGAAAAAATACGGCGGCGAAGAAGTTCTGGCCGGTAATATCATCATTCGTCAGCGCGGCACAAAATACAAAGCCGGCAAAAATGTTGGTTTGGGCCGTGATCACACAGTGTTCGCATTGATTGACGGTCAGGTAATGTTCAGCAAAGGCCGTGGCGGCCAGCCGACAGTGAACGTTGTTCCGGCAAATGACAGCATGCCGCAGGCAGCCGAATAAACCCTGAGACATATTACGAATTAAGGGGAAAGGCTGCTTTCCCCTTTTTTAATGCGCAGAATAAAAATCATGAAATTTCTCGACCAGGCAAAAATCTATGTGAAAAGCGGAGACGGCGGTCCGGGCTGTGTGTCCTTCCGTCGTGAGAAATATATCGAATTCGGCGGGCCGGACGGCGGGAATGGCGGACGCGGCGGCGATATTATTTTCACCTGCGTGAAAGACCTGAACACGCTGATTGATTTTCGCTATACCCAGCATTTCAGGGCCAAGAACGGTCATCACGGACAGGGGCGCGACAAAACAGGCGCCGGCGGTGAAGATCTTGTCATTAAAGTGCCGGTGGGCACACAGATCCTTGATGAAGACAAGGAAACTGTTTTGCTGGATATGTTGACGGAAGGTGAAACCGTTACGTTCCTGAAAGGCGGTGATGGCGGTTTCGGTAATGCGCATTACAAATCATCCACCAACCAGGCGCCGCGCAAGTTCACGCCGGGCTGGCCGGGGGAAGAACGTGATTTATGGCTGCGGCTTAAGCTGATTGCCGATGTGGGGCTTGTTGGGTTGCCCAATGCCGGGAAGTCCACGTTCCTTGCTGCCTGTACCCGTGCGCGGCCAAAGGTGGCGGATTATCCGTTTACAACGCTGCATCCGAACCTCGGGGTTGCCTATGTCGGTAGTCACGAATTCGTGATTGCGGATATTCCAGGTCTGATTGAAGGGGCGCATGAAGGGCACGGACTAGGCGACCGTTTCTTAGGGCACATTGAGCGCACGTCTGTCCTTCTCCACCTTATTGATGTGACGCAGGATGATATCGCCGGGGCGTATCAAACGGTGCGCACCGAGCTTAGCGAATATGGCGGCGGCATTGAAAACAAGACGGAAATTGTCGGTCTGACCAAAACGGATGCTCTTGGTGATGAACTGGCGCAGGACCAGGCAAAAACATTTGAAAAGGAAACTGGAATCAAACCATATCTTATTTCTTCTATTTCCAAGGACGGGCTGGAGCCTGTTTTGTACCAACTATCAAAAATAATCAAAGAAAGTGCATCCAGTGACGACGGCGAAAGAGAAGATTGAAAAGGCAAAACGCATTGTTGTGAAAGTCGGTTCGGCACTGCTCGTCGATCAGACAACAGGCAAATTGCATGAGCTGTGGCTGAAAGCGCTGGCGCAGGACATAGCGACGCTGCATGGCAAGGGCAAGGAAATCGTCATTGTGTCCTCGGGCTCTATTGCACTGGGGCGCAACAAGCTGAACCTTTCCCGCAACGTGTCCCCTACTTCCATTCCGCTGGAGGCTAAGCAGGCGGCAGCTTCGGTGGGGCAGATTGCCTTGATGCAATCCTATTACGGTGCTTTCAAAAGCTTTGATATTACGATCGGGCAAATCCTTTTGACCCCGGCCGACACGGAAAACCGCCGCGCGCATCTGAATGCACGTTCAACCTTGAGCAAATTGCTGGAAGAGCGGATTATTCCGATCATCAATGAGAACGATTCTGTGGCAACGGCTGAAATCCGTTTCGGCGATAATGACCGCTTATCTGCGCGTGTAGCACAAATGACAGAAGCGGATTTGCTGATACAGCTTTCCACGACAGACGGGCTTTATACGGGTGATCCGCGGGAGGACAAGAAAGCCAAGCATATTCCGTATGTAGAGAAGCTGGATAGTGAGCACATGGATATGGCCGGGGATGCCGTTCCGGGGTTAAGCACAGGCGGAATGATTACCAAGCTGGAAGCTGCAAAACTTGCCATGTCTGCCGGAACTTCCATGATTATTACCAAGGGTGTAAACGATCATCCTTTGCAGGCGTTAATGGATGGCGGGAAGTGCACGATTTTTGAAGCGCATGATGCCCCTGCCCCATCCCGCAAACGCTGGATTGCCACCCACGTAAAACCCAGCGGCAGCGTGACGATTGATGAAGGTGCGCTGAAGGCGCTGAAATCCGGCAAGAGTTTACTCCCCGCCGGGGTGAAATATATTTCGGGGAGTTTCGTGCGCGGTGATGCGGTGAAAGTCCTGAACCTTGAGGGGCAGCAGGTCGGCGTGGGCCTTAGCGCGTATGATAATGGCGAGGCGTTGCAGATCATCGGCAAAAACAGCAAAGAAATCCAGTCCATACTCGGCTATGCCGGACGGGATGAGCTTATTCACCGCGATGATCTGGTATTGCAAGTCTAAAGCGGGCGTGCCTAAATGGGTGCATGAGAACAGATACACCCAAAACCATTTACCTGAAAGATTACCAGCCTCCAGCCTATAGCGTCGAACATATCGATCTGGATTTCGATATCCACGAAGGCATGACCCGCGTTACGGCGGTGGCGAAATACCGCAAGACCGGAGACGGGGCGCTTATCCTGAACGGTGAGCATTTGAAACTGATATCCGTGCAAAAAGACGGACAGGATTTCGGCGATTACACGACCGATGAAAAATCGCTGGTGATCGAGAATCCGGGTGATGCCTTTACGTTGAGTATTGTTACGGAGATTGACCCAGCGTCGAATACCGCACTGGAAGGCCTTTACAAGTCCGGCGACACTTATTGCACACAGTGTGAGGCGGAAGGGTTTCGCCGTATTACCTATTACCAGGACCGCCCCGATGTGATGACCACCTTTACGGTGCGCGTTGAAGCGGATAAGTCCGCCTACCCTGTTCTGCTGTCCAATGGCGACTTGGTGGAAGAAGGTGATCTGGATGACGGGCGGCATTACACCGTGTGGAACGATACGACGCCCAAGCCGTGTTACCTGTTTGCGCTTGTCGCCGGGACGCTTGTGTATGTTCAGGACGGTTTCAAAACCATGTCGGGCCGTGATGTCGATTTACGGATTTACGTTCGCCCCGGTGATGAAACACAGTGCGATCACGCGATGCGATCGCTCATCAAATCCATGAGATGGGATGAAGATGTTTACGGGCGTGAATATCAGTATGAAAGATTTAACATTGTGGCCGTTAGCGACTTTAACATGGGGGCCATGGAGAATACGTCGCTGAATATTTTCAATACTGCGCTTGTTCTGGCGCAGCAGGACACGGCAACGGACAGCGATTTTATCCGCGTGGAAAGCGTCATCGCGCATGAATATTTTCACAACTGGACCGGAAACCGTGTCACCTGCCGCGACTGGTTCCAGCTATCGCTGAAAGAAGGGCTGACCGTTTTCCGTGACCAGGAATTTTCAGCGGACATGAACTCACGCGCCGTGCAGCGCATTGACGATGTCGGGCATTTGCGCAGGCTACAGTTTGCAGAAGATGCAGGCCCCCTGTCCCACCCTGTGCGGCCGGATAATTATATCGAGATCAATAATTTCTATACGATGACCGTGTATGAAAAAGGTGCGGAAGTGATCCGCATGTTCCATACGCTGCTGGGGGCGGACACATACCGCAAGGCGACGGATTTATATTTCGACCGCTACGACGGGATGGCCGTTACCTGTGACGACTGGGCGCAATGTATGGAAGATGCTTCGGGGCTGGATTTGTCGCAGTTCAGGCTGTGGTATTCGCAGGCAGGAACGCCGGAGATCAATGTCGCTACGTCCTATGACGAAGCAGCGAAAACATTCACACTGAATTTCAGCCAGAGCGTTCCGGACACGCCGGGTCAAACGGGCAAGAAGCCGATGCATATTCCCGTTGCCGTCGGCCTTATCGGCCCAAATGGTGATGACATGATTGAAACGCAGGTGCTGGATTTTAAAGAAGCGTCACAGAGTTTTACGTTTGAAGGGATAGCGTCCAAACCTGTGCCGTCTATCCTGCGGAACTTCTCCGCGCCGGTGAAGCTGAGTACTGACCTTAGTAACGAAGACCTTGCGTTTTTGATGGTGCATGATTCTGACGGGTTCAACCGCTGGGAAGCCGGACAGGCTTATGCGCTGAACGTCATTCAGACGATGCTGGATACAGGCAGCGATGTACCTAGTGATTATATCCAGAATATGGGGGCGCTGTATGAGCGGGCGCTTGCCCCCTCTTCCGACAAGGCGCTGATGGCGCGGGCGATTTCCATTCCATGGATCCCTGAAATTGCGCAAAAGCAGAGCGTTGTCGATCCGCAGGCCATTCATGAAACGCGGGAAAAAGTTTTGAATGCATTGATTGATGCGCATGGCGACAAGCTGCGCCGCCTGTATGAAGAGAACCGTGACAATGGAGCGTTTTCAGTTTCCGCAGACGCCATGGGCAAACGGGTTTTAAAAAATACGGCGATGTTGCATCTGGTCAATCATTTGACGCCAGACGATGCGAAACTGTTGATGGGTGAATATAACGCTGCAACCAACATGACCGACCGCATGGCGGCGTTTATGGGGCTGGTGAGCTGCGTTCATACGGAGCACGGGCTTGCGATTACGGACTTTTACGAAAAGTTCAAAGATTATCCGCTGGTGGTTGATAAATGGTTTTCAGCGCAGGCCATGGCGCGCAGGCCGGATGCGTTCAAGCAGCTTGAGGCCTTGCGCCATCATCATGATTTCCACATCAAAAATCCGAACCGGGTGCGCTCGCTATACGGTGCGTTCGCGATGAACAACCCGGTGATATTCCATTCCGCCGACGGCAAGGGCTACGATTTCCTGAAAGATTTCATTATCGAGCTGTGTTCGATTAACCCGCAGATATCAGCGCGGCTACTGACGCCTTTGCGTGAATGGCGGCGTTATACACCGGACCGGCAGGCGAAAATGAAGGCAGCCTTGGAGGAGATTGCGAATCTCCCTAACCTTCCCAATGATGTCTTTGAAATCGTCAGCAAATCTCTTTCAGCATGATATAGCCCCGGCCGTTCCGGTTTGTGGGATTGATGAAGTTGGGCGCGGTCCTCTGGCCGGTCCTGTTATGGCAGCGTGCGTGTTTATTCCCGAAGATAAGCGTGCCTTGGCCTTTTGGTCACAGATTACGGACAGCAAGAAACTGAGCGCGAAGAAACGTGAGAGCCTGTTTGATCTCATTATCGACAACAGCCTATACGGGATTGCCGAAGCCAGCGCGGAAGAGATTGATGAGTTGAATATTCACCGCGCCACTCTGCTCGCCATGAAACGCGCGTTTGAAAAAGCCGAAGTAGCGCCGGAGCTGGTGCTGATTGACGGAAAGTTCTGTCCGGAGATTTCCTGCAATGCTGAAGCGGTTATCAAGGGAGACAGTAAGCATCTGGAAATCGCGGCGGCATCCATTATCGCCAAAGTGACGCGCGACCGCTTGATGGCGGCACTGCATGCCGAGCATCCGCATTATGGATGGAACCGTAACGCCGGATACGGAACCGCCGAACATCGGGCGGGAATTGAACTGTACGGGATTACCGACCATCACCGGAAAAGCTTTGCGCCTTGCTCACTCTACGCTGCATAGAGTCATATCTTAAATTGTTCCTATAACGTTCTGAGTCCAAACAAAAAAATTTAATTTTTTGTCTTGACCTCGAGTCGCTGATGACTCATGATTCGACCTCTGTGGAAGTAAAGGAAGGCAAATGTCGAGTCAAAAAAAGAGTAAGTTAACAGATAATTCAGTCAGTAACTCCATCCTCCTGGGTGACTGCGTTGAACAGCTCCGGACGTTGCATGAAAAGAGCGTAGACTCGATATTTGCCGACCCACCGTATAATCTCCAACTCAATGGCGACCTGCACCGCCCGAATAATTCGAAGGTGGATGCGGTTGACGACCATTGGGACCAGTTTGACAGTTTTGCCGCGTATGACGCGTTTTGCCGTGAGTGGCTGTCCGAATGCCGTCGTGTTTTGAAAGATGACGGCTCTATCTGGGTGATCGGCAGCTATCATAATATTTTCCGCCTTGGCGCTATCCTGCAGGACCTCGGCTACTGGATTTTGAATGACGTGGTGTGGCGTAAATCCAATCCCATGCCTAATTTCCGCGGCAAACGCTTTACCAATGCACACGAAACCCTCATCTGGGCGGCCAAGAGCGAGAAATCAAAATACACCTTTAATTACGATGCGATGAAGGCGCTGAACGAAGACCTTCAGATGCGCTCTGACTGGTTTATCCCGCTTTGTACGGGCGCGGAGCGTTTGAAAGACGACGAGGGACAAAAGGCCCACCCGACGCAAAAGCCGGAAGCTCTGCTCCACCGTATTATCCTGTCCTCCACCAAAAAGGGCGACACGATTCTGGACCCGTTCTTTGGTACGGGCACAACGGGCGCTGTGGCCAAAAAGCTGGGGCGTAATTTCATCGGGCTGGAGCGTGAGGAAGAGTACGCGAAACTGGCCGAGAAGCGGATTAAAGCCGTGAAACCTATGGATGATGACGCCTTGTCCATTATGAGTAAAAAAGAAGAAATCCGGATACCGTTTGGCTGGCTTCTGGAGCATGGATTGCTGGAAGCCGGAGCCGAACTGCAATGTTCCAAGGGGCTTGTGAAAGCCAAGGTGCGTGCGGACGGCAGCCTGTATACCGGCCCTCATAAAGGCTCTATTCACAAGGTTGGAGCCGCAGTACAGAACGCCCCGTCCTGTAACGGGTGGACGTACTGGCATATCAAGATGGGGAAACAGTCCGTGCCGATTGACCATTTGCGTCAGCAGTTGCGCGCTGAAATTACGGGCAGCAAGGCCGGGACGATTCAATAAGATAAACGATGAATAGTTCCAAGCTTATTATCCGCGACCTGACATACATGATGTCTATAGGTGTTTTCGAGCAGGAAAAGCAGGCCCCACAGCGGGTTTTGATTTCAGCGGATGTTGAACTGCTGGCCCCGCCCAAAAGCGAACGCGATGATATCGCCGATGTCTTATCCTATGACGATATAATCCAGGACATAAATACGCTGTGTAATAGCGGGCATGTTCACCTTGTGGAACGGCTGGCCGAAGACATCGCGGATGCTATTTTAAAGTACAATCAGGTAAAGGCATGTACGGTTTCGGTCGAAAAGCCGGATATCTATGACAACGTGCGGTCTGTCGGTGTAGAGATTACTCGGCAGCGGCTTGCTTAGCCTTACGGCGTTCTTGCAATTCTTCCTTTGAGTATGATGCCAGCAGCAATTTCTGGTCTTTGTCATCGAAGATATCGATTCCTTCCAGTGTGCCGTACAGGATCGCCAGGTTGCCATCCAGTGTCCGGCCCATGATATTGCCCTGATATTCGTGTATGGTCATGCGCAGGCGAATATAAGCCTGACGTTGATAGCGGCGCATACGCACACGTTCGTCATGTGTTTCTTCCGCTTCCTGTTGTTTTCTCAGGATAAAGGCCTGTGCAACATGATCGTCCATTTCAACAAAAGTATAATCCAGTGGCTCATTCAGGATAAGCAGTATGTTCTTTTCGTAGTCCGGCACTTCCACAATTGTATTGCAGACTTCTTTGCGCAGGTACGGGGACACGAATTCAATACGCTTGAGGTTCGGGAAGCCTGAATTCTTTACCAGTTCAAAGCCGCCACGCTCAGGGTCGTAGCTGCCGAGATAGATAGGCATCAGGAATTTGAACTTGTTTGTCATCTGGTCCATGGTTTTTGCAATCCGGTCGCGGGTTGCATTGCGGATTTCAATCCATTCGAACTCGTCCTTGGAATAAGCCGTATAAATCCCGCATTCGTTGATACGTAGGAAGTTATCAATGGCCACGTCATCCTGAAGGTCGAACACTCCAAGTTTCCAATAAAGCTGTGAAAGGTTTTCCAGCGTCGGACTGGTGTAATCGTCGCCATGTTCATCACGAACGATCGTGACTTCCCTCTCCGTTGCGAGGTCCAGAGGCGACTTCTTTACCGGTTCATCTGCGGCTGCCGCAGGCTGAACACCCAGAGCGCATAGAGACAGTAATGTGAGATAGTGTTGTTTAATCCTAATCATGTATTTCCACCCTATGTATTAGTATAATGATTTTGGCGGGTAATCTCAAATAAACTTTCCCTAAATCATTAATTTTACTGCCTTTTTGAACAGACTTGGCAGGCCCAGCGCTTCCAGGCTGTCGCTGTCCACCCAGACAAAGCGCGGGTCTTCGGGGGTGAATTCGGCCCTGTAGCCCTGCAATTCTAGGTCAAAATGCGTAAAACTGTGCTTTACGACACAGTTACCGGACAGTTTTTGAACAGAGGCCAGCGGCAAATCGCAGGTTTCCTTCCTCAAGTCCCAGTCCGTGGTCGGTAAAGCCAGCATTCCCCCCATCATCCGGTGTTCATCCCGCCGTTCAAACAGGATTGCGCCGTCATCATTCGTAATCCAGTAGAAATGACCATAGCGGCGGGGTTTGGCTTTTTTAGCCTCTTTTTTTGGCAGTTCTGGGGCAATTCCCGTTTCGTAGCCGTGACATTGACTTTGAACGGGACATAACGGACATTTTGGTGATGTCGGGGTGCATATCATCGCACCCAGATCCATATGGGCCTGCGCCAGGTCGCCGGGGCGTATGTCGTTTCCTTCATACAGCTTTCGGGCGATGTGTTTCAGTTCCGTTTTCGCCGCCGGCAATGCCCCTTCAAATGCATACAGGCGGGCGGCCACGCGTTCCACGTTGCCGTCAATGACCGGGGCCGGCTCATCGTAGACAATGGCGGCTATTGCGGCGGCGGTGTATTCCCCTATTCCGGGAAGTTTTTGAAGTTCCTTCGCGCTTTGCGGAAACCTGCCGTTCAGTTCGTATGATACAAGTTTGGCGCATTTATGCAGGTTGCGTGCGCGGGCGTAATAACCCAGTCCAGCCCATTCGTGCATGACGTCTTCCTGTTCCGCTGCGGCAAGGTCGTGGATTGTCGGCCATTTGGAGATGAATTTCAGGAAATACGGTATGACGGCGGGAATCGTTGTTTGCTGGCACATCACTTCGGACAGCCAGACATGATACGGATCGGGTTTTGTGTTCCCTTTCGCGCGCCACGGCAGGTCCCGCCCATGGCGATCGTACCAGTCCAGCATCTGCGATCTGACCTTGTCCGTATCAATAGTTGGTGTCATAGTCATTTCATCATGGCTTTAAAGTTACTGTCCGATTCCATTCCCAAAGTGAATGCAAAGGTCTTTGCCCGCAAATATATAGCGCTGGGGCGAATTGTCACGCACTGGCCGGAAATTATAGGGCAGGAAATCGCAGACAAGGCGCAGCCCATCAAAATTCATTACCGCAAATCCAAGGATAAGAGCAAGAAGGCCGAGGCGACGCTGGAAGTTGCCGTCACCAGCGCCAATGCCGCGGTTTTACAATATCAGAAAGACGTAATATTAGAGCGCATCAACCAGATTTTCGGCGACCGCTGGGTCACCGATATTAAGTTCAAGCATATCCCGCATGAGGGCAAGGCGGTCCCCCTTCCCCGCCGGCGCAAAACCCTTAGCCCTGAAGAGGAAAAGAATTTAAGCGAAATGCTTGAAAATATTGACGATCCGGATATAAAGAGCCGTCTGCAAACCATGGGTGCAGCGATTATGAAAGACAGGACATAGAAAATAATGAAAGTAAACGCGAATACGCTTTCCAAGGGCAATGTGATCGAGCATGACGGCAAGTTGATGCAAGTGCTCTCAACCTTTATATCCAAGCCGGGTAAAGGCGGCGCATTTATCCAGCTGGAGCTGCGCGATATCCGGAACGGGAACAAGGACAATATCCGCCTTCGGACACAGGAGACAGTGGAAAAGGCGCACCTGGAACAGCAGGATTTCCAGTATCTGTACAACGACGGTGAAGTTTATACCTTTATGAACACTGAAACGTATGAGCAGATCGAACTGAAAAAAGAACTGATTGGCGATGACGCCCCTTACCTTCAGGACGGTATGATGGTGAGCGTCGAGTTGTATGAGAATGAAGCGCTGGGCGTTGACCTGCCGGATACCATTACGGTTCAAATTACGGAAGCAGAACCGGTGGTGAAAGGTCAAACCGCGTCATCGTCCTATAAGCCGGCGATGACAGATATAGGTGTCAAAGTCATGGTTCCGCCCCATATTGATTCCGGTACGCGGATTGTTATCAAAACCGAAGACGGTACTTATGTAGAACGAGCGAAGGACTAATGGCCACTATTTCCCCTATTGTAACGATTATGATCAAGGCGGCTGAAAAAGCCGCGCGCTCGCTTGTGCGTGATTTCGGTGAAGTTGAACAATTGCAGGTATCCCGTAAGGGCCCTGCGGACTTTGTGACAGCGGCTGACAAGCGGTCCGAAGAGATTCTGTTTGAAGAGCTGAAGAAGGCGCGTCCGGCTTATTCCTTTATGATGGAGGAAAGCGGCGAAGTTAAAGGCGACGACACAAGCCATGTGTGGATTATCGACCCGCTGGATGGCACGCATAACTTCATGCACGGCATTCCGCACTGGGCGATTTCTATCGGGCTGGAGAAGAACGGCGAGATTCAGGCCGGGATTGTATACGACCCCATCAAAGACGAATTGTTCCGCGCGGAAAAGGGAACCGGCGCGTTTGTTAGCAACAAACGTATTCGCGCATCCGGGCGCACTAACATGGAATTATGCACGTTCGGGTTTGGTAATCCGACGCAGGAGCCGAAGTTCCGGACAAAGTATTTTCAGGAATTGCAGGCCGTGTCGGCCGTTTCCCCAATGGTGCGCCGTTCGGCGTCTGCGGCGCTGGACTTATGTTATGTCGCGGCTGGCCGCTTTGATGGTTACTGGGAACGCGGTGTTCATCCGTGGGATGTCGCGGCCGGCCTTTTGATTATCAAGGAAGCGGGTGGCATTGCCAGTTCTATTGATAATAGTGAGAACCCTGTCTACAGCCGAAATGTTGTTGCTGCTAATTCGCAAATTCATGGAAACCTTCGCACGCTTATACAAAATGCATCCAAGACTATGGCCGCTTAGTATTGTTTTGTTGTTTGCCCTGGCTGTTCCGGCCATGGCGCAGGAGGGCTATACCCCTCCGCCCATGTTCGATATTCCGGAACCTCTACCGCCTGCGAACGGGCAGAAAACGGACCCCTTGCCGCCTGCGAGAACGCAGCCGCGCAAGATTTCGCCTGTAGTTCCGGATACGGCGGTAAAGCCTGCCCCTGTCAAGAAATCTACCCAGAAGTCCGTGCGTGCGCCTGTGCCGGAGGTGAAGCCGCAACAGGAATCGACTCAAGAAGCTGTTAAGAAAGAGATACAAGTCACTGTAAAAAAAGAAAATAGTGATATTCCGAAACCAGGAAGAAAGCCGCCTGTTCCACAGAAATATACCAAGGCGAAGGTTACGCCTGCTCCCAGTCCTGCAACAGAGCAGCCGAAGGCGTCTTCGGGTGTTGTGACCGGTCCGAAAACCATGCCAGCGGTTCCCGCGCAGGATTTTGAGGCGGAGACAGTGTATCATGATGACGACGGACAGCTGGAAGGCGCTATCCTGAAACGTCATACAGAGGCAATCGAGCATGATGAGCCGGAGGTTGAGGTCGTCGCCCCGGAAGTGGATGAGCAGACTTTGGGGATGCTGAGCGTTTATACATCCGATGACGGACAGGCGCAGAAGGTCACTATTCCGCTGGCGCAGGGGCAAACAGAGGTGACCACCAAGATGTTGGTGGCCGTTCAGGCCAAAAGCCATGAGATTCTGGCCGAAAACCCGTCATGGCGCCTGCAAATCCTGTCCTATGCCACGCCGTTTGACCAGGGGCAAAGCAGTGACCGCCGTATGTCCCTTAATCGCGCGCTATCCGTTCGTGACGCGCTGTTACAGCAGGAGATTGAGGCCCGCAAGATTGACGTGCGGGCACTGGGTGACAAGACAAAAACCGAGCCCAAAGACCGGATTGACCTTATTTTCTACGCTCCCGATACTTCCCCCGATACTGTGGCCCAGTAGGCTTTTCCGTGTGGATAGATATGCCACAATCCGTGGTGTTGATTGACAATGCGGCCCGTGACAGAGAGACTAAATAATCCTTGGAAAATATCGTGAATTGCGGTAATCCTGCATATCTTTATGAAAAAAGCTTAGAGGACCTCTTGCTATGGCCGACAACAAACCGGAAAAAACTCCATCTGTATCCCCTGTCTTTATAGCCCTTGCTTTCGTTGCTGTTATGGCGGTCGCGGGCGCTGGTTATTTCTTTATGAACGGTGCATCGTCCGGCGGAAGTATAGAGGATGAGGTTGCTTCCATAGACGAAGATGGCGATTACCCGCCTATGCCGGAGTCTATCGACGGGGCCAGTATTGAAGACCTTGGTCATATTTCTAACGGGATTGAGCCGGCCGCCAATGATGAAGCCGTAGAGCCGGATGAGGCCGAGGCAGCGGACGCAGAAGAAGCAGAGGAAGCTCCTGCGGCTGAAACAGCAGAGAAAGCCGAAACAAAGACTGGCGTTGAGGCCTTTCTGGCTGACCGTGCCATGGGCGATCCTGCCGCGCCTGTCCGTATTGATGAATTTGCGTCTCTCACCTGTTCCCACTGTGCGAGCTTTCACAACAATACGCTGGCCGCGGTAAAGGAAAAATACATAGATACCGGTAAAGTGTACTTCGTCCATTACTGCACGCTGTCTGCCGGAGGATAAATATGATGCGTTTATATCGCTGCTGTTCAAAACACAGCGTATGTGGGCAGCCGAGGGGTACATGAAATCCCTGCAACAAAATGCCAAGCTGGCAGGTATGAGCGACGAAGAGTTCGAGCAATGTCACGACAATGCGGAATACCGGAAAGGACTGGAGGCCAAAATTCAGTCGGCCCGTGAAAATCACGATATCCAGTCAACACCGACGTTCATTCTGAATGGTGGTGAGGAAACAATCCGGGGGGCGTCCTCTATCAAAACCTTTGACCAGGTGATTGGAAAATTACTGGCAGAGGAAGAGGCAAACTAAGTTTTCAGCGTATGATTCAGTTTTCCAAACTCAGATTAAGCGGCTTTAAGTCCTTTGTTGATAAAACCGAACTGGAAATCAACAGCGGTCTGACCGGTATTGTCGGCCCGAACGGGTGCGGCAAGTCGAATCTGGTCGAAGCTTTGCGCTGGGTTATGGGGGAAGCGTCCTCCAAGAAAATGCGTGGTACGGGGTCTATGGAAGACGTGATATTTAACGGAACGTCCAACCGCCCACAGCGTAATTTTGCGGAAGTGTCGCTGTTGCTGGATAACGCGGACCGCAGCGCCCCGGCGGCGTTTAATGCCAATGACGATATTGAAATTACCCGCCGGATTGAACGGGACAAAGGCTCCAATTACAAGATCAACGGAAAGACGCACCGAGCGCGCGATGTACAGATGTTGTTCGCGGATACGGTAACGGGTGCGAATTCCCCTGCCCTTGTGTCACAGGGGCGCGTGACAGCGATGATTAACGCCAAACCGCAGGAACGCCGCCTGATTCTTGAGGAATCCGCCGGGATTTCCGGCCTGTATGCGCGCCGACATGAAGCGGAGCTGCGTTTGCGCGCCGCCGACCAGAATTTACAGCGTGTGCAAGACCTGATGAGTTCGATGGAGGGCCGGTACAACGCCCTGAAGAAACAGGTTCGGCAGGCGGTTAAGTACAAAGACCTGTCCGCGCAAATCCGTCAGCTGGAAGTGACTATTGCTTATCTGGAGTGGCGTTTGCTGAAAGACCGGATTGCAAAGGCTCATAAAGTATTTTCCGATGCGGAAAGCATTGTGGCGGAGCGCATGGGCACTGTGAACCAGCTTTCCAAGACACAAAATACGCAGGCAGAAGATTTGCCTGACCTGCGCAAGGCCGAGGCGGAAGCCGCGGCGGCGTTACAGGCAGCGAAGATGGAGTTGCAGCGGCTGGAAGATCAGGAACGCGCGCTGGATGAACAAATCCAGACAACGGCATCACAGCTTGAACAGATTACTCAGGACCGCGACCATGAGCGCGGGTCACTGGAAGAAAATACGGCGACTGTCATGCGCCTTGATAAAGAACAGGGCAATATCGAAGAAAATCAGGGACAGGAAGAAGAAGTCCTGAAAGATAAGCAGGACGCCAAGGAGCGCGCGGAACAAAAAGTTGCGAAGCTGGAACAAGATTACGAAGCGATGATGGCGTCTGCCGCGGAAACACGGGCGAGCCGCCAGGCGATTGAGACACAGATAGCGTCCGAAGAATCCCGTCTGCTGGTGGCACAGGAACGTAAAGAAAAGTTCTCTACCGACCTGGCCGAAGCGCGGGCGGAATTCGGCAAGGACGATGTGCAGGATATGCTGAAAGAAGATATCCGCACGCTGGAAGAAGCAATCAGTGTGCTGCGTGAAGATATGGAAGCGGCCGAAAGTGCGTACGAACAGGCGCGCGATGATGTTGAAAATGCGCGGAACCGCCGTTCCAATATTCAAACAGAAAAAGCAAAAATTGAAAGTGAAATCAGTTCATTAAAAGCGTTTCTTGAGGCGGAAAACGAGGGTGATTACACGCGTCTTCTTGACGAAGTGAACCCGGACAAGGGGTTCGAGACGGCTCTGTCCAAGGCTTTGGGCGATACGCTTATGGCTTCTACGGACGATAAAGCGCCCGTCACATGGCTGGAGCGGTCATTTGACGACCTGCCGTCCCTGCCCTCCGGTGCTTCTACGCTGGAGCCGCATGTGAAAGCCCCGGCGGCGCTGAAGGCAGCGCTTAGCATGATTGGCGTCGTTGATTCCGCAGATGACGGGCATAAGCTGGCCAAAGAGTTGAAGCCGGGACAATCGCTAGTGTCCATGGACGGTGCGTACTGGCGTTGGGACGGATTGCACAGCAAGGCAGAGGCTGCGGATTCTCATGCTGTACGCTTGAAACAGAAGAACAAGCTGGCTGATCTGGAAACCAAGTTCCCGAAAATCGAAAAAGAAGCAGACGTCACCGAGAATGACTTCCTGAAAGCCCGTGAACAGGAAACATTGCTGGATGAGAAAATCGCGCAGTTGAAAAAAGACTTACGGGAAAAAGAAGAGTCCTTGAGCTCCAAGCACAGTGCGCTGAGCCGTGCTACGGAAGAGCGTTCCGGCCTGTTCGCCCAGATTGCCAAGCTGGAAGAAGGTTTGCACCAGGCGGAACAGGATGCACAGAGCCTTGATGTTTCGCTGGAAGTTACGCGTGAGAAGCTGGCCGCCTATGACGATGCGTCCCTGGATGAACAGAACCAGCAGGTTGACCAGGTGCGCGGCGCCCTTACCGATGCGCGCAATGTGCACCGTGATGCTTTGCGTGAGCTTGATAACGTCCTGCATGAACAAGGGCGCCGGAAAGCCCGTTTACACGCGATTGCCGATGAACGTATCACCTTGCAAAACCGTGTTATCCGTTCACGCGAGCGTTTGAAAGAGCTGGATGAGCGCGAAGAAAGCCTGAAAGCCAAGCTGGAAGAGCTGAAATCCACACCGAAAGCGATCGGTAACGACCGCCAGGGCTTTATGGATAAAATTCAGGAGCTGGAAGGCAAGCGCTCCGTTGCTGCGGACGAGCTGGCCAAGGTTGAAAACGAACTGGCGGAGACCACGCGCGCACTGAAGGAAGCGGAAGCCATTTTGACCGAAGCGCGGGAAGAACGGGCAAGCGCTCAGGCCACCGTATCTGCGGGCGAAGAACAATTAAAAGACATCGAAGCCGGTATCGGCGAGAAATTCGAAATGGGGCCGGAAGAACTCGGCACTCATGTGCAGAGTTTTGATATCCAGAGTGAAGAGTTGCCGGAGATTGATACCTTCAAAGGGCAAAAAGATAAATGCGTGCGTGATCGCGACATGATCGGCCCCGTGAACTTACGCGCAGAAACGGAAGCTGCGGAGCTGGAAGAGCAGCTGGGCGGAATTTTCAAGGAGCGTGACGACCTCGAGCAGGCAATTGCCGAGCTGCGTGAAGGCATCAACCAGCTCAATGACGAAGCGCGGGAGCGATTGAGCCGCGCCTTCGATACCGTGAATGGTCACTTCCAGCGCCTGTTCGTTCAATTGTTCAATGGCGGCAAAGCGCATCTGGCGCTGATTGAATCGGACGATCCGCTGGAATCCGGCCTTGAGATTTTTGCGCAGCCGCCGGGTAAAACACTGCAATCCCTGACGCTGCTGTCCGGGGGTGAGCAGACGCTGGCATCCATTGCCCTTATTTTCGCGATGTTCCTGACCAACCCGTCACCGATTTGTGTGCTGGACGAGATTGACGCGCCGCTGGATGACGCCAACGTCGACCGTGTATGCGACCTGCTGGATGAAATCGCCGAGCAAGGTACGACCCGTTTCCTGATTATTACCCACCACCGCCTTACCATGGCGCGGATGGACCGGCTATATGGCGTGACCATGGCTGAGCGCGGGGTATCGCAGCTGGTGTCCGTCGACCTGAATCAGCAGATGGACTTCCTTGAGGCTGCCGAATAATGCCCTCCGACCCAAATGACGACCTTGAAAGCCGTATCAAGGCCGCGCGGGAAGAATTCGATGACGATTACAATCCCAAACCGCCCAAGCATTTGAACGACGTGGGCGGCGCGAATGTCGGCTATGAATTCCTTGCTTATGTTATATCCGGCGGGCTGGTCGGTTACCTGCTGGACCGGTTTGTTGATATCGCACCGTGGGGTATTCTGCTGGGGCTTATTTTCGGGCTGGTCGGCGGGGTTTACCGGGCCAATGACCGGATGAAGCAAAAAACCCAAAAAAGCACAGAAAAAACCCCAGATTCTTGAGATTCAGGCATTGCAATAGCGGGTAAAATTCGCTAACAAGACCACAGAATAATTAAGACGTTAACACAACGGAATATTACGGTGGCAACTAACCCGATTCATCAGTTTGTTATTGAAACTGTCCATAGTGAGCCGATTACTGTCGGTGGTATTGATATTTCCTACACCAACTCTGCTTTATGGATGACCATTGCTCTGGTTATTTCCATCTCGTTCTTTACGCTGGCGATGAAGCGCAAAGCGCTTGTTCCGGGACGTGCACAGATGCTGGCGGAAATGTCGTATAACTTTATCGCGGACATGGTGCGCACGACAATTGGCCCGAAGGGCGCGAAATATTTCCCCTTCATCTTTACGCTGTTCTTTTTCGTGCTGATGGGCAATTTGCTCGGCCTGATCCCCTATTCTTTCACATACACATCGCATTTAGCCGTGACCGGCTTTATGGCGCTGTTCGTTTTTATACTGGTCATTGCTTTTGGCTTTATCAATCACGGGCTGAAGTTCCTGACCCTGTTTACGCCTCCGGGCGTTCCGTGGTGGCTTATTGTGCCGCTGGTCGCGATTGAGGTTGTGTCATTCTTTGTGCGTCCGATTACGCTGTCCGTTCGTTTGTTCGCGAACATGATGGCGGGACACATTATGTTGAAAATTGTTGCCGGTTTCGGCGCTGCGGCGGCCGGACTGGGTGGCGGATACCTGTTACTGGGGATATTCCCTATTCTGACAAATATCCTGCTGATTGCATTTGAACTTTTGGTTGCCGGAATTCAGGCCTACGTCTTTGCCATACTGACATGTGTATACCTGAAGGACACGGTTGATCTTCATCACTAAGTCTGTAAGATCACAACCAATTTTGAAGCGTTACGTTTAACCATTAAGAGGAAGAAAATATAATGGAACTCGAAGTTATGAAACTCCTTGCAGGTGCTCTGGCCATGATCCCGGCTCTGGGTGCAGGTATTGGTCTGGGTCTTTACACACAAGGTTACGCTCAAGGTGTTGCACGCAACCCTGAAGCCAAAGGCCTGCTGGACCAGAACTTCTTTATTATCCTGGCTTTCATTGAAGCTCTGGGTATTATTCCGATCGGTCTTGGTGCAGCTCTGCTGTTTGGTTAAGACGCGATGATCCAAAGATCTGGATATAGCTTAAAAGCGGGATACCTGTGTCTTATTCTGGCAGGTGTCTTCGCTTTCGTTACGCTTCCGGCCATGGCAGCTGATGAGCCGGCCGATGTGCATCATGAATCTGCTTCTCAGGAGCAAGCGGTTGATGAAGATGGCAATATCATCACGTTCCATAGCGACGAGCTGGCTGAAGAGGCCGGTCATGCCGAAGCACATGGGGACGAGCATGAAGCCGGTGGTCACGATGAAGTTGACGGCTTGCCGCAGCTTGATTTTACCACCTACACGCCGCAGATTTTCTGGCTCGTTGTTATTTTCCTGGTGATGTACCTGGTTTTGTCCAAAAAATCTTTGCCGGAAATCTCTTCCACCATTGAAAACCGCAAAAACCACATTGATGCGGATTTGAGTACGGCTGAAAAGCTGCAGGCGGAAGCAGAAGCGGTGCAAAATGCTTACGAAGCATCGCTGGACGGTGCGCGTGAGAAAGCGTCCGAGACAATCGGCGCCATGGAGCAATCCATCAAGGACAAATCCACGGCGGAGTTGGAAGCGTTTCAGAAGCGTGCGGAAAAAGACATCATGGATATCGAGGCCCGTATTGAAAAAGCGAAAGCCGATGCCATGGGCAACATGAACGACATTGCCACGGAAGTTGCGGCGGATGCCGTGCAGAAGATTATCGGCGTTAATCCCGATTCCCAAAAAGCGAAGGCAATCGTTGAATCCCTTAGCGGAAAGGCAAAGGCTGCGTAACATGATTGAATGGCTTTCACATGATTCAACCCCC
>JAUHXT010000031.1 GCA_030426925.1 Alphaproteobacteria bacterium | reverse complement strand
ATTTACGGTTCCATTACCCTGCCGCTTTTGCACATGACAGGCACGGACGATACATCGCCGGTCGAGGGGTGGGATTATACCAAGCGGCTGGTGGTCAAAGACCATGCCGATCACCCGGAACAGTACTTGCATATTTTAGATGATGGCGACCACATGGTTTATAACGGGTCGCGCGGGAAGCTGGGCGATAACCCGAAGCGTGACGAGCATGAGGCCGCGATCAAGCATGCGGCGCTTGCGTTCTGGGACGCTTATTTAAAAGACGATAACGCGGCCAAAGAGTGGTTGACAAGACTGTTATAAAATCCATATCAAGGATTATGTCTGAGAACGCCATTGAAATTTCCAAGTTGAACAAAACGTACAAAGCGGCCGGAAAATCACCGGAAAAAGTCGCCTTGCACGATATTGACCTGACCATTCCCAAGGGGTCTATTTTTGGCCTTCTGGGCCCGAACGGGGCAGGGAAAAGCACGATTATCAACATTATGGCCGGGCTGGTGACCAAAACATCGGGCACGGTCAAAATCTGGGACATTGATATGGACGTCGATGCGCGCAATACCAAGACCGCGATCGGTGTCGTGCCGCAGGAAATCAATTACGACCCGTTTTTTACGCCGATCCAGCTTTTGGATATTCAGGCGGGGTTGTATGGTGTCCCGCAGGGCGAACGGCGCTCACAGGAATTGCTGGAGTTGATGGGGCTGGGTGACAAGGCCAATGCCTATACGCGGTCACTGTCCGGCGGGATGCGCCGGCGGTTGATGGTTGCCAAGGCGATGGTGCATTCACCGCCGATCCTGGTTTTGGACGAACCAACGGCCGGGGTTGATATCGAATTGCGCCAGCAGTTGTGGGAAAACGTCAACGAGTTAAACCGTAACGGCGTCACCGTTTTGCTGACCACGCATTATCTGGAAGAAGCGGAGGAGCTATGCGACCGGATTGCGATTATCAATCACGGGCGCATTGTCGCCAACGAAGAAAAAGAAACTTTATTGTCACGTATTGATAATAAGGAAATTCGTTTCCGGCTGGACCGCCCGCTTGACAGAATTCCGGAGAATTTACAGAAGTTCAATCCGGAGAAAGAAGGGCGGCGCACTTTGCTTGTCCGGTATTCACCGAGTGACCATTGTGTGGGCGAGGTTATTGATATTATTAAAAAATCAGGGTATGAAATAGTAGACATCTCGACAGACGAGAGCGATCTGGAGGATGTTTTCATTGGCCTGACCAGTGCCAATGCTGCATGATAATAACCTTGATTAAGAGGACCTTACTTGCCGCAGACCATACTTCATATTGATGACGATCCCGTATTGCGCGAGTTAATGGCCGCTATTTTTGATGCTGACGGCAAGATTAAATACCAGAGCGCGGAAAACGGATCCAAGGCATTAACGATGCTGGAAAAGTCGAAGCCCGGCCTGATATTGCTGGATTTAAGCATGCCGGAGGTTGACGGTGGCCAGTTTCTGCAGAGAATCCGTGCGATTGACGGATTAAAGGATACGCCGATTATTATCATGACGCAGTTCAGCAATATTTCATTGCAGGGCCCTTATAAAGAGCTGGGCGTTATCGGCATATTGCACAAGCCGGTCGACCCGCACACGATTGTTAACGACATTACGTCGTTATGGTCGGATGCTGCGTAAGATTTAAATATCAGACCCTTTCCATATTTTTTCGTAGTCGGTTTTATCGGTCGTATCGTTCGTACCGGTTTTTTCCTGTTCACCCTTTAGCGTTTTTACATCGCGGACAAGGCCGTCAATGACATGCAGTATGGGGTCTACGGTATCTTCTTCGGGCATGCCGTACATGGCGACGGCATCATCGCCGGGTTTGTGGGCACCGACTTTCCGCGCGGGGTTGCCGATGACGGAGATGCCTTCCTCCACATCCTTTGTTACCACGGCGTTTGCGCCGACACTGGCATAGCGGTGGATGGTAACATCGCCCAGGATTTTTGCGCCCGCGCCAACTGTGACGTGATCTTCGAGCGTCGGGTGGCGTTTGCAGCCCGGTTCCTTGCATTTTCCCCGTGAGCCGAGTGTAACGCCATGGAACAGCGTGACGTTATCGCCGATGACGGATGTTTGCCCGACGACCACGCCCATACCGTGGTCAATGAATAGGTTTTTTCCGATTTTTGCTTCCGGATGAATTTCAATTCCCGTAAACCAGCGGCCCAGTTGCGCGATAAAACGGGCGAGGGCGCGTAAGTTCAGCTTCCAGAAAAATGATGCGATTTTATGAAAGCCGAGAACGTGAAAACCGGCATAACCGACGATGACTTCGAGAAATGTCGGCTTTGCGGGGTCGCGGGATTGAATGGTACGGATGAGTTCGAGCATCGCGGATTATTCCAGTCCTTCGAACAGCAGAGTCGAGATATAGCGTTCGGCAAATGAGGGGATGATAATGACGATTTGCCTGCCCTTGTTTTCCGGACGTTTGCCGATTTCAATTCCGGCCTTTAACGCTGCACCGGAGGAGATACCGACGGGGATACCTTCGAGGCTGGCGGCTTCACGCGCCATGGCGAAGGCGTCTTCGTCCGTGACCTGTACGATTTCATCAATCAGGCTTGTATCCAGAATGGAGGGGATGAAGCCCGCGCCTATACCCTGAATTTTATGGGGGGAGTGTTCCCCGCCGGAGAGAACGGGGCTGTTTGCCGGTTCAACGGCGATAGTTTTAAAGCCTGGTTTCTTTTGTTTTAACACCTGTGAGGTTCCGGTGAGCGTACCGCCCGTGCCAACGCCGGAGACCAGGATATCAGCTGCGCCTTTCGTATCCTCCCAAATTTCCAGCGCGGTGGTTTCACGGTGAACTTTGGGATTGGCGGGGTTGTCGAATTGTCCCGGCATGAAGGTATCAGAGTTTTCTTTTAAAAGTTCTTCGGCCTTTTCAATTGCGCCGCGCATTCCTTTTTCCGCCGGGGTAAGGACGAGTTCCGCCCCCAGAAGTTTGAGAAGTTTTCTGCGTTCGAGCGACATGCTTTCCGGCATCGTCAAAATCAGGCGGTAGCCTTTGGACGCCGCAACGAAGGCCAATGCAATGCCGGTATTGCCGGAGGTGGGCTCAACCAGAACGGTTTTACCGGGGGTGATTTTTCCGGTTTTTTCCGCATCGTCAATCATGGCAAAGCCGATACGGTCCTTGACCGATGCCATCGGGTTGAAAAATTCCAGCTTGGCGACCAGGTCAGCCTGCACCCCATATTTTTCGGACAGACGCGGCAGACGCACAAGCGGCGTGGCGCCAATCAGGTCGGTTATGTTGTCGTAGACGCGGCCGCGAAAGGCCGCCCTTTCGCTTTCATTGTTTTGATTGATTGCTGTGTTTGTCTTCGGCATTGGCCCTGTCCTCCGCGGTGTTTGCCAGGAATTTGAATATAGTACGATTAGCAGTTTTGGAAAGCGTTGGATATGGCCAAAAATATTTTTTGGAACAGGAAGAGTGGTATTTGCGTTCTTATGCAATATGTGGTCTTGTAATGCCACATATAACACCAAAACGAGGAGACCTTGTAATGCCACAAATTAAAGATGTAATGACGCCACAATGCGAATGGATTGCTCCGGAAAAAACAGCCAATGACGCCGCGAAAATCATGAAGCAACAGGATTTCGGATTCCTGCCTGTCGGTGAAAACGACAAGCTGATCGGTATGGTCACGGACCGCGATATTGTTATGCGCACGCTGGCTGAAGCAAAAGACCCTGCCGCGACACAGGTGCGCGATATCATGACGCCGAAAACATATTACTGTTATGACGATCAGGATGTTGAGGAAGTCTGTAACAACATGGGTGAAATACAGGTACGCCGTTTGCCGGTCGTAAACCGTGACAAGCGCCTGGTCGGTGTAGTATCGCTTGGCGATCTTGCACAATCTGCGAGCCGCCCGAATGTCGGACAGACAGAACAGCAGATCACGCAGGAAAATGCACAGCGTAAAGCCGCCGCTTAGATTCTGTTTATGCTTAAAAAAG
The DNA here is from genome assembly GCA_030426925.1 of Alphaproteobacteria bacterium. GTDB lineage: Bacteria > Pseudomonadota > Alphaproteobacteria > Micavibrionales > Micavibrionaceae > JAUHXT01. The sequence continues at coordinate 19,598 of JAUHXT010000031.1, read as the reverse complement.
AAAACGGGGCTGTTAAGGCCCCGTTTTTTAATGATTTGATTATATGGTTACTGGAAACATTCCATGTAAACGCCGTTCGCGGAATCTTTTGCGGCCAGCGCTGTAGCACCGTCAGGGCACTGGAAGCGGCTGGATTGCAGCTGCGTGCCGCATTTCCATTGTGTGCCGCGGTTTGCCTGTGTTGGAATCTGAACGACACGGGTCTGGCCGTTGTCCAGAGACAGGACGCCACGATCCACTTCGATGACACTTGCGGCGGTTTGCGCACATTCCTTGCGTTCATCTTTTGTGCGGGACATCGATGTAATGGAGCTTACATCTTCAGTGCCGGTCAGGTTCGCATCAGCATAACAATGCACGGTGTATTTTGTTTGTCCGGTTACGTTCCGGGTTACACGCACAAGGCGCGTATCGGTCGGGCATTGCCAATTATGGCTGGCGCCGCTTTGTGATACGCCGACACAATATGTCTGCACCGGCTGTGCGCCGCGTGCCGCGTTTTCAACCCTGTAGAATTTTGTTTGTCCGGCATCAATGTAAGACAAATCGGCATGGGATTGTTGGGTCGGATATTGTTCGTCGCCGATGACGCCCAATTGTGTGTTCGAAGCACAGTTTGCGGAAAAGGTTTTTACGAATTTCGCGTTGGACGGCAGGGTGCCGATTTCCGTTAGGGTATAGCAACCGGTCAAAAGCAAAAGCGCGCATAGGGGCATAAAAATAGAAAAATATTTCGACATTTCAGTCTCCAATGAAAATTTATTACGGGAATAGCGGGATTTTGTGCCTAAAAATTACAAATGTCCAGAGAGATTGTTTTTGTATTATGTAATTATCTAGCCGTGCTGTGGTCTTCGGCTTCGATGAAAACGCGCTTGATCCGCGGGTGTGCGGCCTTGATTTCCTCGGTCAAGGCGTGGATATTGCGCTCAATTTCTCCAAGCTGCTGACCGTCCTTAAATTCCACGCTGATATTGGCGAGGATGAAGTCCGGGCCCATATGCAGGGTCAGGACTTCGTTGATTTTCTCAATGGCCGGGTGATTGTTCGCAAGGCGTTTGATGTTTTCGACGGTTTCCCTTGGGGCGCCTTCACCGATCAGCAGGCTTTTTGTTTCATACGCAAGCCAGATGGCCGTGCCCGCAAGGATGAAACCGATGAAGATGGAAGCCAGTCCGTCCCAGAACAACTGCCCCGTTATTTGTGTCAGCGATACGCCAAGCAGGGCGATCACAAGACCGGCCATGGCCGCCGAGTCCTCAAACAAGACAACAAAGAAGGTCGGGTCTTTGCCCTTTTGTACCGCTTCGATCGTGCGCATCTTGCCCTTCACCTTGCCGAATTCTTTCACCGCGATGTATAGCGCGCCGCCTTCGAACAGCATGGCGAGCCCAAGGACGACGTAGTTGATCATCGGGGAAGTGATTTCCTCCGGATGGCGGATGTGATGGATGCCTTCGTAAATTGATATCCCCGCGCCAACCGCGAAAATCAGGATGGCGACAACAAAACTCCAGAAATAAATCTCCTTCCCGTGGCCAAAGGGGAAACGCTCCGACGCCGGTTTTTTGGCAGCTTTCATGCCATAAAGCAGCAACACCTGATTACCCGTATCGACCAGAGAGTGGATCCCTTCCGAAAACATGGCCGACGAGCCAGTGATGGAAGCCGCAAGGAACTTCGTTATCGCAATTAGGGAGTTGCCGACAAGCGCCGCTAAAATAACCTTTTTCGATCCTGATGCCATGGGAATACCGGGTTAAGAATTGACTTATTACCGGATTTCACTCTATACAAAGCAGTCTATATGAGCAAGGTCCCGTAGCTCAGGGGATAGAGCACTGGTTTCCGGAGCCAGGTGTCGGAGGTTCGAATCCTCCCGGGATCGCCATAATCTTCCAAATTTCTTCCCTGGCTGCGTTACTTCGTCGTTCGTGTACCGGTTTGTACACTTCACTCCTTGTGCCTGGCCAGAAAAGAAATTTGTTCGATTGGAGAGCACGTTTTCTGCTCAGCCGCTTTTTTACGTCACTCGTGTACTATTTCTTCGTACACGTCGTTCCTTGCGCCTTGTAAAAAAACAAATTTCTTTGATTACGGATGACCGTTCCTGTTTAGCTGCTTTTTGATCTGGGACAAAATTGTTTGATTTGGTTTTTTTTGACCGCAAAACCGAATAGAAAATTCTAATGTTCAAAAAATATGGCGGATCGTTTTGTGGAACGTTTTGTGGAAAAAAATTATTTCGAAATTTTTGTGCAATGAAAACAGCACGGTATGGTTTCAGGCGCATGCGCATGCATTAATACGCTCGCATTTTTGCCAAATTTTAAGTATAATTTCATCATTCTTAAAACACAGTTAACGGCTAAAAGGGATAATAGAGAGGGGTAACTTCCATAAACCTAAAGGAGGTTGTTATGCCTGTAACCCATAATGTGTACGAAAATACTGTGTATTCTCCGAACCAGTTCTTCTCTCATGTGCGGCAACCGATTGTTGTTGTCGACGACAGCCAGGACGACCGGCAATTGCTTGCCAATGCGCTGATGTCCATTCTTCCGACCGACAAGCCGATCATTTCATTAAGCGGCGGCAAGGAATTGCTCGATTATCTTTTGACAGTCGAGATGGAAAACATAGAAGCGACGGAGTTCGAAGTTGAAATTCCCGATATGATTTTCCTGGACCTGCTGATGCCCAGTATGGACGGGATTAAGACGCTGGAGGCCATTCGCGGGCAGAGTATCTGGGCCGATGTTCCGGTTACCCTGATTACAGGGTCGCGCGACGATACGGCGATCAAGCAAGCGGAAGGCGCGGGAGCCAATGCGTTTCTGCCGAAACCGTTTACAAAAATGGATGTCACAAAGGCGTTGAATAAGGGTAATAATTTTTCATCGACCAGTATTTAAGGCGTCCGCACACTATTAAAACGAGAACAAACCAGGAGTGGGTATGGTTATGAAGAGTTCTACGAATCCGATTGAAAATTATAAAAACAGGCAGCGTGAGAAAATCGCGCTGTGTCAGGTATTTTTGATTGAAGACGATGCGGATGATCGTGCGCTTGCGCAACGCAGTCTGCAAAACTCCCCCTACATCAAGGAGATTGTTTCTTTTTGTGATGGACGGGAGTTAACAGATTATATGCGTGAACGGGGGTTTATGGACCATTCTGTCCTGCAGTTCACCCCGATCCTGTTGCTTGTTGACCTTGAAATGCCGAAGAAGGACGGATTAGAGGTCATACGTGAACTGAAATCCGATCCGTTCCTGGAAGAGATACCATTGATTGTGATAACGGGTACGGAATCACGCGGTAAACTGGAGAAGGCGCGGGAACTTGGCGCCGACGGCGTGTTCCGTAAGCCTTTGACACCCAACATGGTGTCGAGGTTTTTCAAGGATGCGTGGCAGTGGCCACCAAAAGATTTCTGGCCGGAGTAAAAGTGGGAATATAAAAGCAATAATAAAAAGGACTATAACAATGATTGCACAAGCAAAAACAATAGAGAAACCGACGAAGATGTCTAAACCGGAAGAAGAGTGGACTGTGTTTCTGGTCGATGATGATTGTGACGATTTGAAGCTGGCGGAGCGTGTGTTAAAGGGTTCGCCGTATGTCCACGATGTTCGCTGTATTTCCAATAGCGGGGATTTGTTCCGCGAGTTGTATTTATGGCACACAATGGGCAGCAGCGCCGAAAAGCAGCCGAAAAGCCTTATAATCCTTGATATCCATATGCCGGGCGTTGACGGTATTTCATTGTTGACGCAGTTGCGGTCCAATCCACATACCGAGAAAATACCTGTGATGATCCTGACCGGCGACGGCGGGTCAGATAAAGTAGAGCGCACGTTTTACATGCAGGCGAACGGTTTTATCGTCAAGCCGCTGGGTGAAGATCATTTGAGCCACATCCACCGCGTGCTGGAAAAAGGAGATAACTGGAAACCGGTTTAAAAATACTGATATCTGAAGTGACAAAGGGGCCGTATCTTGGCCCCTTTTTATTTTGTTTTTAATGTGAAGAAGAAGGTCGAGCCTTTGCCGGGTTCGGATTCAACCCATATTTTGCCGCCGTGCCGTTCGATGATTTTGCGGCAGATAGACAGGCCGAGGCCGCTGCCTTCCACTTCCTCGTTCGAATGAAGGCGCTTGAAGTCCTTGAAAATCATGTCCTGATGGTCCTGTGGTATGCCTTGCCCATTGTCCTTTACGGATAGCGTGATTTTCTTGTCGTCATTTTCTACGCAATCAATCACGATGTACGGGGGTTCGCTGCTTTTATATTTCAGGGCGTTGTATACCAAGTTGGTCAGGACTTGTTTCATCCTGACAGGGTAGGCATTGATCACCGGAAGGTCACCGACGTCAACACGTGCAGCGGTTTCGTCGATGGTTTCTTTCAGCTCGTTGATGGTTTCTTCAGCGATTTGTTTTAAATCGGTTTGCTGTTTTTCTTCTTCGTCATATTCAATCATGGAATATGATAGCAAGCTGTTTATAAGGTTTTGCATGCGCTGGGCGTTTACCTGCATGCGGTCCAATATGGTCTTATCTTCGTCATTCAAACGGTCGGCAGCATCTTCCGCAAGTATTTCGCAGTATGACGAAATGCGACGCAGAGGGGATTTTAAATCATGGGCTGCAGTATGGGTGAAGTCCGACAGGTCTTTGTTTGATTGAGCCAGCCTGTCCTGAAAATGCTGAATTTGCGCAGTGAGTTGCGATCGTTCGATTGCGTTTAAAACGGGACGCCCGAAAAAACCGTCCGATATGCTGCGTTTTGTCAGGTATTCATCCGCGCCGAGTTTAAAGGACTCTGCCGCTATTTCTTCACTTCCCTGTCCGGTGACTATAATAATGGCCGCTTTTTCCCCGTGTTCCGCCTTTTCGTTCAGCAGGTAACGGACAAAGTCCAAGCCGTTCGAATCCGGCAGGTTATAATCAATGACATAGCAGTCGAAATCGTTTCCCTGAAGAATGTCTTTCGCCTGCTGTACACTTCCCGTTTCCTGAATGTTAAAAAAAACGCCCGGCATTGCGTCCAGATGGCGTTTATACATGATGACGTCTTCCGGAGAGTCCTCCAGAAGCAGGACGTTAAAGCGGGATTCGTAGTCAGTTTGTTCGCTCAAACGACGCTCCATTGCATAGGCAGCATGTTACATTCAAACCAGTATGTACGGATCTGTTCAACCATTGTGACATAACCTTTCATATCGTCAGGTTTTTGAATGTAGCTGTTGGCACCGTTTTGATAGCTGCGGAACACATCATTGGCGCTGCCGGAGGTTGAAAGAACGACAACAGGAATACATTTGAAATCATCGTCGTCTTTGATCGTTTCCATGAGTGTGTGCCCGTCCATGCCAGGCATGTTCAGGTCCAACAGAATGAAAGGGGGGTGTTCGTTTTTGGGGTGGTTTTCAAATGCGCCTTCGCGGTAAAGGTACTGGAGCGCTTCTTCACCATTTTTACAGCGGCGCATCGGCATATTAAAACCGGCCTTGGCACAAGCTATCTCCAGAACTTCAAAGTCTTCCTGGCTGTCTTCTACTACCAGAACGGGAATATCCTTATTTTTACTTTGCATGGTGTTTTCTCTCTCTTCAGGTATGTCACATTCAGGTATGTCATGCTTCCCTCCAGTTCAGAGGCAGGCAGCAGAAGGAAAACCAGTAATCTTTAATCATTTCGGCCATGGCAACGTAGCCTTTCATATCTTCCGGTTTGGATATGTAGCTGTTGGCGCCGGAACGATAGCTGGATTGTACATCTTCTACACTACTTGAAGTTGATAAAACTACAATAGGCAATGTTTTCAGCATACTATCGTTTTTAATTTTCTCGAGTATCTCGTGGCCATTTGTGCCGGGCATGTTCAGGTCCAAAAGCACCATTGCCGGGGTAGGGGTGTTGTGTAAATTTTCGTATTCCCCGGTTTTGTATAAAAAATCCAGAGCTTCCTGTCCGCTTTTACACCTGATCAGGGGATTATCGAGTTGCGCCTTTTTGCAGGCGCGTTCCAGAACCTCGAAATCTTCGGGGCTGTCTTCTACGACCAGGATTGGTTTAGGCTGCTTGCTTTGCATCATCTTTTTTCCTTTTCAATGTGAAAAAGAACGTCGTTCCTTTCTCCGGTTCAGACTCCAACCATATTTTGCCGTTATGCCGTTCGACAATTTTAGAAACGATCGTCAGGCCGGCTCCGGTCCCCCCTCCATACTCATTCCGTCCGTGAAGCCTTTTGAATATTTTAAATATATGCCTTTTATGTTCGTCGGCAATGCCTATTCCATTATCCTTGACATAAAATACCGGAATATCTTTCCATTTTTCTGTTTCTTGAAGGCAACCGATTTCTATTAGTTTTTCCTGATTTGTATTGTACTTCACGGCGTTGGTCAGGAGGTTCCTGAAAATTTCGGCTACACGTACCGGATCGCATTTTATTTCCGGGATCGGATCTTTTATTTGCACCCGTGCGTTGTTTTCATCCAAATAAACAGACAGACTTTCGAGTACTTCTTCTATGATCCTCTTCAAATCTGTCTTTTTGAAGGCCAAGTCAATCCGGCTGAGACGGGAATATTCCAGTAAAGATTCTATTAGAGATTCCATGCGGCGCGAGAGACTTTTCAGCGTTTCAAGCTTATAACGGCCATCGTCGTCGAGCTTGTCTTTATAGTCTTCGCTTAAAAATTCAGCAAAATTGTATATACCGCGCAAAGGTTCTTTTAAGTCGTGGGAAGCAATGTGGGCGAAGTCATCAAGATCGCGGTTTGTGATTTCCAGCCTTTCGGCATATTCGCGCAGGCTGCGGGTCTGGCGTTCAACCAGAAGCGCCGCTTTTAAATTTTCGGTGGTAATGCGGAAGATGATGTAACTTATCAACCCGGTCACACACAGCACAGACATAAATGTTATCCATGGGAACAGGCCGATATAGTTGATCATCTGAAACAGAGACGAAAAGATAACGATTTCCCAGTTGTGATCGTCAAAAAAACGGGTGCGCTTGAAGGACAGCGTGTCATGGATTTCCGCGCTGGCGGTTTCAAGAAAGTCCCGGCTTTGGGAGTCAATTTTTTCGTATATAAGATTTTTGTTCAGATTGAACAGGTCATATATCCGTACATTCAGGCTGTCGCTTTCCGAGGCCATTGTGCTGGAGAAAAACTTGTTCAGGTCGAGTATCCCTACCAGAAACAGATCTTCCCTGTGGCGTTCGGGCACGGGCGTTGCGATGGCGATATAATGGTCTGGCGCAGCGTTTTGCGGTTCATGGTAAGGGGAGGAGACGTAGGTTTTGTTCAGGATTTTCGATTTTTCAACGGTTTCCCGTATTTCCGTCAGGCCGCCTATTGTGTCCACCTGATTTTGTGCCGGGCGGCTTGCCAGAAATTCAGTTATCGAACCGCCTTCGGCAGAGACAGAATCTTTTTCTATTTTTATCAGCCCGTCGCCAGCCTGATATTTATACAGGTGGAAAGACAGGAAATAAGTCGTACCCCTGAACGCTTCGGATGTATTCGAGAAATCTTCCTTGTCCAGGTTCCTGATTTGCCCGAGTACCTGCGCGATTGACCCGACCAGGCGTTCATGGCGGCGCATTTCCGTATCCATAGAGCGGTATAGCTGATCCGAGAGTTCCTGAAAGCTCTGGCGGGACTGACGGATATCGTATTGCAAGGCCATCTGGAACCCGATAACGGCAATAACCAGTCCTATGGCCATTATGATTGTCGGGATCTTGTAAGCCCGCAGGATTTCCAGCAGGTTATCCGATTCTTTTTGGTACGGGCGTATCATTAATCATCAGTATTCTTGTCGCTGTTCAACATAACATCCAGCTCTTCAAACCGCTGTATCAGCACCGGGATCAGCGGGAACATTACGATGGCCGTGGCCAGTGAAATTGCAGCGGTCAGAACTTTTACCAGTCCTTCTATGTAATAAATCGGTTTCCAGATTGCGACCAGTTCGATGAGGTGCGTCATTCCGCAAAACAATATGAACGCCGCGAACATCCAGAACACCCATGCGAATGGTATGGGGCTTTTACGTTTGCGCATGATAATCATAATGGTGATCGGGATCGCAAAGTACGACATTGCAATCATCAGGTCGGCCAATACATGCAGCCATACAAGTTCAGGACGCCATAAAAAACAGTATCCGTGAGGCATGAACTGGTCACTGAAAATAACGTCTATAATTTCGTTCATCGGCGTTTCCTTTGCTTTCAGGCGGCTATGGAATATGACGCTTTATCTTGTCAGCCATTGCATGAGCCGGCATGTTGTAGTCGAAAACTTCCAGCACTATATCATTCTTTCCCATGAAATAGATATGGGCCGTATGGTCCATAATGTACCGTTCGCTGCCGGAAGGTAAGATTTTTCTCGCGTAGACTGAAAAGAGATTGAAAACGGCATCCAGTTCGGTTTGCGTTCCGGTTAGCCCCGTCAATTCCGGGCCAAAAGTGCTTACGTATGTTTTGAGCAGCTCGGGCGTGTCACGTTCAGGGTCCACGGTGATGTATATGGGGTGGATTTGGGTGTTTGCGGTTCCCAGCCTGTCAAAGACGGTGCGCATGTTTTCAAGCGCCACCGGACAGATATCCGCGCATTGTGTGAAGCCGAAAAAAATCAGTTTGTATTTCGGGTCATCGATTGATGCGTATTGTGTTCCGTCATGGCCAGTCAGGGTAAAAGAGGCCGGGGCGGTTTTATAGTTGCCGCCAATATGCAGGATAACAAAGAAAACGGCAAATGCCAGAAGGGTCAGGGCGATTGTCCTGGCCATTAGTTTTTTCATATGGGCTTGCTGTTGTTCCATTTCTTCAAAAAAGCAGCGGGATTTTCAGCCGCTTGCTGCGCTTGTTATTGTGAAGCCGGAGTTTCAGTATACAAATCTGACACAGGAATGGAATGTAATGTTTCAAACCATTTACGGAGTTCCGCTTCGTTATGGTTTTCAGAAGACGCATGTATGGCCTGAATCGATTCATTGGAAAGGTCGATTTGTCCGGCGTTGCCGGAGTTTGTTTCATACAAAATGTCAATGGCGGCTTCCAGCGTATAGCTGGCGGCGTGGATTTGTTCGAGATCCGTGTTTTCAAGTTCTTCTTTTTCAAGAACCGCGGCGATTTCAGAGGTCTTGCTTTCAATAGCGGCGGCAGCTTCGGCCGGGCTGGCCAGTGCCTGTGCTTCATAATGGGCGATCCGCTCTGCCTCGTTCGCGTATGACGGGGCTGCGGCCAGAGATAACAATAATACTGCGACGGTAATATAATATTTTGTCATGATCTTATCCTTTCCGTCACGATACAGGGATTACAAGTCTTTTTCGAGGGCGAATTTTTGCAGGGTTTGCGCTTGACGCTTTTCCAGTTCGTTTACATCAAAGTCCTGTATCAGTTCATTGAACAGTTTGTACCAGTTTATTTCGGCATTCAGGTGTATGAATACCGAGCCCAGGCCGAGGGCCGCGCGGTCCATGAAGACAAATTCACGCGGGACAGTCACACCGCCGACTTCCTTGAGTTTTTTATGGACTTCCTGCGCCTTGTCACGGCCGTAGACGGCGCCGTCGGCATGGCCGAGGACGCGCACATTGTTGTCCATCACCGGATCGTACAAAAAGCGCGCCCAGATGTTCAGGGTTTCAATCTGTTCCTTGTTCAGGCCGTTAAAACCCCAGGTTTCGTATGCATGCACGGCGCGCGGCGTATCGTTTTCCATCAGAGCGTGGTAAAGGTCAATGACTCCGCCGACGAATTTGGCAGGGAAGACGCGCACACAGCCGAAGTCGAGCAAGTTGATGGAGAGGTCATCGCGGATTGTGTAATTTCCCAGATGCGGGTCGCCGTGAATAACGCCGTAATAATAAAGTGGCACATACCATGCGCGGAACATGTTCATGGCGATTTCATTGCGCTGTTCAATCGGGGCGTCTTTATAGGTCAGGATTTTTTTGCCATCCATCCACGTGGTGGTCAGCAGGCGGTCGGTGGACAGTGTGTCGATGACTTCCGGTACGTGTACGCCCTTTTCATCCTTCAACATATATTCATAGAGTTTGCAGTGGCGGGATTCCAGTTCGTAATCCAGTTCTTCGAACAGGCGGGCGGCGAGTTCATCGTGGATGTGGCCGGTCTTGATGGCCTTGTCGTAGCGTTCATAGATGCCGAAGATGATTTTGAGCTGGTTCAGGTCGGCCTGTATCGCAGATTGCATGTCGGGGTATTGAAGTTTGCAGGCAAGCTTGTTGCCGTCATGGTCATGGGCGATGTGGACTTGCCCTAGCGACGCGGCGGCGGCGGCTTCCTTTTCGAAGCTTTCGAATTTGCTTTCCCAGTCGGGGCCGAGTTCGGCCTTCATCCGGCGGCGAACAAAGGGCCAGCCCATGGGCGGGGCATCGGCCTGCAGTTCCTGAAACGCCCTTGCATATTCCGGCGGTAAGGCTTCGGGGATTGTCGAGAGGATCTGGCCGACCTTCATCAGCGGACCTTTTAACGAGCCGAGGGCCATCATTAAGGCCTGTGCGTGTTCTTCACGTTCGATTTTTATGCCGAACCAGCGTTCGCCCGCTACTTTTGCCGCGAGGCCGGCCATCGTGCCGGAGACGCTGGTATAGCGTTTCAGCCGCCCGCCGATCGTGTTTCTTTCCAAGTTATCAGACATATTGCCCTGTATATTTTAATCGAACTGGATTATAAACAGTCTATGACCCGAAGCGATATAAAAATAAAAGACGACATTTTGATGGCGGCGCTGGACGATGCGGCCTTTGACGGCTGGAGCTGGAAGATGGTCGAAAGCGCGGCGGAAAAGGCCGGGTATGAGCGCGATATGGCCGCCGCCGTATTCCCCGGACAATTAAAAGACGTGCTGAAGCATTTTTCCGACTGGGCCGACCGCGACATGATCGAGCGCCTGAAAGGTATTGATCCCAGCAGCATGCGGGTGCGCGACCGTATCCGGCTGGCGGTGCAGACACGGTTTTACGCGTTGAAAGACCATAAGGAAGCAGTGCGGTATTCGACCGGATACTGGATGCGGCCGTTCCGGAAATACGATGCGGGCCGTATGGTATGGAAAACCGCGGATGTTATATGGAACTGGGCGGGTGATACGGCAACGGATTACAACCGGTATACGAAACGGGCGCTTTTAAGCGGCATTGTAACGTCCACCACGCTGGCATGGATTAACGATGAGACCGACGATCAGTCAAAAACGCTTCGCTTTCTGGACAATCGCATAGATAATGTGATGCAATTAGGTAAGATTATCGGCCGTGTCAAAGGCATGGCCCCCAATAAACAATCTGCGGCGTCATGAAGAATCTTTTGGAAACATTGTCATTCTGGGCCCAGGGGCTGTGGTTCAACCTTGTCCTGGTAGCTGCGTTCGTGCTGTTTTTCGGGCTGTTTTTCTATGCCTTTAAAACCACACAGAGGGAACCGAACACCACCGGGTATGCTCCGTTTGCCGATCCGCTGGACATGACCATGGATGCAGGCGAAAAGACCATGCCGCTGAACGAATCCAACCGCAGTTATACCGACCTTGAAACATGGGTGACGGTTGTGATTTCGGAAGCGCTGAGTTTCGATGCAGTGGATTATTACTCTGCGCTGGCCAACATGCGGAAGAATTTCTTTACCAATGAAGCGTATGAGGAATATCAGGAATCCTTAAAGAAATATAATATCGCGCAGTACCTGACCCAGAACGGGATGAGCACCAATGTGCTGATAGAAGAAACCCCGGCGCTGATGAACGAAGGGGTTGTGGATGGCCGCTACCGATGGCTGTATGACGTGCCCGTTACCATCAGTTACCGCCGCATGGGCGGCAGTGCATCGGACCTGCCGCAAAATGTACGGGTGCGTATCCGCATGCAGATCGGCCGGGTGATGGATAATGACGATCCGATGGCCTTGCGCGTTGATACGTGGTCGTTTTCACCCATCAAGAGCCGCCGCTAGAGCGTTCATCGTTTCTGCCTGGCTGCGTCACTGCAAGTTATCCCTGTTATTCTTATGCTAATTCGCAGGCGCGTCTTGCGTCGCCAAAGCCTAGCTGCTTAATCATACTCATTACATAAATTCTGGAGGACGAATATGGCTGAAGTAGCGCCAAAGCTGCCGCAAGGCGACAATGATAATGGTGACGCAAAAGATGTGGAAGGTATCGGCGGGCAACGCCTGAAAGCCTTTATTGAACGCGTTGAGCGGCTGGAAGAAGAAAAGAAAGCCCTGATGGAAGACATCAAGGAAGTTTATGCCGAGGCCAAAGCCGTGGGTTTCGATACGAAAATCATGCGCAAAATCGTTTCCCTGCGCAAAATGGAAACAGAAAAGCGCAATGAAGAAGAGCAGTTGTTAGAGCTGTACAAATCCGCCATTGGTATGGCCTAAACTTCTTGTTATTTGCTCTTTGACTGCGTTATTTCGTCGCTCGCGTATCTTTATACGCGTCGTTCCTCATGCCTGGTCAGAGAACAAATAACTACAAATTGGTTTTTTCGAGAATATTTCCGTAAAAAAGCATAAAACTTTAACTTTTCTGTAATTTTTGACCTGTACTCTGCGCTTTAAGAACAAGAAAGGCATAGAAGTATGCGGGGTCAAATATCATTACAGGATGCCATGATGGCGGTGGCCAATCGCGTGGAAACATTGCGGTTAGAGCAGCCGGCAGAATTACGCAAGTCGCCGATGAGCGAGCTGGAAGCGTTTATACAGATGGACCCGCTTCTGGCCGACCTTCACAAAGAATTTCAGGACGTTCGCCGCAATCACCGTGACCTACTGTTTAAAAATGGCAGTGACGACCCGATGGCGCAAATGGCCGCAGACATGCAAGACAGCGCCTGGTGCGCGATGGAAACGCGTAGAATGGAGTTGCGTAGCCAGCCGATAAAAGTGCGTCAGGCGCAACGTATGCAACACGAATCAAGACGCGAGATGGAAAAGCAGGAAGAACAGGACCGCGCCAAAGTTATCGGCGGGTTTATCCAGCAGGTTGCCACCGTCGAAAACCGCAAACAGGAACGCGGTATGCCCGGCCTGATCGAATGGCTGATCTTCTATATCTATGTCCTGCGCGAGCATAACCTTATGCCAGCCTTCAAGAAAACAGCCGAATACCGCATGGCCGCGTAATTTGGCGATATCCAAAGTTAAACCAGATAAAAACCTAATATATTGATTTTACTTATGTTTTTGAATTTTTTCCTTGCTTTGTGCACCGCACAAATATACTTTGTTTATACATCAGCAACATACAAGCGTGGAAATGACTGCGTCCCGTGTGTTGTAGCTGGCTTTGTATCAAAGGTGTGGGGAGATACCACCTCAGATGCAAAAGCAAAAGTAAGGCCACGAGAGTGATAAACCGGCCTCTTTTGCATTCTGTACCAGTGTAAAAAGCCGTTGGGAAGCGTGCGCGCGCCAGCGGCTATTTTATTTGTCTTCGCAATTTTCATCCTGAATGTGTCGTTTCGTCGTTCGTGTAGGTTTCACTACACGTCACTCCTCTCTCCTGTTCAGGATAAAAATTCCTTTAACAAAGCTGTTCGCTTAGGTGTCGCTTGCGCCTGCTTGAAATACAAATCTGTTCGCTAAAGCGTCGTTTCTCATGCCTGGTCGGAAACCAAATTTCTTCGACAAATTTTCTGGCTAGCGGTTTTTGATGAGGTCGTCGACGACTTCGGGTTCGGCGAGGGTCGAGGTATCGCCGAGGTTGTCGAATTCGTTCGCCGCGATTTTGCGCAAAATACGGCGCATGATTTTTCCCGAACGTGTTTTCGGAAGCGCGGGTGCCCATTGAATCACATCCGGCGACGCGATGGGGCCGATGATTTCACGCACCTTGGCAACGATTTCGGATTTTGTGTTGTCGTTGGGTTCGTACCCGGCGACCAGCGTGACATAGGCGTAGATGCCCTGTCCCTTTATATCATGCGGGAAGCCGACGACGGCGGCTTCCGCCACGCCTTCATGTTCGTCAATCGCGCTTTCGATTTCCGCCGTGCCCAGACGGTGGCCGGAGACATTCAGCACATCATCGACGCGGCCCGTTATCCAGTAATATCCGTCGGCATCGCGGCGGGCGCCGTCACCGGTGAAATACATGCCCTTATACGGTTTGAAATAGACATCGACGAAGCGGTCATGGTCGCCGTAAATCGTGCGCATCTGGCCGGGCCAGGAATCGAGGATGACGAACAGCCCTTCCGCTTCGCCTTCCAGGAAATTTCCTTCGGTATCAATAATGGCGGGCCGGATTCCAAAAAACGGCCAGCAGGCGGAGCCGGGTTTTAACGGCGTTGCGCCGGGCAGGGGCGTCATCATGTGCCCGCCCGTTTCGGTTTGCCACCATGTGTCAACGATGGGGCAGCGGCCGCCGCCGACAATATCGTGGTACCATTGCCATGCTTCGTGGTTGATGGGTTCACCGACAGTGCCGAGGACGCGCAGCGAGCCGCGGTCGGTTTTTGTGACGAAATCGTCGCCGGCCTTAATCAGCGAGCGGATGGCGGTGGGGGCGGTATAGAAAATATTCACCTTATGCTTGTCCACGACCTGCCAGAAGCGTGACCAGTCGGGATAGTTCGGGACCCCTTCGAATATCAGGGACGTTGCGCCGTTGGCCAGCGGGCCATAGACGATGTAGGAGTGGCCGGTGACCCAGCCGACATCGGCGGTGCACCAGTAGATATCACCGGGTTTATAATCAAACACCCATTCGTGAGTTAAGCTGGCGTATACCATGTATCCACCCGTGGTGTGAACGACGCCCTTCGGTTTTCCGGTTGAGCCGGAGGTGTAGAGAATGAAGAGCGGGTCTTCGGCGTTCATTTCCTCGCACGGGCATTCGGGGGACTGGTCATCCACAAAATCATGCCACCATAAATCGCGGTCTTCGTTCCAGGCGATTGAGCCGCCCGTATGTTCGAGCACGATGACTGTGTCCACGTCCGGGCATTCTTCCAGCGCTTCGTCCGCGTTGGCTTTCAAGGGGACGGCCTTTGCTCCGCGCTTGCCTTCATCCGATGTGATGACAATTTTTGCGCCGGAATCAAGGATACGGTCGCGCAAAGAGTCGGGAGAAAATCCGCCGAAAACAACAGAATGCACAGCGCCGATACGCGCGCAGGCCAGCATGCTGACCACCGCTTCGGGCACCATGGGCATGTATATAATGACGCGGTCGCCTTTTTTAACACCGCGTTCTTTTAAGGCATTGGCCATGCGGCAGACATCGTGCAAAAGGGAAGAATATTTAATGTGTTTGTCCTGGTCGGGCTCGTTCCCCTCCCATATCAGGGCGATATCGTCGGCCTTGTCCGGCAAGTGGCGGTCGAGGCAGTTGTAACAGGCGTTCAGAAGGCCGTCTTCATACCATTTGATGGAGACAATACCGGTGAAATCGGTGTGCTTGATTTTGGTGGGGGCTTTGAACCAGTCCAGCCGTCCGGCCATTTCACCCCAGAAACCGTTCGGGTCCTCCACCGATCGCTTATAGAGCGCATCATATTTTTCCCTGGTAATATGGGCGTTTTTGGCGAGTTCGGCAGGGGGCGCATAACGATCGGACATCACTTAACCTCTTGATATTCAATGATTTTATATAATCATACCATAAAGAGGGAGTATGTCCGAGTCTGATGTGTATTTACATAATCACTTTTTTCTTGCATTTTTGCATAATCGGCGTATAAAAGCGGTTACATATTTACAGAAGGTGTTTACTCATGACCGTTTCGTTGATTAAGAGAGCTTATGATAATCCTATCAAGACCTTTGGCAGCTTAGCGCGCAAAGCCAGAACTATTGGTTCTGTCGGCCTTGTATGCTTAGCCGCAGGATGCTCGTCATATAGTTTGCCGCCGATCCCGACATCTGTTGGCAACAATGCCAGTGGTGAAAATGTACCGGGTGTGCCGACAACAGGTATAAGCGGTACACAAACAGCAGCGTTATATCTTGATCCAAAAGGTCGTTTGAGATGGAACGGGGTCGATGACAACCGTGATGGTCTTGATGATATATTTGAGCCTGTTCCTAGTGTTTGTACTGCAGCTACCGCTCGCAGCGGTAGCTTGGGTAATATTTTTTTGGGGGCTGGTATAGGTGCTATTCTTGGTGAAGTTATTTCTGGCCGTCCGGGACTTGGTGCAGGTATTGGCGCTGTTTCGGGTGAAGTTGCCAGCCGATATGCTGGGATGTCCGAACGTGAGCGTAAGCAATTTTGGGAATATCAGTGCCGCGAGGCGAGACGCGAAGTATCAGGATACCCTGGTGGTGGCGGTTCTTACAGTGGCCGCCAAGTGTATGGATGGACAGATGCGCAAGTCGCCAGAGGTGTGCGGCGGCTGGAAGAGGAATTTGGTGCTTCTGCCCGTGTGCAGGCTTGCCAACTGACAGGCGGCCATGACGGCATGTCTCTGGTTACTTATTCACGCGGAAAATATCGTGGTATTGAGAGTCCTATTTTTCTGAATGGCGGGATTGCAAATTTTAATGCTATGCGCTTTCAGGGGCAATGCTTTGACGTTAATTAATTACATCATAAGTATAAGGGTGTGATGTGATGAGTGCTTCGCATAAGAGAGCAAGATTTGCGGCGTTTGGTGCAGTGTTGTGCGGTGCGGCGGCGTGTACGCCAGCTCTGGATGAAGGGCTGGATTCTTCGGACATACAAGATTTTAACCCTATTTGTTCCGCGCAGGACGGGTTTCAGTTTAACCAGATTGCCGGAGCGGCGACGATTAATCCTGAAGATTACGGGTGGACCGAAGAGCGCTTGCAGGCGGCGTTATCCGATGCCGATGCGTATCACAGAGATGCCTCTATTTACTTTTTTCCCGTGGGTGAAAAACCGGATCTTGCGATTGTTGCGGATTACGACGAGCCCTATAGTGAAGGGTTTCGCGGACGTGACCGCATTTTGTTTCCTGTGGGTGTGCAAAGCCCAATGGACAGTTTTTCGTTCGTTGTATCCGGCGCGTTTTCACCGGATGATGTGAGCGCGCCGGTGATGTTCGTTCGCGGGCCGCTGGATGCGTCCTGCCCGACCATTGTTCAGCCGCTGTCTGAGGGCATCAGTCCCCGGTAATTTCCACGGGCTGGTTTTTCTGAATTTTCCGGACTGTAATGATTCCGACCCCTGCGACGGTCAATCCGCCGCCGAGCAGAATCATCGTTGTGATGGATTCACCCAGTATCAATGCAGATGACGCCACACCGAAGACCGGAATAAGCAGTGCCCATGGTATCACCTCGCTGATCGGGTATGCGGCCATCAGCCGTTGCCAGATAACATGAGTCAGCGCGACAATCACAGACTGGTAGAACAGGACGATGGCAATGGTTGTCCAGTCGATGGACGGCAGGTCAACCAGCCAGCCTGTGCCTTCCATGCCTACACTTAAGACGCCGATTAACAATGAAATCGGAAGGTTCATTAACACGAGGTAGGTGAAGGGGTTTACCTTATCGACCTTTTTCATCAGGATGTTTGCAACGGCGGCAAAGACCGCAGAGAGCAAGGCCAGTGCATAACCGCCCCAAGGCGCTGCAATGTCCGGCCCGCCAACCAGAAGCGCGATACCGACAAGGCCGAGGCCGATACCGGCCCATGTGCGCCAGCCGATGGTTTCCTTTAAAAACAGCCAGCCGATCAGCGTGACGAAAATTACGCTGGATTGCAAAAGCAAGGAGGTGAGGGCGGCCGGCATGGTTTCCAGTGCGATGTATAATAATCCCTGGTGCATGAAACCCATCATAAAGCCTGTGCTTATGATCATCATCGCCTGTCTTTTTCCCGGCCATTTCATAAAGGGCAGGAAGAGAAGACCGGTTAACCCATAGCGGATGGCCAGCAGCGCGAGCGCGGGCATTTCCATCACACCGATTTTGATGGACACGAAGTTACAGCCCCAAATGGCGACTACCAGAAGGGCGAGAAGCATAGCTTTCAAATGCATGAGTGGTTTCCTTTTTCTTTTTCAGTGTGTTGCTTCGCTCCTAAAATAGTTTGTCTATTCGTCGTCGCTTGCGCCTGCTGAAAAAGAAAAATCAAATCACCCGCTTACTTAACCCCGCCCATTTTACAAATGAATTTCCATTCGTCCTTGGTGACGGGGGAAACGGAGAGGCGGGACTGTTTGAGAAGCGCCATGGTTTCGAGTTCCGGTGTTTCCTTGATCGTTGCCAAGGTAACCGGATTGGGAACAGGTTTGACGGCCTTGAAGTCGACCATGCCGAAGCGGCCCTTAGGGTCCGTATGGTCAGGGTAGTATTCCTTTACCACTTCGACGATGCCAACAATTTCCTTGCCTTCGTTCGAGTGGTAGAAAAATGCCTGGTCGCCGATTTTCATGGCTTTCATATTATTGGAGGCCTGGTAATTGCGTACGCCGTCCCAATGCTCCACGCCCTTTTTGACGTGGTCATCCCAGGACCATTTAAACGGTTCAGATTTTACCAGCCAGTATTGTTTTTGCATTTTACCCTCTGACGTCGTTGCCGCGTCGCTTATGTATTCTTTATACACTTCGCGCCTAGCGCCTTGTCAAAGAATAAAATGCTTCAACAAGGAAATTTATTACGCGGTTTCTTTTTTCGCGGGGCGTTCCATCAGTTTTTCGATGACGATGTCTACGCTTTTTCCATCATTCACGCAGGCGTGTACGGCGGCGGAAATCGGCATATCGACCGCGTGGTTGCGGGCCATGACTTCCAGTGCCTTTGCCGTGTGTACCCCTTCGGTGACCGAGCGGCGTTCGTCAAGAATGTCACTGATGTTTTTGCCTTCACCCAGCGCGACGCCGAGAGAGAAGTTACGGGACTGTATGGACGAGCAGGTCAGAATCATATCACCGACACCGCACATGCCCATGAGCGTTTCTTTTTTCGCACCCATAGCCGATGCGAGGCGGGACATTTCGGCGAGGCCCCGTGTGACGACGGCTGCACGCGCGCTTTCGCCCAGACCTTTTCCGTAGATAACGCCGCAGGCGATGGCGATGACGTTTTTCACCGCGCCGCCGATTTGCGCGCCCAGCACATCTTCGGTGGAATAGGTGCGTAAAACCTTGTTGTTCAATGCGGCGACAATTTCAGATCCGACATCTTTATCACGGCAGGCGATGGTTACCGCGCTTGGCAGTCCCTTAGCGATTTCACCGGCGAAGGTCGGGCCGGTCAGGACGGCGTAAGTAGCGCCGGGTACGACTTCGTCCATAACTTCGGACATCAAATAGCCGGTTTCGATTTCCACGCCTTTTGCACAAATGATGCAGGGTTTTCCATCAGCGATATCAGCCTTCAGCGATTGCAGGGTTGCGCGCATATGCTGCGCCGGTGTGCAGAGAAGCAACGCATCGCTTTCCGCCGCATGTGTCAGACTGTCCGTCGCCTTAACATTTTTGTTCAGCTTGATTCCGGGCAAATAGACTTCGTTTTCATTTTTTTCATTGATGGAAATGACGACTTCCGGTTCACGCGCCCAGACAATGACATCCTTGCCGGCATTGGCCAGTGTATTCGCAAGTGCGCTTCCCCAGG
>JAUHXT010000104.1 GCA_030426925.1 Alphaproteobacteria bacterium | reverse complement strand
CCGGCGGCCAGCGTGTCGGTGTTTCCTTCGGCCACCTGTCGAACGCATCACTGGATGATCAAAACCCGGGCACGGAAGTCCTGAACGTTTACTACCACATTCCGTACGGTAGCTTCTTTAACTAAGGGAAGTAGACAGGAGAATTTAAAAAGGCCGCATCACATGCGGCCTTACTTTTATCTGTATGGCGCATCCGCTGCGAGGTTGGACGCAATCTGCGCCTCCCACCGGTCACCGTTTTCAAGCAGCTTGTCTTTGTTGTAATACAGCTCCTCGCGGGTTTCGGTGGAGAATTCAAAATTCGGCCCCTCGACAATCGCATCGACCGGGCACGCTTCGGCGCACAGGCCGCAATAAATACACTTAGTCATGTCGATGTCATAGCGCGTGGTACGGCGGGAACCGTCGGCACGCGGCTCGGCCTCGATCGTAATCGCTTGTGCCGGACAAATCGCTTCACACAGCTTACAGGCAATACAGCGTTCTTCTCCGTTCGGATAACGGCGCAGCGCATGCTCACCACGAAAACGCGGTGACAACGGCCCCTTCTCATACGGGTAATTGATGGTGACACGCGGTACGAAGAACATGTATTTAAGCGTCAAAGCCATGCCCTTCACGATCTCCACCAACAAAAATGCATTAATCCAGTTTTTCATATCAATCAATCCTAAGGCAGCGCATCAAACGCGAGCAATGAGCCGGATACTACCAGAACCCAGATCAGCGTAAACGGCAGGAACACTTTCCAGCCCAGCCGCATCAACTGGTCATAGCGGTAACGCGGAAATGTCGCCC
Source organism: Alphaproteobacteria bacterium (assembly GCA_030426925.1). Lineage (GTDB taxonomy): Bacteria > Pseudomonadota > Alphaproteobacteria > Micavibrionales > Micavibrionaceae > JAUHXT01. The sequence goes on along the minus strand of JAUHXT010000104.1, from coordinate 3,439 downwards.
GCGCCCAGACAAAGAAGAACATGATCAGCACCGTCTTCGCGACAAACCACAATACGCCCGGCACAATCGCCAGCGCTTCAATCCCGAACGGCGGCAACCAGCCCCCAAGGAACAGGATCACAGTCATCGCGCTCATCAAAATCATATTGGCGTATTCACCCAGGAAGAACAGCGCGAAAGTCATAGCCGAATATTCCACCATAAACCCGCCGGTAATCTCCGACTCCCCTTCCGGCAAGTCAAACGGCGCACGGTTCGTTTCCGCCAAGATGGACACGAGGAACACAATAAACATCGGGAACAGCATCACCTGAACCCAGAACGGACGGTCCGCCACGACAATCTCGGTAAGGTTCAATGACCCGGCGCAAAGAAGTACAGTGACGATAATAAGCCCCATGGACACTTCATATGACACCATTTGCGACGCGGAGCGCAGCGCCCCAAGAAACGCGTATTTGGAATTCGACGCCCAGCCCGCCATGATAACGCCATACACGCCCATGGACGAAATCGCGAACAGGAACAGGATCCCGACATTAATGTCCGCCAGTACGATTTTCGCGCTGACCGGAATAACCGCCCATGCGATCAACGCCAACGCAAAGGTCAGCATCGGTGCAATCAGGAACACCGGACGGTTCGCCTGAGACGGGATAATCGTTTCTTTGGACAACAGTTTCAAACCGTCCGCAATCGGCTGCAACAGACCAAACGGACCGACCGTCATCGGCCCCTGCCTGCGCTGCATCGCGCCCATCACTTTGCGTTCAAGATATGTATAATAGGCAACCGCGCCAAGAACCGCACCGACAATCGCGCCCATATGCGCCAGCATAAAAACCGTATCCATTCCATACTGGTTCCAAAGCTCGGTCATTACGCGGCCTCTTTCTTGTCTTTAATAAACTGCGCGATATCGGGTTTGAAATAATTCGGCCCCTTCATCACCTTCCCGTCTTCGGGACGGCGGATCGGCTTCCCGTCTTCACCCAACTTGGACATATTGGAACGGTGCACTTCTTCAAATGCCGGACCTTTCAAATCCTGCATACCGAACGATAAAAACGCCCCGTCCAGAACATATTGCAGGTCAATCAAAGCATCCAGCGTTTCGACCGGGTCATTATTGGCCAGTGCTTCTTTTAATTCGTCCAGCTCTTCAGCCAGCAGGTTAATCCGCAATTGCTTGGTCTGCTCGCAAGTCAAATCAATACCGTCCCGAACTGGCAGGTCGTAGGTTTCATGAAATTCTTCAACCATTTCGATTGTCGTTTTACTCATTATTCTGCGGCCTCCGCGTACATGGCATCTTCTGAATGAAAGGTTTCGGAACATTGCTGCATGGTACCCGAAGCTTTCGTGATCAGGTTTGTAATATAGAAATTTTGTACCGGGGAACGCAACGGATCTCCGGCCACCTTGCCATTCAGTCCAAAGGGTTGCCACTCAGCAACCGCCAATTCATCAAGCAGGTCGAATTGAGGAAACTCGTTGACCATCCGCTCACGCAGCTGCGCCAGATCGTCATACCGCAACGTATGCCCCGCCACTTCCGACAGCGCCCGCAGGATCTTCCAGTCTTCACGCGCTTCACCGGGCGAGTCCACAGCCTTACGCCCGCGCTGCACGCGCCCTTCCGTATTCATATAAATACCGTTCTTCTCGGTATAGGCCGCGCCGGGCAGGATGACATCCGCGCGCGCCGCACCTGCATCACCATGATGCCCTTGATACACAACAAACGCATCGGGGTGCAGACGGTTTAGCACAAAACCATCATCAACCCCCAGCAGGTACACAAAGCTCATTTCATCGTATTCAAACGGCATATGTGGAACAAACCCCATCTCCAGCGCCGCCACACGGGACGCCGCCGTATGCAGGATGTTAAACCCGTTCCAGTCTTCTTTAATACAGCCCAGCTTTTCTGCCGCATCACGCAGCATGCCATGCACATGCAAACCGTCTTCGCGCAGAAACGCCCCCATACCGACAATCATCATCGGCTTTTGGGCATTCACCTTTCCTACATGCCCCTTGACCATTTTTTCAAGGTCCTGCAACGTTTTCCCGGCATGATAGCACGGATAATTCAGGTCAGCCTTCTCACCGATCAGGGAAATCGGAATACGTTTTTCCATCCATGTTTTGCGTATACGCGCATTAATGATCGCGGCTTCCTTGCGGATGTCTGTACCAACCATCAGGATCGCGTCCGCTTCTTCTATACCGGCAATAGATGAATTGAAAATATACCCCGCACGCTGTGTTTCATCAAACTGCGCACCATCCACCCGGCATTCCAGCCTGTCAGCGTCAAACGCATTCATCAGGTCTTTTAACGCCAGCATAGACTCGGCATCACATAAATCTCCCGCAAAGGCAGCCATCTGCTCGGACGGGAATGTTTTCATTTTCTCGGCAACCAGCGCCAACGCCTCTTCCCAAGTCGCTTCACGCAACTTGCGCGTTTTTGCATCACGGATATACGGGCGGTCCAGTCGGTTCTTTTTCAAACCGTCATAGGCAAAACGCGTCCGGTCACTGATCCATTCCTCATTCACCTCTTCGTTCAAACGCGGTAAAATCCGCAAAACTTCCCGCCCGCGTGAATCAACACGTATGTTGGAACCCACGGCATCCATCACATCCACGCTTTCTGTTTTCTTAAGCTCCCACGGGCGCGCATTAAATGCATACGGCTTGGAGGTCAGCGCACCAACCGGGCACACATCAATCATATTCCCGGACAGTTCGGTGGAAACGGCCTTTTGCACAAATGTGCCAATCTCCGCATCTTCCCCGCGGTTAAGCTGCCCCAGTTCGGTAACACCGGCAATTTCCTCACCAAAACGCACACAGCGTGTACAGTTAATACAGCGGGTCATCACCGTTTTAATCAACGGCCCCAAATTCTTGTCTTTCACCGCACGCTTGTTTTCGTGATAGCGTGAACGGTCAAAACCATAGGCCATGGCCTGGTCCTGCAAATCACATTCGCCGCCCTGGTCGCAAATCGGACAATCCAGCGGATGGTTGATGAGCAGCATCTCCATAACGCCCTTGCGCGCCTTTTTGGTACGCTCCGAGTCGGTATGAACGACCATCCCCTCACCGGCTGCCATAGCGCAGGACGCAACAGGTTTCGGCGCGCCTTCCAATTCGACAAGACACATGCGGCAATTTGCCGGTACGGACATACGGTCATGGTAGCAAAAACGCGGAATCTCAAAGCCCAGCTGTTCTGCCGCCTGCAGGATGGATGTCCCCGGCTCGACCTCAATTTCGATATTATTGATTTTTAGTTTTGGCATCGTTTTGTTATTCAACCACGGAAGACGTATTAAAACCAAAGAAAATATTGAACTTTTCGCCTTCTTTCTTTACCCATATGACTACAAAAGTAAAGGGGCAAATAGAGTAGATAGCATGGCGC
>JAUHXT010000103.1 GCA_030426925.1 Alphaproteobacteria bacterium | reverse complement strand
TAATTCCAACGTTCTGGTTTCCTGTACCGGGGACGTGCCGTTGTTTCGTATATATATCTTTGGTTCAAAACCTAGTGGTGATCGCAAAGGAAATTGCGTTCTTAATGTTCCGCTAATCGCGTCTTGTAAAAAGAAATTCGCTGGACGACCGTTAGATGGCGCATCCATACCCAGACGGAGAACACGTCCCGGGTTGTTCAGGTTCCATGTTAACGTGCCATCGACATTCACCGTGGGATCGGCTTCATTCATTAACAACGGGTCTTCCCAGATCGTATCAAAATTGTTTTGTACGTATAATTGCGCGGCATCCATAACGTTCTTCAGATATTGCGCTTCTTTTAAATCCCGTAAATCTTCGGCCCAGCTGTCAGCCATCCTTACACTGCCCAACAAAATGACAGAGGACACACCGATAACAAACAGAAGTTCGAGCAGGGAAAAGCCCCGTTCTGCATTTGAACTATTATTATGCTTTTTGAAAAACCGTATCAGCATGTGACACCTGCACAGGCCGGGGGTTCTTCGGAAATGTCCGGGCAACGGCCCTGCGCTGCACAGAACTGGAGATTCGTGCCGCCATTGATAACGGCATTGCCGGGGGTTTGCAATTCGTTCCCAACATCCAGAGTTCCGGTCACCGTCAGATCTCCACTTGATGCTGCCTGATCGACGATTAAAGAGTACCCGGCAATCGGAGAGGTACCGGATACGGTCATACCCTGCGTGGTCAAAGTCCCTACAACATCAAGCAATGGAATGTTCAGGTTCGGGATACCCGTTAAATTCAGGTTGGAAGCCAAAACACCTTCGTTAAAGTTTGTGTTGGCCGGATCCACCACCAGGTTCGTGATATCAATAACGCTGCTGCCATAAAAATTCGCCGGGTTGCTGACATCCACTACCATGTTATCGACCAATGTGTCTTGCTGTATATTGGCCTGACCGACTTCCGCGAACCCGTTTACCAGCATGGAAAGGTTATTGCCATTACGGCTGACGACCGTCAAATTATGGTCTACGGACAGTTCGTTCACTGCCGGACTGTTGCTGCCGTCTGCCAATACACCGCGGAACGATAAGCTTGGAATGTAGTTTGCAGGGTTAGTATGCGGGTTGCCCATACGGTTGGTAATGTGCATGCTTCCGCCAACAATAACGTCACCGGGCGCGCCAGGATCAGCACCTGCGGCGGCGCGGCCTTCTACTACGATAACATCACTCGTCGGACTTCCTGTGACGCCCGCCGAAGCTCCATCGGTGGCGAACGTTGCAGCGGCATAATCGTATTGAATTTCCTGTACCGGAACGGTTGGGTTTTCAAGTTGCTGGTCCGCCAAAATGACCTGCCGAATATCCAGATTCGATACATTCTGAATATCCACGCGGCGATCCCGTTCAATGATATTGTTTTGCGTTATTGCGTGGGGGTTCACATCCGCTTCTTCCGGTATGACCTTACAAACCCCCGATGACACCTGATTGTAGGTATTGCCGTTCGCGTCTGTGAAGTCGGTGGCTGTCCCATCAGGGATAAAAACATCGAGGAAATCTGTACAAGCGCCGGCGGCATCGACGGCTTCTTCACCGAATTTCAGATCGGTCAGCATTGTATTCGCATCCGACAGGCCGGGCTGGCGATAACGCAGCATCGCACGATCATCATGGAATTCCATACGCCAGGTCGGCACAATCAAAGAGCCGGGCTGAAAGGCGGCAGCGACACCAAAGCGCGTATAATCAGATATGTCGAGGCATTCCGAATTTCCGGCACCCCAATTCGCCAGGTCCTCTTCCCCATCACCGTCGCAATCGCCTGTGACGTTTGCGCCGGTATTGTCAAAGATGGGTGCATTGAATGAAGCATCGAACTGGGCGGCCTCTATCACCAATGATTTCATGTTTAACGGGTTTGGCCTTGGGCCCTCATCCAATAACACATAGGCCGCCGGTTGTTGTTGGATTGGCCCGGCGGTCATCGGATACAGCGCAGCGAAGATATTGGCGTCCTGCCCCCAGACATTGGTAAGCGTAAAATTGGGTGGCAGCAATTCGGCATTGTTTAAATCGTTTAATGTGATGGGTATTACATTGTCGGCGTCAGCCTGAAGCGCAACCATGGAAAAAGTATCATCCACGATTCCATCATTGTTGTTGTCATCGGCGAGGCCATCGCCGTCCGTATCCGCCGTAGCGGTCGGGAATGAGTTATTGCGGACATAAATACGGGCAGCCTTGGACAGGGTCGCTACATGCCACGCAGCCGCAGATGCCTGGGAACGTTCCAGCCGTTTGCGTTCAAAATCAATCGACAAGGTGGTCATTCCGGCAATGAAAGACACAAAGAACAGTGCCGCCAGCATACCGTAGCCGGATTGCGCTGAGTCGGTATGTTTAAGGCCGGCGCAAGAGCATATCTTGTCTAATTTATTGAAAAATAAAGGCTTTTCTTCCAATCCCATTGGAAGAAACGGTAAAACGCGGTGCGCTTTCACCTGTTTGTTATTCATTTTGACCGCCCAAGCACAAATCAAAAAACCCTTATTTTTCAATTATCTAACAATTTATCTAAAATTTTATTAATTTCTATAATGATACAGGAAAATAAAAAACCGCGCGAGAACTGCGCGGTTTCCAGTCTACCAAGATTTGGTGAGTTTTAGAAGAATGTCCAGGTCATGGTCACGTTGGCCGCGCTACTGCATGCCGTGGTCAGGTTGGCCGTTGAAATCGGGTTTCCGACATTGAACGTCGTACCGCCAACAACCAGAGAGACGAAATCCGTATCATTCTCTGTAAAGGCCGTTCCAATCTGGATACAGGCTGATGTCGGCACGGTTGGCAAGGCAATCGCAAAGTTCGCGCCGCCAGCACCGGCTGCCGTAATTGTCATCGTACCGCCCCATGGGTCAATCGCCGCTGTCCCGGCCGGGTTTACAACGCCTGAGGGGAATGCCTGCATAGCAATCAATGTTGGAACGAGATTCGCCCCGGCGGCGCCATATGTCTGTTGCCCCTGGAACGCGCGCTGTGTTTGCTGCTTTACTGTGGCAATCAGACGAATTGCTTCGTTTGACGTACTGCCGGACGTTACCAGCTGATATGTACCGATACCCGCAAGGAGCAGGAGCGCACCGACGCCAACAACCAATAAGAGTTCCAAAAGAGAAAAACCGCTCTCTTTACGTTGACGGTTCTTGACCAATAATACTGTTTGTTCCATCTTCGGTCCCTTCTAAAAACGAACAAAAATTATGTTAATCTATGCCGCTGCCTGAATCTGTTGAACTATTCCATAAAGCGAGGATATCAAAAATCCAATCACGATCGCTATCAATACTAGCACAACTACATTTAAAACTCGCATAGAGACTTTGACTTTATCTACCAGATCATTCACCCATGTCTGAGTTATCCTCAGCAAGTTTTTGTCAAACCCCCGCAAAGTCGCATAAATCCGTAAATCGGCGATTAATTCTTCGTCCGGAAAGCTGAATCCTGTCTGATTTAGAGCTTCTCCAAGGTTCTCCCCGGAGATGATTCCCCGTTTAATTGCATTAATCCGCTGTGCCAGATACGGCTCTGTGTTGCGTGCGATTTTTGTTAACGACACTTCATCGAGCTTCACACCGGCTTTCATCAAAGCCGCTACGGACAGTAAAAATGATGATCCCTGCCACATACGGTATAAATTCCACGGAATAACATTTTCCACCAGCATGCGCTCGCGCCCGGTCCAGCGGGACAACGACATAAACACCGTGATATTGGTCAGAATGAAGAAAACCAGCAATATAAGGCCGTAATCGCGGATCACTTGCGTGACGGCGGCGGTGATCTTTGCAGCGCCCTGCCATTCATCCACCGGCAGGATTTCGGCAAAGGTCGGAATCACCATAAAGGACGACAAAATCAGCGCAGCGATCAGCATCAGGAACAAAACGATCGGATAGGCCGCGCTCGATATAATGGCATTTTTTACTTTTGATTGCTGCTGCACCGTTTCGGCTGCATTGTACAAAGAATCAACCAAATGACCCGATGATGCACCTGTTTCCAACAAGATTGCTTCCGCGCTGGGAATATATTGGCCGACAACATCCCCGAAATTCATACCGTTCGCCACATTACGCCGCCAGCGACCATACAGGACAGGCAGGATAGACCCTTTTGAGCGGGCGGACATTTTCTGCAACTGGTTCAGCGCGACATCCAGCTGCACCCCGTTTTCCAGCAACTGTGCCAGCTTAATATAAAAACGTTCCCGCATTTTGGGACTGAATTCAAACTGAACGGCAAATTTGAAAAAGGTTGGATTATTATACATCGGCCCGTTATCCC